>DVIH01000017.1 GCA_018711405.1 Candidatus Avibacteroides excrementipullorum | reverse complement strand
GCTGTTATTTTTTTCTGTTTGTATGAAACTTTATGTGTTCAATCCCGATACCGATGATGCTTTGGCGGTGAACAGCCCTTATTATATGCCGTCGGCTGCGGTCGCTAAGATGGAGGAAGACTTGTCGTTGTTGCCTGTGTGGTATGGCGATGGCGGTTATGCTGTGGGGAGTTGTGACGGCGATGATTGTTTCCGGCTATTGGTTGAAGGCCTTTCTCCGGCTGTGGATGTCTCTCCCGTCTTGCGCGGCGCGGATGAAGTGTCGGTATGGGGATGGGACAGGGCTGTGGTGCGCAGGCTGGCCGCAGCCGGACTGCCGGCAGGAGTGTTGCCCGATGAGGCTTTTCTGGATAATTGTCGCAGGATGTCTTCGCGCGAGACGGGGATAAAGTTGCTCAGTCTCCTCTCCGCTTGTCGCGGCACGGGCGGACGGAGGCATCTTGTGACCGATGTGAAAGAGATAGACGGGCTTGGCCTGCCTGCCGCAGGAGGCGTGGCCAAGAAGCTGTGGTCGTCGGGCGGACGCGGACTTTGTCGTTTCTCGCTCCCGTTGCAGGGCGATAAGGCCGGGCGCATAAGCCGTTGGTTAAGGAATACGGGGGCGGTGATATGCGAACCTTTTTACACGAAGGTCACTGACTTTGCCATGGAGTTTTTCCGTGATGTGTCTGGGTATGTGCGGTTTTGCGGCTATTCCCTGTTTGTCAATGATAAAAACTGCGGATACGACTACAGCCGGCTGTTGCCCGATGATGAGGTAGAGAAGATATTGTGCCGCTATGTGGGCGGGGATGTGCTTGACGTTGTTCGCGAGACGGCTGTGAGGGTTATGTCCGGCATGTTCGATTTTGATTATGCCGGATATTTCGGCATTGACATGATGGTTTGCCGGGATGATGATGCCGGGAGTTGTTTCCTGCATCCTTGCGTGGAGTTGAACTTGCGCATGAACATGGGGGTGCTTGCGGGGTTGTTCCGCGAACGTTATCTGGCCGAAGGTTCGGCGGGGATATTGAAAATAGTAGGCTTCCGCTCTTGCGGGGAACTGTTGCAGTGGCGCGATGCCGTGATGCGTGAGAGCGTTCCGGTGATGGAATGCGGCAGGCTCGTGTCGGGCAATGTCTGTCTCACTCCGGTTTCCGCCTCCACCTGCTATGCCGTATATGTCTCAGTGAGAGGGGGATAGACCGATATTGCCGACCGGCTGCAAAAGTGCCGGAAAAGATCGAGCCGATACCTGAGGAGGATCGGCTCGGTATGGGGTCGGGATGTGCGCCATCCCGGGCGAAGATGGCGCACATCCTTTTCGGGGATGAAAGACTATGTCTTTTTCAGTTTACGGCAAACTTCAATGCCGTGTTTCGGCTCTTGATTATGTACACACCTTTCGGCAATGTTACTTTATGCGCATATTCGTTTTCGTATGTGTCTATGCAGGTTCCGCTCAGGGCATAGATGGAGACTGCCTGTTTGCCGGGAGTGATTATTTCCATGCCGTCTTTGTCTTGCATGATTCTCATCTCGTCCGTTCCTGCTCCGTATGTGTCGGTGAGGCCTGCTTGGCTGATGAAGTCGAAGCTGACAGTCCCGTCGGTGTGTTCGGTGATGTTTCTGATGGGTTTTCCTGTCTTCTCGCCGTTATGCCATACTGATGCCGGCGAACTTGTGTCGGTAAATTCGCTGTTGCCGGTAGTGCCCGGCCATGCATCGCCTGCTTCTGTTTCGGTACCGGTTTTTCCATCGGCCGCAATGAGTTTCACATGCTCATATTTAGAACTGGAGGTGTTTACCCTGTTTGACGCCCACAGTCCGGCATCGTAGTGTATGTGGCAGATGATAAGTCCGTGTCCGGGCAGGGCGCTGTCCCAGCCGGTGTTCTGTCTGTTTTCAAGTGTATAATATTCGTTGGCATCGTGTTCCGACACTATGAAATATGCTTCGTTAGCTTCTGACAGCGGCTTTAGCGTTATTCCGCATTCGGGCGATTCGAGCACTGCGGGTTCGAGCCAGCCGAGCGTGTATTTGTCCATAGCCGTATATCCGGCCGGTGTCTTTGAATCGTCGTTGTATGAGCCTACGTCCATGACATCCCAATGGCCTAAACCGTCAAATCCCGAATATACGGGGTCGTATATGTCGGGCAGTCCGAGTATGTGGCTGAACTCGTGGCAGAATGTGCCTATGCCGTCTATTTCGTTACCGTCTGCTCCCCTCAGTTCGCACGAACATGAATATTTGCCGAGATACATTCCGTCGAAAGTCTTCCAGCATGAATATTCGAGAGATGAGGATTGCGGCCATACCGATTCTTCCGGTCCTCCCTGCGCCTGTCCGTGTCCTGCGTAGATGATGTAGATGAAGTCAACGAATCCATCGTTATTGCTGTCATATTCCGAAAAGTCTATTTCATATCCGTTGTCGGCGAGGATGCATGCTTCTTCAGCCATTTCATCTACTTTTTCCCGTCCGTTTGCTTCAGAACCGTAGTATGCTCTGTCTTTTGACAATGTCACCGGGCCTACTACATCGAAATGTATGTCGAGTTTGCCGTCCGATTGGCTTTTGAAGTAGTCTTTCACGCTGCCGAAAGCTAATTCGCCTGAATAGTGGTCTTCATTCATCAGCCTGTCGAAATCTTGTTGCGTGGCTTTGCCCGAAAATTTCACGTCCTGATATTCGGCCAGTATCACAAGTCCTTTGACTTCGCCTGTGGTGGGGAAGCTCTTTTGGATGCTGCCGGGCTGCCTGTTGGCCGCAGTTTTTCTTGCGAGATGTTCTTCCTTGATTATTTTTTTGAGTTCCGTCCGGTTTGTGCCTCTTATGTATTCGAGTGCTTCGGGAGTCCGTTTGTCTTGTGCCTGTGCGGCATATTTGCTTGCGGTTATGCGGTTGTCATGAGAGACTGCCGCGTATCTCATGCATCCGTCTTTGTCTTTGTGGAGCAATATGCCGTCTTCGGTCTCGTAGTAATGGAAAAACTCGTCTCCGCACAGCCGTATGTTTATGACAGTGCCGTCGGGCTGTCTGTGCTTTATGAGTCCTGGCTTGGCCGGTGCTGCCCATGCGGGTGCCAGACTGATGGCAAGCAATGCGATGACCGGCAGTTTTTTTGAAATTGTCATAATATATATATTGTAGTCTTTTTTGGTTAGATACGGTGTGCCGTGCGCATCATCTGCCGTTTGCATCTCATGCGTTCCGGCGCACCTCCGAAAGAGATTGTGCATCAAGACAAAGCCCTGATGCACAACTCATGTTTTTATTGTTTATCTGACTTGGATTTTGAATGCTTCGGCTTTGTTGCCAGTTATTACCCTTACGAGCCATATCCCCTTTTCCATGTTGTCGGTCGGAATCTCGCTCAGCGTAGTTCTGCCGGCCATTTTGCCTTCAATCGTATACAGTTCGGCGTATTTGAAGTTGCCGTCTATCATGATTTTACCGTTTGCAAGCGATACGGCTGTCTTTTCGGCTTCAGCATCGATTGCATGGCTTTTTTCCTTTACTTCAATGTTGGTAATCTGTATGAACGACATCATTGTGGCCGGGAACGGGGTGAGCAGGTTGAAACCGATGGTCTTAACCTTGTCTTCCGACATTTCGGGCAGTGAGACTTCATATCCGGAGAAGTCTGAAGAAGACATGTCTATGGCTTCCAGTGTTATTTCCTGTATGCCTTCCTGGCTTTTTGCATTGTTCAGGTCGCCCATTGTGATGATGATGTTTTCATCGGTTATGCATCTGTAGTCGAATGTGAGCGTATAGGACTTGCCGGCCTGGAATCGGAGTGGCGGTGTTATCAGCCATTCGTTGGCATCTTTGTTTATTTCCTGCGGTGTGAACGTAGGGTTGATGTAGTATTCTGCTGCCGGTATGGCATCGCCGAAAGTGTATTGTCCGGCGCCGGAAGAGAATATCCATGTATATAAATCTTCGTTGGAGTCTTCTACGGTCCAGTTGTTGGCTATCTTGCTGTTGTCTGCAAATGTCTCTATGTAGGGCATAGCCAATGCAGGGCCTGCAATCACAGCATTCGAGTAGGCTTTGGTCGCTCCCGTTTCGTTGGATGCTGTTATCTCGTAATGGTATGATGCGAGACGCTTTATGTTTTTGTCGGTCACGTTGCATTCAGAGATGTTTTCGGCAATGATGCTTTCGTCTGGATATCTTTTTACCGTATACCTGATGGATTGCGGGTCAACGAATGCTCCGTGTTCTCCCTGTTCCACCTTGTTCCATTGCAATGATATCTGTGTGCAGTTATCTGTCGTTTCGGCTGTTATGCCCGTTACTTTGGCCGGTACATCGGCTCCTATGTATTGTGCGGCGTATGCTTTCTCACCGTCTCCCACGCTGTTTGTCGCATATATTATATATTGGTATGTGCCCGGCGCCGGGATGTTTTCGTCTGTCCATTGCATAGGTTCGTTTATAGCTTCGGCCTGTATGGTGGCTATGCTTTCGTTGTTTCTGATAATTGTGACCGTTTTGATGTCGGCCAGTTCTTTTCCTCCGAAAGTCTTTCCCGGATTGTTCCAACTGAGCGTGGCTTTCAGCTGTCCGTTGCTGTCGGGTGTTATAGTCACGTTTTCCGGTTTGGCCGGCGCATCTTCTCCTGCGAGTACGAACGGAATGTATAGGCCCGAGAGTTTTGCTACTCCCAGCGGGTTGCCTATTTTGCCGATTTCTTCAAAAGTTGCAGTGTTATCCTGCAATTTGAATCTTATCAGATAAAAATCGTTTCCTCCGTCTTTGTCATAGGAATTGCATGACCAGTATAGGCTTCCGTCTGTGTGGTCGAATTCAAGTCCCTGATTTTGTGCAAGCCCGCCTAATCCGGTCTCGCATATCAGGCTCATGTCACCGGTTTCCTTATTTATTTTATACAGGCTGCCATAGTTGCCGTCTATGCCATAGATCTCTCCGTCGTGGTTTGCGGCTATGACTCCGATGGTGTTCGACAGGTCGCATGTCTTTGTAGTCTTCCCTGTTTCAAGGTCGATGGAGAACAGAGATGATGTCCCCATTTCAAACCCAACTGCATACATGGTCTCATCGGCATAGCTATAGGTCATGTCCTGCATTCTGAGATTTGAGTATGCTCCGTCTGAGGTGTCGGTCCATGGGCCGATGTCAGTACGCTCCTTTGTGTTCAGGTCTATGGCTATGAGGTTGCCTGGCGAGGGAGGTCCTTGCATCTCATACACATAGCTGCATCCATAATATATCCCGTCTACCGCTGCGCCCGCATACAAGGCTTCGTTGTCGGAAAACGGATATATCAATTCTGTAACGTGCGGCTGATCCGCATATAAAGACCCTATGCCGTAAACTGTTTCGGCACCTGTCTGGAAATCTGAGTTCCCGAGAAAAAAACCATATATTTTTCTGTGAGGAACTGTCTCTCCCTGCTGTGCGCAGAGCGATGGCGTGAATAACATTTGTGCAGTCAATGTGCACGCAAAAACTAATGATAACTTTTTCATATAACTAATCTCCATGTGTTTTGATTCGTTTGATGCAAAAAAAATTAAATGTCAAAACAAATGGAAGAAAATGATATAATATTATTATCATTGCATGTTTATTGCATTGATTTACAGATGTGTGCTTCTGTCGCTGCTCAATGCTGAGTGATATGGTTTTTATACGTTTTTCAGAAAATCTGATATGGACATATAGTCCGGTATTGACATTTTTTTTCGTATTTTCGATCTTATGTTGTTGATGCTCCTTTCCGAAAGGTTCAGTACGTTGGTTATTTCTTTTGTGGAAAAATTTATAAGCAGCATTGCGCATATCCTTTTTTCCGAGACTACCAGGTCTGGATATTTGAGTGTGAGCCGCTGTATGAAGTCGCTGTAATTGTCGTCTATGAAATTATATATTTGTGCTTTTGAATTGTCGGAAAAGCTTTCGTTGAGTTGTATTATGAGTTTTCTTATGTTTTTCTTTTCTTTGTCTGTCGTAACGTTGGATTCTATCTTTTGCAGATTTTCCATTACATCGTTTACTATGCTTCTCATTTCATGATGGTAGATGGCTATGTCTGTCAGCTCTTTTTTCTTTTGCAGCAATATGTTGTTAAGCGAGTCAATGTCTTTTCTGCTTGACTTGATTTTTCTTCTGATGACCCATAGTAAAATGCATAGGGCGGTAATGCTGCCTATGGCTATCAGCGTAAGCCTGTATTTGTTTCTTATCACTTGCTGTTGCAACTTTTCCAGCTTTTTGTCTTTTTGGGTTATTTCATAGATGAACTCCATTTCCATGATTTTTTTCTTCATCTCAATATCTTCCAGAGAGTCTTGCAGATGTGAGATGTCTCTATAACAGTTGGACAGCAGTTTGAAATCTTCCATCTTCAGTCCTATTGCCGCCAATCCTTTGAGCAGAGATATGCGTGTGTTTATGTCGCTGCTTCCTTCCGTCATCTCCAGCCCATTTTCAAAACAGAGTTTGGCAGGTTCCAGCATATTCTTTTTTAAAAGCAGTTCCCCTTTATTGAGCAAATATTGCACTCGATAGCTGTCGGTGAGGATTGAGTCGGGTATCTCCACTTCTATGCGTTCTATAGTGTTCAGCCCTTTGTCGGTTTCTCCGGAAAGACGATAGGCTTTCGAGAGGTTGAGCAGCGTGCTGAGCATCATTGTCTTGTTATTGATTTTGTAGCTCAGCCAATAAACTTCGTTGAACAGGTCTATGCTTTGCTTGTATTTTTTCTTTTGTCCGTACAATATGGCCAGACCGCCTTGTGTCTTTATCATATTGACCGTGTCTCTTTGGTCATGGTAATATTTGTATGCTTTACCGAGATATTTGTTTGCGTCGAATTCGTTGCCGAGCATGGCATATATTGAACCGGCCAGTCTGTAGATGTCGGCTGTCTGGCTCTCCGATTTCACTTGTCCGCTTATGTCCAAAGCTTTATGCACATATTGCAGGGCGAAGTCGTATTTGCCCAATGCATACAGTCCTCGTCCTAAATCGATGTTTCCTTGCATGATGATGCTTTTGTCTTTTAGCTTATTTCCTATTTCTATCTCCATATATGCGCACTCAATGTCATCGAGCGGAGACTCGTTGAGTTTGGTTATGCATAGTCTGAGGGAATCCAGTTTGGCATGTGTTTTCTTGTCTGTTGCGGCATAAGCATTCAGGCATCCTATGGCAAACGCGATTACTATCGCAAGAAATATTTTTTTCATGGTCTGTATTTTTTTGTCTGTTGATATGGAAGATATCGTTGTGGCAGAGTTGGGGGGAGATAAAAAGTCGTCCTCTCCAAAAGGCTATCAGAGAGGACGACTTTTGGCCTTATTTATTCTTTTTTCCTTTTTCTGGCAATCGTTACTGCTATAGCTGCCACGATGCCTGCCGCTATGATGGCAATGGCTGTCCAGGCTATGGCTTCGGTCACGTGAATGGAATGCGGGTCGAATGTCATTTCCACAGTGTGTTCGCCTGCCGGGATGTTTGCAGCTCTCAGTATGTAGTTCACACGTCCTATTTCGAGCGGCTTGCCATCGATGGTGGCAGTCCACTCCGGATAGTATATTTCCGAGAACACGGCCAGGCCTCCGTGCTTGGATGAAACCTTGTAGACCAACCTGTTTGGCTCGTATTCCGTCAGGATGATTTTGTCGGTGGAGTCTTTTGCCGCCAAATCTTTGCCGAGAATGCTTTCAAACTTCTTGTCGGCCACAGCCGTATGCCGCATGTCAAAGTCGGCTATGCCGGCTATTTCCCGGTCGGCGTTGTCCACATATATCACATTGTCCACGAACCATGCATTGCCCATGGCGTGCGGATTGGGAACAGGCAGTGTCTTGCCTTCGCCTATGGGCACGATGATATATTTCGTGTTGAGCATGTTGATGACTTGGGTGTTCCTTCCGTCGTATGAAGTCAGGTCAAGTCCGGCGGTCATGAAGTGCTGTTGCAATGCCCCTATTTCGGGTACTATGTAATGACTTATCATGTCGTCATAACGTTGCAGCTTGGCTGCGTGATAGCCGCCTATGCTTTTATGGTGGTATGACGTGGTGTTGTCATTAAACGTCGATACTGCCATGTTGAGCACTCGATAGTCGAGGGCTTTGTCTTGCAGGATGTATTTGTCGGCAGGGGTTTCCGGAAAGAGGTTGACATTCGTCTTCGGTTGCACGAACTGGCTGTCGTTGAGGTAACGTTTGTCCACGTTCCACATGTCGGCCAGGCATACTGCCGTCATGCCTATCACTGCGTATATGGGTTTCAGCTTGCCTGCCATGCCTGCGAAGAGGAACAGCGAGCCGATGAGTATGACAAGGAAACTCCTTATGGCATCGCTGCGGAATATGGCTTCGCGCATGTCGTTGAGGTTGGCTATGACCATGTCGGGCGTGGCTCCTATCGAGGCGAGGGCATTCTTTATGTTGTTCCCGTTCAGGGCTGCATATTCGGTATCCGAAATGTAGTCGCCGAAGAATACACCCGGCATGAGCCAGAACAGCAAGGCTATGCCTCCGGCTATGGCGAAGCTGTAGAGCGCGTACCTCATGCGTTGTTTCATCTTGTCGGGATGGTCGAACAACTCTTTCAGCCCCATCATGGCGAGGAACGGTATAGTGAATTCGGCTATGACGAGGATAGACGATACCGAACGGAACTTGGCATACATGGGAAACCAGTCGATAAACAGGTTGGTGAACCACATCATGTTCTTTCCCCACGACAGCATGAACGACAGCAGGGTGACTATGAACAATGCCCATTTCATCGGCCCTTTCACTATGAACAGGGCAAGTATGGCGAGCATCACCACAAAAGCTCCCACATAGACAGGGCCGCTGGTGAACGGCTGTTCTCCCCAGTACTGGCTCATGCCTTGATATAGCGGCATGAATCTGCTGTCGGCTTTCTCCATAGCCGTCTCGTTTGCTGCAAGAGGCACGGAGGCTCCTCCTTTCACGTTTGGAACAAGCAGTGAGAATGTTTCGCCTATGCCGTAGCTCCATTGCACTATGTAGTCGCGGTCGAGTCCGTGTCCCGTGCGGTTGTTGTCGGTTTCGGTAGACAGCTCGCTGCCTCCGCGCATGGTGTGTTTGCTGTATTCGTATGTGTGATACAGGTTGGACAGATTGACAAGCGCACCTATGCAGACGGCTGCCGCCACCACCGCGCTTGCCTTGAAGAATCTGTTGAGTTCATGTTTCTTGTATGCTTCTATGAAATAGGCTATGACCATTGCGGCAATGATGAACATGGAGTAATATGTCATCTGTACATGGTTGGACAGTATCTGTATGGCCATGAAAAAGGCGGTCATGATGCCTCCGGCCAGATATTTGCCTTTGTAGGTCAGGATGATTCCGGCAATCGTGGGAGGAATGTACGCCAAAACAAAAAATTTCCACAGGTGTCCTGCCGCAATGATGATGAAGAAATATGAGGAGAAAGCCCAGACTATGGCTCCAAGCGCCGACAGCCATGACTTCATGCCCATGACCCTGAGCATGATGTAGAAGCCGATGAGCATGACGAAGACGAGCCATACATATTCCGGAAGCCATAGGTGGTAGGCCTTGACCACGCCTTTGAGTGCGTCAGTGCTGTCATACGATGGCGCAATCTGGTAGGTCGGCATACCTCCGAAAAGCCCGTTGGTCCATCTGGTCCTCTCTCCGTGCGATTCGTAATATTCGGCGGCTTCTTCTCCTGCCCCTACGGTGCCTACAATGTCGGCCTGTTGCAACACCCGGCCTTCGGTGATGGCCGGCATGAAATAGCAGAACGATATGATGATGAATGCTATTACAGCAATTGCATCCGGCAGGATTTTTTTTAAGTCGAGTTGGGTTTTCATTGTTATGTCAATATCTGTAGTGTTCTGCTTTGTATGGCCCGTCCACGTTTACTCCTATGTAGTCTGCCTGTTTTTTTGTCAGAGTAGTGAGTTTCACACCTATGCGTGCAAGGTGCAGTCTTGCCACTTCTTCGTCCAGATGTTTCGGCAGTCTGTATACGTCGGTTTCGTATCTGTTGTTGAACAATTCTATCTGCGCCAGTGTCTGATTGGTGAAAGAGTTGCTCATTACGAACGAGGGGTGTCCTGTGGCACAGCCCAGATTGACGAGGCGTCCCGAAGCCAGAAGTATTATGGAATGTCCGTCGGGAAAGAAATATCTGTCGACTTGCGGTTTGATGTTCACGCAGCGTATTCCCGGATAGTGCATGAGTTTGTCCACCTGGATTTCGTTGTCGAAGTGGCCGATGTTGCATACAATGGCCTGATCGTTCATCTTCTCCATGTGCTCTATGGTGATTATGTCGCAGTTGCCTGTACAAGTCACGAATATGTTTCCTTCTTTCAGGGCTTCTTCCACTGTTGTCACTTCAAATCCTTCCATGGCAGCCTGGAGTGCGCATATCGGGTCTATTTCCGTCACTATGACTCTGGCACCGTATGAGCGCATGGAGTGTGCGCATCCTTTGCCTACATCTCCATATCCGCAGACCACTACCACCTTTCCGGCTATCATCACATCTGTGGCGCGTTTTATCCCGTCGGCCAATGATTCGCGGCAGCCGTACAGATTGTCGAACTTTGATTTTGTCACTGAGTCGTTCACGTTGAACGCAGGGAAGAGCAACTTGCCTTGTTCTTTCATCTGATAGAGGCGGTGCACTCCTGTTGTGGTCTCTTCCGATACTCCTCTGATTTCAGGAATCATGTTGTGCCACATGCCTTTGTTTTCGGCCAGCGTTTTCTTCAGGATGGAGAATAGTTCTCTTTCGTCCTCTGCCTCAACTTCACCGTCCAGGCATGCCGGGTTTTCTTCCGCCTCCACTCCCTTGTGTATCATGAGCGTGGCATCGCCTCCATCGTCTACTATGACGTTGGGACCTTTTCCTCCGGGAAACGTCAGAGCCTGAAGCGTGCACCACCAGTATTCGGCCAAAGTTTCGCCTTTCCATGCGAATACGGGAATGCCTCTTGCTGCCATAGCTGCTGCGGCATGGTCTTGTGTTGAGTATATGTTGCATGAGCACCAGCGCACTTCGGCGCCGAGTTCCGCCAGTGTCTCTATGAGTACTGCGGTCTGTATGGTCATGTGGAGGCTGCCTGTGATTCTTGCTCCTTTCAGCGGCTTTTGTTTTCCGTATTTTTCGCGCAGGGCCATGAGTCCCGGCATTTCTTTTTCAGCCATGTCAAGTTCTTTACGACCGAAATCGGCTAATGCAATGTCTGCCACTTTGTATGGCAATGAAGAGAATAATTCGTTTGACATATATTTGGTTTTCTGATTTGTATTAAGACATTAACAAACTGCAAAAGTACAATAAAAACTCAAATAACTTTTTCTTGTTGTTATATATCTTGATTTATGGCTGGCCGGAAAATGGGCGTTTCACTTTTTTTTGTACTTTTGCACTGATTAAAACAATATAAATAAGGTATGGAAAAACTGGTTATATACAATACTCTGACACGTAAGAAAGAGGAATTCGTACCTCTTCATGCCCCCAATGTGGGCATGTATGTCTGCGGCCCTACCGTGTACGGGGATGCGCATCTCGGTCATGCGCGTCCGGCGATAACTTTCGATATACTTTTCCGCTATCTGAAGCATATAGGATATAAAGTGAGATATGTGCGCAACATTACCGATGTGGGGCATCTGGAATATGACTCCGATGACGGCGAGGATAAGATTGCAAAGAAAGCCCGTCTCGAACAGCTTGAACCGATGGAAGTGGCGCAATATTACATGAACCGATACCATCGTGCAATGGAAGACCTGAATGTGCTTCCGCCGAGCATAGAACCGCTTGCTTCAGGGCATATCATAGAGCAGATAGAACTGGTAAAGAAGATTCTCGACAACGGGTACGCCTATGAAAGTTGCGGATCTGTATATTTCGATGTGAAGAAATACAACGAGAAGCATCATTACGGCATATTGTCGGGACGCAATCTGGATGAAATGCTGAATACCACAAGAGAACTTGACGGACAGAGCGAGAAACATAATCCGGCCGATTTCGCCTTGTGGAAAAATGCGCAGCCTGAGCATATCATGCGTTGGCCTTCGCCTTGGGGCAACGGCTTTCCGGGCTGGCATTGCGAATGCACCGCGATGGGACGCAAATATCTTGGTTCCGAGTTTGACATACACGGAGGAGGCATGGACCTGATTTTCCCGCACCATGAATGCGAGATAGCTCAGGCTGTGGCTTCGCAGGAAAAGCCTATGGTGCGCTACTGGATGCACAACAACATGATAACTATCAATGGGCAGAAGATGGGCAAGTCGTTGGGCAACTTTATTACCCTCGATGAATTTTTTACCGGCAGCAATGAGAAACTTGCGCAGGCGTATTCTCCGATGACCATACGTTTCTTCATCTTGCAAGCTCATTATCGCAGTACGGTGGATTTCAGCAATGATGCTCTCCAGGCGGCAGAGAAAGGTTTGCAAAGGCTGACCGATGCGTGGAATGCATTGGGCAGGATTTCTCCGGCGGCTTCTGCGACAGCCGATGTGAAGGATTTGCGGAGCAAATGCTATGAGGCAATGAATGATGATCTCAATACTCCTATAGTCATTTCGCATTTGTTTGATGCGGCAAAACAGATCAACAGTATTGCATCGGGAACTTTGACAATAGATGCAGACGGTTTGGCAGAACTGAAAGACACATTCCATACTTTCATGTTCGATGTATTGGGATTGAAAGAGCAGCGGGATGGAGATGACAAGTCGCTTAAAGCCTTTTCCGGAGCGGTTGACATGCTTCTTGACATAAGAGGTCAGGCCAAAGCGGAAAAGAACTGGGCATTGTCAGACCGTATCCGCAACGAATTGACACAGTTGGGTTTCACTATAAAAGACACGAAAGACGGAGTGGAGTGGAAACTCTGACAAGTAGGTCTTTTCCGGTGAAAATCGGTTCTGCCTCAGTCGGGCAGAGCCGATTTTTTTTATTGTGTTATGTGGCAAAATCACAGTCGTTTGCACATATTCTTGTGCAGGAAAATCGGTAATTATATATTTTTACTATTTTTGCAATCTATTTACATGTTAAGAAGATGGCAATAACGATAAAGAAGGTAGCGGACAAGAAAGATCTGAAAAACTTTATCCGTTTCAATTATGAGCTTTATAAGCACAACGAATATGCCGTGCCGGAGTTGTATTCGGACATGCTTGACACGTTGGGACGCAAAAATGCCGCGTTGCAATTCTGTGAGGCGGAATATTTTCTGGCTTATAAAGACGGAAAGATAGCCGGTCGTGTGGCAGCCATAATAAATACCCGTTCCAATGAAAAAGAGAACGAGAAAACCGTAAGGTTCGGTTTCATCGATTTCATTGAAGACAGGGAAGTGGCAAAAGCCTTGCTGCGGACTGTGGAAGACTGGGGCCGGGAAAGAGGCATGAACAAGATTGTGGGTCCGTTGGGCTTTACCGATTTCGATCCCGAAGGGGCGTTGGTCGAGGGCTTTGACCAACTTGGCACGATGAGTTCCATCTACAATTATCCTTATTATGCTGATTATTACGAATCTCTCGGTTTCGAGAAAGAGGCCGATTGGGTGGAATTCAAGGTATATGTGCCTGAAGAAATGCCCGAAAAGCATAGGAGGATATCAGAGATCGTAATGAAGAAATACGGTCTTCACATAAAGAAATACAAATCGGGGAAAAAGATCGCCGAAGAATACGGGCAGGAGATATTCAGACTGCTCAACGAGGCTTATAAGGATTTGTACGGCTTTTCCGAACTGACGGAACAGCAGATAGAGCAATATATAGACATGTATCTGCCTGTGGTAGATCTGGACATGGTCACGTTGATAACCGATGGCAAAGGTACGCTTGTGGGCGTAGGCATAGCCATGCCTTCATTGTCGAAAGCCCTGCAGAAAGCCAAAGGACGCTTCTTCCCGTTCGGCTGGTATCACATAATCAGAGCGCTGAGGTTCTCAAAACCGAAAATCATAGACCTACTTTTGGTTGCTGTCAAGCCGGAATATCAGAACAAAGGAGTCAATGCCCTTTTGTTTTACGACTTGATACCGGTGTTCCAGCGCAAGGGAGTGGTCTACGCCGAGAGTAATCCGGAACTGGAAGACAATGGCAAAGTGCAGGCGCAGTGGCAATATTTCGACCATGTGCAGCACAAACGTCGCCGTTCGTATAAGAAAAATATAGAGTGATGGCGGAGCGTGGCATGACTGGGATGGTGCAGATAGGCGATGTGGTTGTCTCGATGGACATCTTTCGCGAGAAGTTCCTTTGCGACCTGAATGCGTGCAAGGGGCAATGCTGCGTGGAGGGAGATGCCGGAGCACCGCTTGGGCTTGATGAAGTGGCGGAGTTGGAAGAGGTCTTGCCGGTAGTGGAAAAAGACCTTTCTCCTGAGGCGCGGGAAGTCATAGGCAGGCAAGGGGTGTGCTATGTGGATAAAGACGGGGACCTGGTCACCTCCATAGTGAACGGGAAAGACTGCGTATTTACATGCTATGACGCACACGGCTGCTGTTGTTGCGCCGTAGAGAAAGCATACAGGGCTGGCAAAACAGATTTTTACAAACCTTTGTCATGCCATCTATATCCTATAAGGGTGGGCGATTACGGGCCGTATAAGGCATTGAACTATCATCGGTGGGATGTATGCCGCAGCGCGGTGTCGCTCGGCGAAAAGGAAAATGTCCGCCTGTATGAGTTTCTGAAAGAGCCGCTTATAAGGAGGTTCGGGAGCGAGTGGTATGACGAACTTTTGGATATAGCCCGTGAACTCGAGGCGCAAGGATTTATTTAGAATACATTGTTTTTTAATTATATAAAGTGATATGGAGCCTATAGTTAGTATTATAATGGGCAGCACGTCAGACCTGCCTGTCATGGAGAAGGCTGCAAAATATCTGGATGATATGCAGATACCTTTCGAGATGCACGCTTTGTCTGCACACAGGACTCCTGCCGAAGTGGAAAAGTTTGCGCGCGGTGCAAAGGCGCGCGGGATAAAAGTGATAATAGCCGCAGCCGGAATGGCGGCGCATCTGCCGGGAGTGATAGCGGCCATGACCACCGTGCCGGTGGTGGGAGTGCCCATCAACTCGGGCATGGACGGCATGGATGCCTTGCTCGCCATAGTGCAGATGCCTCCGGGCATACCGGTGGCTACGGTTGGCGTCAATGCCTCTCTCAATGCGGCGATACTGGCTTCGCAGATTCTCGCAGTAGGCGACAGCGAAATAGCGGCGAGGGTGGAGCGCTATAAAGAGAGCCTGAAAGACAAGATTGTGAAAGCCAATGAAGAATTGAAGAAAGTGCAGTTCCGTTTTAAGACAAATTGACCCATGTCAGTCTGTCTGTTTTGGTAAAATGAAAGGAGCATGATGCATGCATTCACAGTGCGTGCATTGTGCTTTTTTGTTTTTCAACTATGACCTGACTATATAAATTTGCGGATTATGAAAGACTTGTTCAATTACCGCAGGAGAGAGACTTCTGTGGTCAACATAGGAGCGACGCCGCTCGGAGGCGTTTACCCCATAAGGGTGCAGTCCATGACCAACACTCCCACGCAAGACACCGAAGCGTGTGTGAAGCAGGCGGAAAAGATAATTGCTGCCGGAGCCGACTATGTGCGTCTGACCACTCAAGGGGTAAGGGAGGCTGAAAACCTGAGAAATATCAACGCGGCATTGCGCTCGCAGGGCATTATGACACCCCTTGTGGCCGATGTGCATTTCAACCCAAATGTGGCTGATGTGGCGGCACTGTATGCTGAAAAAGTAAGGATAAATCCGGGCAACTACGTGGATGCGGCCAGGACTTTCAAAAAGATAGAATATACTGATGAGGAGTATGCTGCCGAGCTGAAAAGGCTAAGGGAGCGTTTCCTCTCGTTTCTTGATATCTGCCGCGCCAACCATACTGCCATAAGGATAGGCGTGAATCACGGTTCTTTGTCAGACCGTATCATGTCGCGTTACGGAGATACGCCGCACGGCATAGTGGAGAGTTGCATGGAGTTTCTCAGGATATGCCGGGAGACCGGTTTTGACGATGTGGTCATTTCGGTGAAGGCTTCCAACACGGCTGTGATGGTGCAGAGTGTACGCCTGTTGGTGAGCGTCATGGAGCAGGAGGGGATGAACTATCCGCTGCATCTGGGCGTGACCGAAGCCGGCGATGGAGAGGACGGGCGAGTGAAGTCTGCTCTTGGCATAGGGGCATTGCTTGCCGACGGATACGGAGATACCGTCAGGGTGTCTTTGTCGGAGGCTCCGGAAAAGGAAATACCTGTGGCGCGCAAGCTGGTGGACTATGTCGTGTCGCGTGAAGGCCACATGCCCATACCCGGCAGGACATATCCCGGGTTCGACCCGCTTGCCATGTCGGCGCGCGAGACCTGGAATGTGGGCAACATAGGCGGCGGCAATGTGCCGGTGGTCATATCTTTCGACCCGGACGGGGCTGCGGATGAGGCGGACGGCACATCGTGCAGGCCCGACTATATATATACAGGCGGCAGTTTGCCCGCTGTGCGCAGGCCGGGACAGGCCTATATGGTGGACTATCCGGCATGGACGGGTGAGGAAAACACATATCCGGTGTTTTCTTATGATTCGGCAGACGAATGCCGCCGTTGCCGGTCGCAGTTGAAGTTCATGTTCATGACCTACGTTGCGCTCGATGACAATGTCATGTCTTTGCTCAGGGAGGACCGCAGCATTGTGCTCATCTCTCAAAGCAATCACCCCAACAGACCGGGTGAGCATCGCGCACTGGTGCACGAACTGATGAACGGAGGCTGCAAGACTCCTGTGGTGTTTTTTCAGCATTATGCCGAAGATGAGGCCGAAGATCTCCAGATAAAGGCAGCGGCAGACATGGGCGCTCTCGTGTTCGATGGCTTTTGCAACGGCATCTTCCTGCTCAACGGAGGCAGTCTGCCGCGCACGGTGACCGACTCGGTCGCTTTCGCCATATTGCAGGCAGGCCGTCTGAGGATGACCAAGACCGAGTATATCTCCTGTCCGGGTTGCGGGCGCACTCTCTACGATCTGGAGAAGACGATAGCCCGCGTTAAGGCTGCCACGTGCCACTTGAAAGGCTTGAAGATAGGCATAATGGGCTGCATCGTGAACGGACCCGGAGAGATGGCCGATGCCGACTACGGATATGTGGGGGCGGGACGCGGCAAGATAAGCCTGTACAAGGGCAAGGTCTGCGTGGAAAAAAACATCCCGGAAGACATGGCTGTGGAAAAGCTCATACAACTGATAAAGGACAATGGCGATTACCGTCTCGCCGACTGACGGCGGGGCGGCATTTTTGCACCAGCCGGGGATGTGCGCCATCTTCGCCCGATATGTACGCCATCTTTGCCCGACACCGAGCCGATAACGGACGAGGATCGGCTCGGTCTTTTCCCCCCGTAGTCAGGCATGTCACAGGATGGCTTCTATCTCAGTCAGCCGGCCTACTGTGTATGTGGGTGTGAATGAGGGCTTTTCTATGCTTTTCCTGTTGAAAAATATCTGGTCTATGCCTGCATTTCGCGCTCCGGTTATGTCGGTGTCGAAATTGTCGCCTATCATGACCGACTGTGCCGGCATTGACTGCGTGGCCGAGAGGGCAAAGTGGAAAATGGCCTTGTCGGGTTTGTGTATCATGATGTCTTCCGAGAGTATCACTTTCGAGAAGAAACCGTCGAGTCCGGCAGCATGTAGTTTCGCGCTTTGCAGTTCCCTGAATCCGTTGGAGATGATGAAAAGTCTGTAGCCTTTGTCTTTGAGGTAGGCAAGCAGTTCTTTTGCCCCCTCCACCGCGTGCGGCTGATGTTTCATCATTTCCAGGCTTTCGGCGCAGAATCTTTCTGCCGTGCCGCCATCGTCCTGTCCTGACAGGCGGAACGGGTATGCGAAGCGCAACCGGTTCAGTTCTGCCTTGTCTATTTCGCCTTTCCCGTATTTGTCCCAGAGCATGTCGTTGCCTTCCTTGTACAGGGTGTAATAGCGGTCGAACGAGTCGAACCATCTGTCGTAGCCGTATTTGTGGAACAGCTTTTCGTACACTTCTCTGGAGTTGCGCGAGAAGTCCCACAGGGTGTCATCGAGGTCGAAAAATATGTTTCTGTATGTTTTCATTGCGGCGGTAAAAATCAGGGGCGGAACGTCTTTCACGCTGTCCCGCCCCGTTCTGCATGTTATGTTATGTCACACGTTTTTCATCTCACCTGCACTACAAGATATCTGGATACGCTCCAGAATTTGTTTGCATCGAGTATCACGAGCACGTATTGTCCCTTGTTGTCTTTCTTCAGTTCGTATGAGCCTTCCGGGTGTGTGGTCTTGACCGATACCCTCTTTGATACGAGCGGTATTTCCTTTACATCGCGTATGTCTATTTCGGTGAAGTATTCTTTGTCGAAGTCTCCGTTTTTGAGGGCTTCTCCGTCATCGAGTATCTTGTGGTTTTTCAGTTCCTTTTTGGTGCCGAACACATACCATGCCTTGTTTATCATCTTGTCCTGCGCATCGACTATCTTGTCTTTGGTCTCGCTTTCGCTTTTCAGGGTATTGATGTCTTCGTTGAGCACGTTTATCGTACTGTCGAGCTGTGCTATGTGTATGTTCTTGGCGTCAAGTTCTTTTTGCAGTTCCACGATTTGCGCGCTTTTTTCCTGAAGTTCCTTTGTCAGTTTCTCCACAGTCTTTTTCAGCTCTTTGGAGTTGATGGCATTGCTGTTGATTTGTTTTTGCAGCTTTTCTATTTGTGCCTTGTTTTCGGCGAGCTTGTTGATGATGAAGTTCATGTCGCTCTCCAGTTTTTCTCTGCCGGTCAGGGAGTTTTCGCCCGATGCCAGGTTCACTCTGCCTTCCGCTTCGTTGATTTGGTTGAAGCCGTCCTGTATGGAGTTGAGTGTGGCAAACATCTCATCCATCTCCATGTCTCTCTGATTGAGCACGCTCATGAGCGAGTCTCTTTCCTGTACAGCCTTGCTTGTCTTTCCGTTGTCGCATGCTGTGATCATCAGCACACATGCGCATAAGATAAATAGGTTCTTTTTCATGATTGTTCTGTTTTTATTTGTTCATTACACTTCTTTTTTACCGTTTCTTCCTTGCCCGCCAGGATTATTACGATTTCGCCTTTAGGTGGTTTGGCTGTGAAATGCTCTATCAGTTCCTTGACTGTGCCTCTTACCGTCTCTTCGTGTATCTTTGATATTTCCCTCGATACCGAGCATTGTCTGTCTTCTCCGAAATGGGCGGCAAACTGTTCCAATGTCTTTACAAGCCTGAATGGCGATTCGTAGAATATCATGGTGCGTTGCTCTTCGGCAAGTGCGTTGAGCCTTGTGGCGCGGCCTTTCTTTTGCGGCAGGAATCCCTCGAAGCAGAACCTGTCGCACGGCAAGCCTGAGTCGACCAGTGCGGGGACGAATGCCGTGGGGCCGGGCAGGCATTCCACCTCTATTCCTGCTTTGACGCATTCCCTGACGAGCAGAAAGCCCGGATCTGATATGGCGGGAGTACCCGCATCGCTGACGAGGGCAATGGTCTGACCGCCCAGTATGCGTTTCACTATGCCGTCTGTGGTGCCGTGTTCGTTGAACTTGTGGTGAGACAGCATCTGGTTTTTTATCTCGAAATGTTTCATGAGGTTGCCCGATGTCCTTGTGTCTTCGGCAAGGACCAGATCGGCCTTTTTCAGAGTTTCTACAGCTCTGAATGTCATGTCTTCGAGATTGCCCACAGGCGTCGGAACCAAATATAGTTTAGCCATGTCTATGCTGTCTTTGTTATTAATGACAAATATAGCGATAAATGGTTTTCCACTCTTTTTAGCGGTAAATATTTAACAGTTTTTCTGTTTGGAAGGGGGTAAGGCGGCCGGGAAGCGGCGGGGTGTCTCTGTTTCCCAGTGAAATGCTTTAGGGCGGAACATGCGTCCCGCCCCTGAAGCAAAAAGATAATAAAAATATTTAATCAGTCCGATGAACAGACCCGAAGTTAAGAGATCAATATTGCGTGTTGTTAGGATCGAAGTTTGTCCATCCTTCCAGCCATTCGGCCGATTCATCGAATGCACCTATGTAAGATACCTGGTCGAATCCTTCCTGGAGAGCTTCATCGCTGAAAGATGCTGCGTTGAGCACTCCGCTTCCTGCCTGAGGCTTGAAGTTAACGTTCAATCCTTCTATAGTGTTGGCTCCGGTCAATGCCAGTTCGTCTTTGCTTACGCTCTTGTTTCCTGCCTGTGCGCTGAAGAATGTGGAGGAGAATGACGGTTGTGTCTCGTCTTTGATGGGCTGTTTGTCTGCGTCATATCCTGTGACGAGAACATCTTCATAGAGTTTGTTCGCATCGCTGCCGAGTATGTCCATGTTGGCAAACCAGAGATTCTGGAGTTTCAGGTTGCCTTCCTGGGCCATCTGCTGTGTGTTTCCTTTCTCGCCATCGAGTATAAGTCCGATGGGGAAGCCTACTGCTATGGAGTTGAAACAGTTCAGGCGGCTGCTGCGGCGGATCTGCATGGCAGACTGGAACCTTCCGAGAGCGGAACCGTTGTTCGGGTTGTAAGAGCCTCCGTTTATGTAGTCTGTTGTGTTCTGGAAGTCTGCCGCGCCTTCTTTAGGACCGATGAATGTGATGTTGCTGAATACTGCTGTGGTGTACGGGTCTACCGTTGCACCATCGGCGCAGTTGTCAGACTCGAATCCGTTGGACTGTGATGTGTCGGCCAGTTTCGGGTCGCGGACAACAAGTCCGTACTGCACATGTCCGGAGAATCCGTTGTCTGTATCGAAATCATCGTCCCATCCTTTGTAGGCAATGAGGTATTTCGCATCTGCTTTTCCGCCGAACCATTCGAATGAGTCATCGTTGGAGTACGATACTTGTATGTGGTCTATCTTTGTGCCGCTGCCTATGGAGCCGAATGTGACACCGTTTATTTCTTTGTCTTTTTCAAACGGATATCCTGCAAACTCTACTCTGACATAGCTTATCACGCCCGAGTTGTCGGCATCATCGTTGCCTCCGTGTTTGGTTCTCGGACCGCCTTCTATCTGCATTTCGTTCTGGTTGTTCCTTGCTTTTCCGCAGATGATGAGTCCGCCCCAGTCACCGGGTTTGCGTTGTCCGGCAGGTTCTTCAGAGGTGAATACTATGGGTTCGTCTTTGGTGCCTTGTGCGAATAGTTTTCCTCCCGGTTCCACTATCAGGGCAGCTTTTGTCTGCTTGTCGCCTTTGATGATGGTACCCGGTTCTATGGTGAGTTCGGAGCCTTCTCCTACATATACCCATCCTTTGAGCAGGTATGTGCCTTTTGCGATAGTCTGTTTTCCTTTGAATACCAGTTCCTGGTCGCCGTTACCGATGCAGTTGCCTTCGAATACGATGTTGTCGCACGATCTGATGCCACCATCGATGCCCCAGTTGTAGTCATCGCCGTTTTCGTTTCCGCCTTCATCTTCACACGATGTGAATGCCGTGAGGCAGAGTGCCATGAGGCATCCGTAACCAAACAAGTTCAATTTTCTTTTTTCCATATTACGATTAAATTAGTTGATATTGGTTTTCTTTATTTTTTAGAATTTGAAACTTACGCTCAGATTGAATGTCCTGCCCGGATTGAAGCATTTGTTTATTTCTTCTATTTTCTTTTTGCTTCCATCGTTCAGTTCCACATCGGCAAACTGCTTGAAATATGCCTTTTCTGCCAGCAGGTCGCGGATGCCGAATTTCAGTTCCCAATGGTCTCCGAAGTTTTTGCCCACGTTGATGTCTATGGTGTTGCGCGGCATTTCGTATGAGTCGGGGATGTTTACTATGTCATCGTTGCTAGTGCCCATGCTTCGTCCCACTCCCACGAGTCTTTTTCCTATCCTGTTGTAAAGGACGCTTGCGCTCCACTGTGTCTCAGGATGCTGGTAGAACAGTCCTGCATTGATGAGGTAGGGAGACTGTCCCTGCATCGGTCTGTCTTTTTGGAGGGGGTCATTGGAGAACATTACTTTGCTCTTTATGAGTGACCCGTTGAAGAGCAGAGTGAAGTCTTTCATGCCCATGAAGTCGAGGTTTTTCTTTATGTCCACTTCTATGCCGTAGCTTATGGCTTTGTCCGCGTTCTGGTATGAATAGACCATGTCTGTGCCTCCGGTCACGGTGTATGTCCATTCTATGGGGTCGGCAAAGTGCTTGAAGAAGGCAGCTATGCTTATCTGTTCTCCCGGTGCGGTGTAGAGTTCGTATCTGAAGTCGAGGTTGTGCACATAGCATGACTTCAGGTCGGGGTTACCTTGCACGTTGCTGGCCAGGTCGAAGTCATAGAATACCGATGATGACACTTCCCTGAATTCCGGTCTGTTCACCGATTTGCCGTAGGCCAGACGCAGCTGGTGCTTGTCGTTCAGCTTGTATGTGGCGTTCACCGACGGGAATATGTCGTTGTTGCGGTAGTACTTGTCCAGCAGGCTCACCTCATAGTCTCTTGTGTTGCTCGTCAGTTTCATCGTATTGTGTTCAAATCTCAGTCCGGCGTAGACGTTGAATTTCCCGAACGGCAGGTTGATTGCCGCGTATGCCGCGCCGAGCATGTTGTCTCCGCTGTAGTCGTTTCTCATCTTCACTTCTTCGAGCAGATAGAGCTTGTCCGCGCCGTAGTTTGACTCGTCCATCAGTTCGGTGGGTATGTCCATGTATCTGAAGCCTTGCGGCAGGCTGTTGGAAGAGGTGTTCCAGTTGTAGATGAAACTTCTGGTCTTGTAGTCTCTTGTCCTGTATTCTCCGTATGCTCCGGCTTTGACGGTGGGCTGTATGCTGCCTATGGCAAACTGTCTTTCGTAGTTGAGGTTGGCGGAGAATATATGTTCGTTGAGCTTGGTGAACTCCCTGTTTATGTCATTGCCTGTGGTCAGTCCCAGACGGCTGCTTTCGAGTGCGTTGTCGATGAGATACCTGCGTCTGTCAGGCAGGTTGCGGTTGGCGTATGCGTAACCCACGTTCCAGTTGAGCCTGTTGTCGTCAAAGAGATGTTTTGCCGTGAACTGTCCGTTGTATGTGGTGCGGCTGCTGTAATAATATTCCGCGCTTTCTTCCAGGTTGCTTTGAGCCGATATGCCGCTGCGGTATGTGTAGCGGTCTTTGCCTATCTGGTTGAATATGTTTTTCAGCTCGAAGCGGTTATTGTTGTTGACCGGCACGAATGTGAGGTTGAGCATGGCTCCCACCCGGTTGTTGTGGTTGTACTGGTCGTCGGTGCTTTTTCTCAGGTAGTTGCTCTGGTCGTGGGTCTCGTCGTATGCTCCGTACATGGAGTTTTCCATGTCGGTGAAGGACTGGTACGAGTCGCTGTAGTTCAAAGCTCCGAGCAAGGCTATCTTACGTCCGCTTTCGTTTTCCCAGAATCTGTTCACGCCTATGCTGAAAGATGCGTTGGCCACAGGCTTCATCTTTCTCACCCTCCAGTCGTTGTTCAGTCCGTTGCCGAGCAGGTCTGTTCCCGTTCCGGCTATGGGTCTCAGTTTCGCTCCTATGCCTCCGTGCAGGCTTCTCAGTCCGTTGTCAAAGCCCAAGAAGTCGGTGCCGCTGCGTTTGTTGTAGAAGAAGTCGCTGAAGTGTGTGGCATCGTTGATGCCTCCGCCTACCGATACCGAGAAAGAGTTTTCCGACGGGATGTCTTTGGTGTTTATGAGTATGAATCCTCCGCTGAAGTCTGCCGGATATTCCGGTGCCGGAGATTTTATAATCATCATGTTGTCGAGTTGCGATGAGGGGATGATGTCAAATGAGAATGCTCTGGAGTCGGCTTCGGTGCTCGGCACCGCGCTGCCGTTGATCCATACATTGTTGTATCTTTGTGCGAGTCCTCTGACCATGACAAACTTGTCGTCTATGATGCTTATGCCTGGCACTCGTTTTATCACTTCCGATGCATTGCTGTCTTGTGTCTTTTTGATTTGTTGCGCCGAGACTCCGCTTTGCACCACCAGGCTTTGTCTGGCTGCATTGATGAGCGACGCCTCTGTGTTCCTCCTTGCCTGTGCAGTCACCATAACTTCCTGTAACTCCAACTGCTCGGGCTCCAACTCAATCGCGAGCTCCTCCCCGGCAGTCTCTGCGGTTACCTTTATGGTGACTGTTGCGTATGAGACGTATTGTATTTTGAGTATGCAAGTGTTTTCTTCCGATTCTATCTCAAAGTATCCGTCCCAGTCGGTGGTCACTCCGTGCGTGGTGCCTTCTATCATCACTGTGGCCCCTATGAGAGGTTCTTTGGTCGACTTGTCTGTTACCCTGCCCTTGATGTTGATGGCAGCTGCCGAGACGTAAGCTAAAAAGCAAAATAGCGTAAATGTCAATAGTCTTGATTTCATCTTTTCTTATCTTTTTGTTTCCGCTGCAAAGGTCTTCTTTCTTTGTTACATAGTTAAGTCGTATTTTATACGATTCGGATACATTTTCATTACAAATGTGTTTCACCGCCGGGATGGCAGGGATGTTCCAAAACGGATATGTCGTGTCCTCTTTCGTATATATAGGCGGTATTATTTGTTTCGGGAGGTCAAAATATCGTTTCAGATGTGTTTTGTGATTGAATTATGCATATCTTTGCGTTTACAAACTAAAAGCTGAATCAATCTTTTATCAATTTAAAATAAGAAAGGAGAATTATTATGAAAAAATTTATTCTATCTGTAATGGTATCGTTTGTTGCGCTTGTGGCAAGCGCACAGGTGTATGTGGGCGGTTCGTTTACATTCGCTCATGACGGAGAAAGCAAGGTCAACATCTTTGAGATTGCTCCCGAAGTGGGATACAGTTTCAACGATATGTGGGGCATCGGCGGTGAAATAGCTTTTTCACACATGAATCCTGAGGCAGGTTCCAATTTGAACGCTTTTTCTATTAATCCTTATGCGCGTTTCACCTATCTTAGAAAAGGCATCATGTCGCTTTTCCTCGATGGCAGTCTCGGATTTTCGACTGCAAAGTACAAGGATTACGGCGATGCTGAAAACGGCGTGAAGATAGGTATCGAGCCGGGAGTCGCTATTAATGCTACAGAGCATTTCGGTTTCGTGGCCAAATACGGTTTCTTGGGTTACCGCGACAAGTATGCGTTTGGCAGCAGCCTTTCAGGACTTGATTTCAGCCCCAGCAGCTTGTCATTCGGCTTCTATTACACATTCTGATATATAGGATAGCGCATTAATGATATCGGGAGACTGTTTCCGTAGCGGGGCAGTCTCCCGATATTGTTTTTTATGCCTTTTCGGGATGTACGCCATCTTTGCCGATGATCGGCTCGATCTTCGTCCGGGATGTGCGCCATCTCGGGGCAAGATGGCGTACATCCCGGACAGGTATGGCGCACATCTTTTCAAGGCTTGTCGAAGGTGTTGAAAATCAAAAGGCTTGCCCGAACGCCGGACAAGCCTTTTGTGTATCTTTACCGTGTGTGGTCTGCGGACGATTTACATGCCGAGTGCGGTTTGCAGGCCTTTGTCCACGCCCGAAAATCCCATGAACGCCATAGCCAGCAGGCCTGCCGTGACAAGGGCTATCGACATGCCGCGCATGCCTTTGGGGATGTTGACCAGCGCAAGCTGTTCGCGCAGTCCGGCGAATATTATCAGCGCCAGAGCGAATCCGAGTGCTGTGGCAAACGCATAGATGACTCCGGTGAGCAGGTCGAAGTCTTTCTGTATGACGAGGATGGCTACACCGAGTATGCAGCAGTTGGTGGTGATGAGCGGCAGGAACACTCCCAATGCTTGATAGAGTGCGGGCGATACTTTCTTGAGTATTATCTCCACCATCTGCACCAAAGCCGCTATGACGAGTATGAATGCTATGGTCTGCAAGTAGCCCAGATCGAACGGGTCGAGCAGCAGTTTCTGTATGAGGTATGTCACAAGCGTGGACAGTACGAGCACGAATGCCACCGCCATGCCCATGCCGGCTGCCGTCTCCACTTTTTTGGACACGCCGAGAAACGGGCAGATGCCGAGAAACTGCGACAGCACTATGTTGTTTACGAATATTGCCGTTATAAATATAAGTACGTATTCCATAATTGTTCTCCTTTATTTATATGTTACTGTCAGGCTTTTTTCAGTCTGTTTACTATGGCTATGAGGAAGCCTAAGGCGATGAACGCTCCCGGTGCGAGCACGAAAGTGAGCATGCCGTATTCCTCCGGGTAGACCTGCATGTCGAATATGCGTCCCGTGCCGAGCAGTTCCCTTACGGCTCCGAGCAGCGTCAGGGCAATGGTGAATCCGAGTCCGATGCCCAGTCCGTCAAAGAATGACGGCACGGGGCCGTTTTTCGAAGCAAACGCTTCGGCGCGTCCCAGCAGGATGCAGTTGACCACGATGAGCGGGATGAACAGGCCGAGCTTGGCATACAGGTCGGGCACGTATGCCTGCATCAGCATTTGCAGGACGGTCACGAACGATGCTATCACCACTACGAAGGCGGGGATGCGCACCATGTCGGGCACCAGGTTTTTTATGGCCGATATGGCCACGTTGGAGCATATCAGCACGAATGCTGTGGCAAGTCCCATGCCCATGCCGTTGATTGCTGAAGATGTGGTTCCCAATGTGGGGCACATGCCGAGAAGGAGGACGAACGTGGGATTCTCCTTGACTATACCGTTTATTAAGACTTTGAAGTTATTCATGATCTTTTCTTTTTTTCATTGGTTAATTATCCGACTTGATTGAAGCTCCGCTTACGGCATCTGCCGGGACAGACTGTCCTGCCTGTTGCATATAGGCGGCGTATGCAGAGTTGACCGCATTGAGGAATGCCCTCGATGTGATGGTCGAAGCTGTTATGGCGTCTATCTGTCCTCCGTCTTTGCTCACTGTCAGCGGGCCGTCGGCGGGAGACATTCCTGTGATGTCGCCTTTGCCTCCTTTCTTGAACCATGTGTCGGCTTTCGATCCGAGTCCGGGTGTCTCGCTGTGTGCCAGCAGACGGTAGTTGGTGATTTTCCCATCATTGTCGAAGCCTACGAGCACTTTCAGGTCTCCGCCGAATCCTCCGGCCGAGCTTTCCACTGCCGCGCCTGCCGATTGGCCTCCTTTGTAGGCTTTATATACAATGTAAGTCTGCCCATTGATGACGACCGATGCCGTATCTTCCGCCGGATTGTTGTCGAAATCGGGTATTACTTCCTTCAGTCCTGCCTGAAGCGTCTGTTTGTTGGCTTCTTCTATGGGGCCTTTGGTCTTCTCGTTGACCAAAGCGAGCAGCCCGCCGGAGACAATAGTAATCACGGCAAGGCAGAGGAGCATGTTTTTCAGTGATGATTCCAGCTTTTTCATTTTGTTTTTGCCTCCCCGAATTTTTTAGGTTTGAAATAAGTGTTGATTAGCGGCGTGAATGCATTCATGATGAGTATGGCGAATGACATGCCTTCGGGATATGCTCCGAACAGTCGGATTACCACAGTCAGGAAGCCTATGCCTATGCCGTAGATTATCATGCCTTTGTGCGACATGGGCGACGTCACGTAGTCGGTGGCCATGAATATGGCTCCGAGCATGAGTCCGCCCGTGAGGATGTGCACCACCGGGCCGGCGTATGTCTCAGGGTTGACCAGATGCATGATGCCGCTGAATACGAATACCGTGAGTATGATGCTCACCGGGATGTGCCATGTGATGATCTTTTTCCACAGCATGTATGCCAGTCCTATGAGCAGCGCGAGTGCGGATACTTCGCCGAGCGAGCCGGGATTGTTGCCCAGAAACAGCGATAGCGCATCGGGCAGTTGTTGCAGGGCAGTGGCATCGCCGTGCATTGCGCTTTTCATCAGGGCAAGCGGCGTGGCTCCCGTCACTGCATCGGTGTATAGGTCGTATTGTCCTGTCTGCGGCCACGATGTCATTGCCACCGGGAATGAGATGAGCAGGAACACGCGCCCTATGAGTGCGGGGTTGAATACGTTGCATCCCAGTCCGCCGAATGTCATCTTGCCCACTCCTATGGCTACGAGCGCACCTATTATTATCATCCATATGGGGAAGTTGGATGGCAGGTTGAATGCCAGAAGCACTCCCGTAAGTGCGGCCGACCCGTCGAGGATGGTGGTCTTGTCGCGTTTCAGTATGTATTTGGTTATGGCCCATTCAAAGAAGATGCAGGCCGCAACCGATGTCAATGTCACTATGAACGCACCTACTCCGAACACTGCAATGGAAACTATGAACGCGGGTATGAGCGCTATGAGAACTCCGTACATATTCTTGCTTACAGTGTCTCCTCCGTGTACGTGCGGCGAAAGCGAAACTATCAATTTGTTTGCCATAATGTGTTACTGTTTTTTCATGTTACGAGCCTTTATCATAGCTCCGACTTTTCCTTTTCCTAAACGTATGTAATCGAGCATGGGGCGGTGCGACGGGCAGGTGAACTGGCATGAGCCGCACTCTATGCACGACATGACTGATTCTTTCTCCAGCCTTTCCCACATGCCGTTGACCGAGAGCGTCGCTATGAGATATGGCTCCAGCCCCATGGGGCAGGCCGAGACGCATTTGGCGCACCTGATGCACGGCGACGGCTCGCGGCGCACAGCTTCTTTCTCATTGATGAGCAGCACTCCCGATGTGCCTTTGCAGACCGGCGACTCTATGTCGGCAAGGGCTTTTCCCATCATGGGACCGCCGCTGATAACTTTGCCTGTGTCTTCGGGCATGCCTCCTGCTGCGTCTATCAGCTGGCTTATGGGTGTCCCCATGCGGACAAGGAAATTGGACGTGGTCTTCAGAGACTTGCCTGTCACTGTCACTATCCTTTCAAAGAGTGGTTTGTTTTTCTGCACTGCTTCATAGACGGCATATACCGTACCTACGTTTTGCACTATTGCACCTACGTTGATAGGTATGGCCGGAGGTGCCGGCACCTGGCGTCCTATGACTGCATCGATCAGCTGCTTTTCTCCTCCTTGCGGATATTTGACTTTAAGCGGCACGACTTCTATGCCGGGAAACTCTGCGGCTTTCTGTGTCATCAGGGCGATGGCATCGGGCTTGTTGCTTTCAATGCCTATGTATGCTTTGTCAACTTTAGCCGCTTTCATGAGTATTGTCACGCCGATAAGAATCTGTTCGGGCTTTTCGAGCATGAGCCTGTGGTCGGCGGTGAGATACGGTTCGCACTCTACGGCATTTATTATTATGCAGTCGGCTTTGCATCCCGGAGGAGGGCTGAGTTTGACATGGGTGGGGAAACATGCTCCTCCCATGCCTACCACTCCTGCTGCCGATATTTTCTTTATTATCTCTTCGGGCAAAAGGGTACATTCTTTTACTATGTCTTCGCTGCGGTCAATGGATGCTTCCCATTCATCTCCGTCCACATCTATGAATATTGCTGGCTTGCGGTATCCGCTTGCATCTGTCACGGTGTCTATCTTGTTTACTTTGCCCGAAACGGATGAATATATTGGAGCTGATACGAAACCTCCCGCTTCAGCAATTTTGGTGCCGACTTTCACTTCGTCTCCTTTTTTTACGACTGCTGTTGCCGGTGCGCCTATGTGTTGCGATAACGGGAAAACTGCCTGGCGGGGGAGGCCGAGTCTTTCTATGGCTTTTCCTGCCGAAAGCTTTTTGTCGTCAGGGTGAACTCCACCGATTCTAAATGTTTTCACGATTGTATATGGTTTATAGGATTTATTACTTGTGTTGTCTTATTCATGCTTCTGCCTGTGTTGCATTGTCTGCCGTAGCGGGAGCATCCTGTTCCGCTTTGGGTTTGCGCGGCGGGAAGTTTACGGCTATGATGGCCGATTGAGGACATTCGTCCACGCATTTGCGGCACAGTTTGCATTTGTTGTAATCGATGTAGGCCAGATTGTTGGCTAATGTGATGGCTTCAAACGGGCATGTCTTTACACATTTTCCGCAACCGATACATCCCACGTTGCATGCTTTGCGTGTTACGGCTCCTTTGTCTTTGTTCATGCATGACACATATACGCGGCGGTTGTTCTTGCCTTTGTTGCGCAGCTCTATGATGCCTTTCGGACATGCTTTCACGCAGGCTCCGCATGCGGTGCATTTTTCCTCATCGACTTCGGCTATTCCGGTCTCGGGGTTGATTGATATGGCTCCGAACTGGCATGCGGCCACGCAGTCGCCTGCTCCAAGACATCCGTAACTGCATCCGGTCTCTCCCCCGTATGTGGCGGAGATGATGGCGCAGGTGCGTGCGCCGTCATAGACTGTGTTTTTTGCACGGTTCTCGCATGTGCCGTTGCATCTGATTACCGCGACTTTGGGCGTGGCATCTGCGGCATCCAGCCCGAGAATGCCTGCTACTTTTTCCATGACGGCCTGTCCTCCTACCGGACACAACTTTCCTTCCAGAGAACCGGCTTTGACGCATGCTTCGGCGAAGCCGTTGCAGCCCGGATAGCCGCAACCGCCGCAATTGGCTTGCGGCAGCACTTCTGCTACTTTTGCAATCCTGGGGTCTTCGTAGATGGCAAACTTCTTGGAGGCAGCAAACAGCACGATTGCAGCCACGATGCCTATCCCCCCTAAAGATATTACAGCCAAAAGAATTACGTTCATAATTTAGATGTTTTGATTTATTCTATATGTTCTATCTTGAAAGTAAATTTTCTGTGTATCTTATTTCGGAAAAAATACAGTATCACGTAATATAAGGTGATGCTCGAAAGCGAAATCACCACTCCCAACAGTTCCTTTCCGGAAAGGTTTATGGTGACGAACAGGGAAAGGATGATGATGAGCAAGGGGAGGATGTATGCCCAAAGCACTGCTTTTTTCTCCATGTGCGGCGTGCTGCGCAACACTACTGCCTCTCCTTTTTCAAATTGCCGGTCGGTTATGACATCTACGAGCAGTGTCTTGTCTTTGTGCACTGAGCAGCTGTTTTTTGCAGCGCACGATTCGCAAGCGGGCTTTTGGACTATGCGTACAAAGACGTGCGGTCCTTCTATCTTTTCGACTATTCCTTTATGTGCTACATCATTGTCCATATTGCTAACTGCACTTTGCAGTTTGCCACAAAAATAATCAATTATTATGAACAAAAGATGCTTTATGTTATTTTTTTCAGAGGAGACAGATGTTTTGTTGTCCGCACCTTGGCGTTTTTACCAGTTGTAGCTGATACCGAAGCTGAAAAGTTCGTTGTATTGCAGCTTATAGCCGGCATCTTTGTCCTGGTCGTTGTATCTCAGGTCGAGGAAGAATTTTGCCGACAGAAACCGGTTGAGCCTGAAGTCGAATGTGTTTTCAAGTCTGGCTTCTATCTTCGAGTAGTTGGTGAAATACTCAAGACGCGAGGTCCACACGATCTGCGGGATGATGGTCCATGTCATGTTGAACAGGACTTTGGAACCGGCGTTGTTGCTTGTTTTCTTGTCGGGGTCTATGCCGATGTTTGTCGCTGTCTTGTCCACTTCCTCGTTGGCCACATATTTCAGCTGATATGAGATGGGCGACAGCATGAGCGACAAGTCTATCTTTTCGCGGTCTATCTTGTAGTCCATACCTAAGTTGACCGACAGCACTGCCGGAGACATGAATGCGGTCTTGAGCGTGGTGGAGTTTTTCTCATAGGTGTTGAGCATCTGTGTGCTGAACTCTGCCGAAAGGCTGTAAAACCATGTGGAGAATGCCTTTATTCCAAACTTCGACGTTATACGCAACAGGTCGGAGGAGGTGTTGTACTTCCTTATCGTGTCGGATGGCAGCGATGTCAGTCCTACTTTGAATTCTATCTTGTTGTCAAACTCTATGCGTTGCTGGTCGTTGTAGTTTATGTTGAGCAAAAGGTCTGACATGATATAGGCAGAACTTTCTCCTTCGTAGCTCCAGTTGTCGGAAAATTTGTTTTGCGACAACTGTATGGCCCCGTTCCCGGTGAATTTCCAGAAGTTGGGCTTTTTCAGCGATATTTCTTTTGATACTTCGCTCTTGTCCACAATGTTTGTCTCGGGAGTGAATAGCGACACGACCCTTACTTTCGGGGGCGTCTCTTTTATTACATCTTTGTCGAAGCGTTTGTAGCAGTTCAGCTTGTCTTCGGTGGTGTATATCAGGTCGGGTCTTGTCAGATACATGTTCATCAGTGCGGAGTTGCTCAGCTCTCTCATGAACTGGTTGTATTCGCTTCTTGCGTGCATTTTCTGCGTCAGCAGAGAGTCTACCTGCGGGATGTGCCGTTTGGCCTTATATATGTTGGTGTCGGGTATCTGGAATCCGAACACGCCGGAGTAGACAGAGTTGTATAAAGTGAGCGGGATAAACAACCGGTAGAGGTTTTCATCGGCTTTTTCCGGAATCTTGAAACTTCTTTCCGGCAGTTCATATCGGAAGCTTTCCGACTGTTTCTTCAAAACAGAATCGAACAGCGGACTGCATTTTGGGTATGCTATCGTAAGAGAGTCGGTGCCTGATGCATGGGCGGAGCCGATGCATAGGATGACTGCCAGAATGAATAATACGGTTGTTTTGTTCACTTTGCTCATAGTTCTGTCTTTTATGGGTTATGGTAACCGGATGATGATTTTGCTTTATGAGTCTGTCTCCTGCATGTTTTCCTCGTCTTCCTCGTCATCGTCGAAGAAGTCTTCGCCAAATTCGGGATACATTTCCGGGAGCATGAAATTGTCCAGTTCCCTTCTTTCTTTCTTGGTGGGGCGTCCGGTGCCGCGTGCTCGTCCCACAAATCCGCTTATGCGGCTCAGCTCCAGGCGTTCGTATTCTTCGGCAGGGGTCATGTCCTGATATATCTCAGGGATCAGTTTTGCTCCCACTCTTTTCTCTATGGGCTGGAGCAGTTTGAAAGAATAGGTGATGGGGCTTTTCCTGACGCTTATGACATCGCCGCTCTTTACGGTTCTTGAGGGCTTGACCGGTGTGCCGTTGACCGATATTTTCCCCTTTTTGCAAGCATCAGATGCAATGCTTCTGGTCTTGAATATTCTTGCCGCCCAAAGCCATTTGTCTATTCTTGCTTCAGACATGGGTGTATGTCCTCCTTAGTTTTTATTTGTTGTTATAGCGTGTCATAGTGTCGGCCAGTCCGGCCAGGCAGAAGTTTTTTATGGCTTCGCATGCTGTGGCCGCCTTTTCTTCTATGATTTTCTTGTCGTCTTCCGAGAACCGTCCCAAGACGAAATCTATTTGTCCTCCTTTCGGAAAGTCATTGCCTATGCCGAATTTCAGGCGGGCGTAGTTTTCCGTCCCTATCGTGGCTGCAATGTGTTTCAGGCCGTTGTGCCCTCCGTCGCTGCCTTTGCCTCTCATGCGCAGCGTGCCTACCGGCAGGGCGAGGTCGTCTACCACGACCAGCAGGTTTTCGATGGGGATATTCTCTTTTTGCAGGTAATATCTCACGGCGTTTCCGCTGAGGTTCATATATGTGGATGGCTTCAGCAATATCAGTTTGCGTCCTTTTACCGAAGTCTCGGCTATGCTGCCGTAACGTGCGTCCTTGAAAACGATATTGGATGCTTTTGCAAAAGCATCCAATATCATAAAGCCTATGTTATGACGTGTTCCTTCGTATTCGCTGCCAATATTTCCCAAGCCTGTTATCAGATATTTCATGTGCCCAAAATATTGGTTATGAAGTATGTACTGTCACTTTGTCTTATTCTGCGCTGGCCGCAGCCGCAGCACCTCTTGCCGCACGTGTCAGCTGAACTGAGCATACCACTGCGTCTTTTGCATCGAGGAGTTCGAGCTTGTCGAAGTTCAATGCGCCTACCTGTATGCTCTTGCCGAGTTTCAGGTTGGTTACGTCTATTTCCAGTTTCTCCGGGATGTCGGTGTAGAGGCCTTTCACTTTCAGCAACCTCTTTTGCAGGTTGAGCTTACCGCCGGCTTTTACACCGTCAGCCAGACCTTCCAGCTTCACCGGTATGTTGATTTCTATAGGTTTCTGGTCGTCTATTTCCAGGAAGTCTATGTGGAGGATGGTATCTTTCACAGGGTGGAACTGTACTTCTTTTATTATCGTCTTCACGTCTTGTCCCTCTATGTTGATGTCTACTACATAGATGTGGGGGGTGAATACTATTCTGCGCAGTTCGTCATAGGATACGAGGATGTGTCTGTTTTCTCCTTTGCCGTAGATTTCGCAGGGTACTACTTCTTCTTTGCGATAAGCTCTTGAGGCTTTTTTTCCGAACTCGTTTCTTACGGTTCCGTTGATTCCGAATGTTTTCATTGATGTGTTACTCTAAATTAAGTTATTAAACAATTGCTTAATCCGCCATCACACAGACGTGCCAAATAAAGCGTTGCAAAATTACTCCTTTTTATTGAATTGGCAAAATTATGTGTTGCATATTGGTTTGCGAATGTGTGGCGCGCCCGTGTGCGTGTGGAGATGGCGGAAAGTATAAATACTTGATTTACACGTTAAAATCTTGCGGAGGTGTGATGCCTTTTCATCCCCCGCCCGGGATCGGCTCGATCTTCGGCGGGGATGTGCGCCATCTTCGGCAAAGATGTAGGACATCTTCGGTCGGGATCGGCTCGATCCCCGGCCGGGCTAATGACAAATGGTGATTTTGCCGTGAAATGCGGTCGTGCATTTCTTTTGTTCCGTTGCGTTTGATATATTTGCAGGCATGTATTGATTAATGATAAGGAGTTTTTAAGTATATGGACATGCATTCTGTGCTCATCGCTTTCGGCATGACTCTTGTGGCGGGACTGTCCACAGGCATAGGCAGCCTGATGGCTTTTGTGGCGAAACATACCGATACCCGTTTCCTCTCGTTGTCGCTTGGCTTGTCGGCGGGAGTGATGATCTACATATCTTTCATGGAGCTGATGCCCGAAGCCGTGTCGCTGCTGGAAAAGGTGTACATGGAGAAAGAGGCCACCGTATATATGCTGCTGGCATTCTTCGCGGGGATAGCCGTGATAGCATTGATCGACTTTCTCGTGCCCGGTGATGAGAATCCGCATGAGATGCACGACAGCGAAGAGTACCGTAAGGGGGGCAGACTGAAACGCACGGGCGTGATGATGGCTCTTGCCATAGGCATCCATAATTTCCCGGAAGGCATGGCCACGTTCGGCTCGGCCTTGTCGGACATGAGCATAGCCGTGCCCATCATGTTTGCCATTGCCATACACAACATACCGGAGGGCATAGCCGTGTCGGTGCCCATATACCACGCCACAGGGTCGAGGAGGAAGGCTTTTGTCTATTCTGCCCTCTCGGGCATGGCCGAACCGGTGGGTGCGCTTGTGGGATTCCTTTTTCTGCTGCCGTTTTGGACTCCTGTCGTGAATGCTCTGTTGCTGGCGTTTGTGTCGGGCATAATGGTGTTCATCTCGTTTGATGAGCTGTTGCCGGGCACGGAGAAATACGGCCATCACCATTTGGGCATCATTGGTGTGGTGACGGGCATGGCTGTCATGGCTGTGAGCCTGCTGCTCATGTCATGAAGTCCTTGCCGGTAGCTGAATATGGTTACCGGCCGCGTGCCTAATACCTAAAATCGGTGATTGCGGGGCTTTCCTTGCCGCAGTATTTTTGCACCGTGAAAAAACAAAGATGCATAAGCAAGGATTTTTAAGAAATGACAAAGACATTTATCGGCAGAACTGTTTTTATACTGATAGCCTTTGTAAGTTTGCTGCCGGCTTACGCCCAGTATCACGGACGTCATGAGCACGGCAGACATCATGGAGAGAAAGAGCGCGGCATTTCATACATTTCGGGCAAGATAATTTCTACTGAAGATGATTCTCCTCTTGATTTCGCTACTGTTTATCTGAAAGGGACCACATACGGATGCACCTCCGATGAGGAGGGCGTGTTTCGCATGAAAGCTCCTCAAGGCGATTATGTGCTTGTGGTTTCGGCCGTAGGCTATGAGACGGTGGAGCGCAAGGTGAAACTGAGAGCCGGAGAAAGGCATAAGGTGCACGTCAGGATAGAGCAGAGCGTGATGTCGCTCGATGAGGTGGTAGTGGTGTCTTCGGGCGTGGGGCGTGTGAAGCGGTCGGCGTTCAATGCGGTGGCGGTCGACACTAAGGAAATGCACAATTCCACCAAAAACCTGAGCGAGGCTTTGAATCGTTTGCCGGGACTGAAGCTGCGCGAATCGGGCGGCGTGGGTTCTGACATGCAGCTCATGCTCGACGGCTTCAGCGGCAAGCATGTGAAGATATTCATTGACGGCGTGCCTCAGGAGGGAGCGGGCGCGGCTTTCGACCTCAACAACATACCTGTGAACTTTGCCGAGAGGATAGAAGTATATAAAGGTGTGGTGCCGGTGGGATTCGGCACGGATGCTTTGGGCGGCGTGGTCAACATAGTGACGAATAAGAACAAGAGACGTTGGTTTGCCGATGCATCATATTCATACGGCTCGTTCAATACTCACAAGTCGTATGTCAACTTCGGGCAGTCTTTCAAAAACGGGCTGACGTATGAAATCAATGCTTTCCAGAACTATTCCGACAATGATTATTATGTGGATACATACGTCACGGAATTTGAGGGCGACATAATAGAATCGACTGATGAGAGCAAAGTATATCGCTTGAAACGTTTCAATGACACTTTCCACAACGAGGCCGTGATAGGCAAGGTGGGGGTGACCGACAGGAAATGGGCAGACAGGTTTATGCTCGGCTTCACATTCTCTCATTTCTATAAGGAGATACAGACCGGTGTGGAGCAGGACATCGTGTTCGGGCAGAAACACCGCAAAGGACATTCTTTCGTGCCGTCGCTGGAGTACAGGAAAAGCGATCTCGGCGTGAAAGGACTGGACCTTGCCCTGACTGCCAACTACAATCATAACATGACGAACAACATCGATACGGCCTCATATAAATATAACTGGCGCGGCGAGAAGAAGTATACCGGTTCGCCCGGAGAGCAGTCCAACCAGAACAACCAGTCGAAGAATGTCAACTGGAACGGTACTGCGACCCTTAACTATCGCATAGGCCACAAGCATGTGTTCACTTTCAATCATGTGGTCAGCACATTCAAGCGTACCACAAGGTCTTACATCGCCGGAAGTTCCAAACTTTCTGACTTCAGTATGCCCAAGATAACGAGGAAAAACATTTCCGGCCTGTCATACAGGGTGATGCCGTCAGAGAAATGGAATCTTTCTGTATTCGGCAAGTATTACAACCAGTACAATCAAGGTCCGGTCTCTTTGAGCGATGACGGCATAGGCAATTATGTGCAGATGAAAAAGCATATATCTTCATTGGGCTACGGGGCGGCGGGCACATATTTCTTCATGCCCGAGTTGCAGGCCAAGCTCTCTTATGAGAAGGCATACCGTCTGCCTACCACCGATGAACTGTTCGGCGATGAAGACCTGGAGGCGGGAAAAGCGGATTTGAAGCCGGAGAAAAGCGACAACTTCAATTTCAACGTCAGCTATGGCGGCAGTTTCGGAAAACATTCCCTCTATGTGGAGGGAGGGCTTATCTACCGCGACACGAAAGATTACATCAGGCGCGGACTGGATGCAGTGGGAGGCATGAGTTTCGGCTTCTACGAAAATCACGGACGTGTGAAGACCAAAGGATATAATGTGTCGGCACGTTACACGTTTTCCCGATGGTTCAGCATAGGCGGCACCTACAATGACATGAATGCGCGCAACGATGAGAAATATCGTGCGGGCGGCACCATGCAGGAGTCGCTGACCTACGGGCAACGCATACCCAACCAGCCTTACAGGTATGCCAACTTTGATGCGGCATTCTACTGGAACGACCTGTTTGCCAAAGGCAATGTCCTGACGGTGTCATACGACAGCTATTACCAGCATGAATTCCCGCTCTACTGGGAGTCGATAGGCGATGCCTCGTCCAAGAGGAAAGTGCCGGAACAGTTTTCGCACAATCTCACCGTGAGCTACAGCGTGAAGAACGGGCGGTACAACTTTTCGTTCGAGTGCAGGAACTTCACCGATGAGAAACTGTATGACAACTACAGCCTGCAAAAGGCCGGCAGGGCATTCTATGGCAAGGTGCGTGTATGGCTGGGCAGGTAGAGGAATATATATATTGGTCAATCATTTAATATAAATCAGTAAATATTTTAGATAAGGTTATGAAGACAAAATTCTTATTACATTGTGCCGCCGCACTTTGCATGGGCGGGGCATTTGTGTCTTGCAGTGAGAAAAACGGCCCTGAGGGCGAAAGCAATGGGAACAATGCCGGAGAAGGCGAAGGCTCGGGCGGAGCTGTGACGGCTGTGGAGCGTTATGTCGTGGCTGCGGCAGTAGACGAGGCGAGCTATCTGCTGACTTCCGAAACCATTGACAACGGCAGTGTCACTTCCATGCAATCGGGAGTGGAGGCGGACAACGGCACTTGGGTGTTCTATAAAGACAAGTTCCTCTTCAACCTGCAATATAATGACGGCAATGCGGGTACGGGTTCTTCGTTCAGGCTCAACGCCAACGGGCAGATAGAGAAGGCAAGGGCATATACGTTCAACCGCATAACCACATACGGCATCTGGGGCGACAACGTGATTACGGCTTCCACCAATGACGGCACAGTGGAGAAAGACAGCGAGGGCAATTTTGCAAAATACTTGCAATTCAACTACCTGAATGCCTATACCGGACAGACGACCACAGGCACGCACATCGCGGAAAACTTTCTGGGCAACGGCGAGATTGTCAGTTTTGCAGGCTTCGTGGAGGCCAACGGCAAACTTTACACCTCTGTAGTACCCATGGGCATGAGCCATTACGGAGTGAATACGTTCCCGGAACTTATTACCGACAGGGAACTCATAACCACCACTACCGGCGGACAAGGGTCGGGCAGCTATACTCCCGGACAGATTCCTTCCACGCAGTATCCCGACAAGGCTTTCGTGGCTATATATAGCGGAGATGATTTCGATGAGACGCCGGTAATCCTTGAGACCGACAAGATAGGTTTCGCCTGCGGACGGATGAGGTCGCAGTATTACCAGACTATATGGGCTGCCGACAATGGCGACATCTATGTGTTCTCTCCCGGTTACGGCAGGACTGCGACATCGTCTGACGAGCTGAAGAAGGTTACAGGCCGGTTGCCTGCGGGAGTGGTGCGCATAAAGGCGGGCGAGAACCGTTTCGATGCCGGCTATTATGTCAATCTGGAGGAGCAGGGCACCGGGCATCCCATGTTCCGCTGCTGGCATATTGCCGAAGATTACTTCCTGCTGCAAATGTATAGTGACGGCACCATGAGCGGCAAGAGTGCGCCGGTGAAAGAGCTTGCCATATTCAAGGGCGAGGAAGGCGTGCTGACCACACTGACAGAGGGGTTGCCAGAGCAAAGCGCGATTTCATCTTTCGGCATACCTTTCTGCGAAGGCGGATATGCCTACATGCCGGTGGTGACCACAGACGGCAGCCGTCCCGCGCTTTACAAGATAGACCCGAAATCGGCTTCGGCAGTGAAAGGGCTTGAGATTGTGGCCGATGGCGTGAATGCGGTGGGCAAACTTTCTTCGGAACAATAACCGGCCGGTGTCTTGTATGACTGCGAGAAAGTTGTTTGCCAAGATACATCTTTGGCTTTCCATCCCTCTGGGACTGATAATATCGGTCATCTGCTTTTCGGGAGCGATGCTGGTGTTTGAAAAAGACATTGCCGGGCTGCTGCATCGCGAACTTTACCGCGTGGAGGTGCCCGACGGGGCGGAAGCCATGCGCCCGTCCGAACTGGCAAGGCGTGTCATGGAGCAGATGCCCGATACGCTGCGCATCTCTGCAATGCAGTATTCGGGGCGGTCTGACGAGGCTTGCATGGTCTCCTTTGCCAATGCAGGCAGGAAAAGCCTGAGTGTGAACCCATATACCGGACAGGTCAACGGCTGGGTGGAGGCAAGTACATTTTTCAGCACCATGCGCAAACTGCACAGGTGGCTGCTCGACCCTCCTCCCTCCAAAGGGGAGAAATCGGCGGGCAAAGTCGTTGTGGGCGTCACCACGCTGATCATGGTCATTATCCTCGTGAGCGGTGTCGCGATATGGGTGCCGCGTTCGTACAGGGCCATGAAAAACAGGCTCGGCGTGTCGGTCTCCAAAGGTTGGCGGCGGTTCTGGTACGATGTGCATGTGTCTCTCGGTTTCTATGCCACCATCTTTCTGCTCGTCATGGCACTCACCGGCCTGACCTGGTCTTTCGGCTGGTACAGAGATGCGGCCTACGGTCTGTTTGGCGGGGTGCGGCAGCAGCCGTCTGCCGGTCATGCGTCTGTAACTGCGGTGCGCAATGGCGGAAAGACTGCCGGCAAAGGCGGGGAAACTTTCTCCTATGCCGTGTGGGACAAGGCGTTGGATGGAGTGAAAGACATGTATGTCAAATATAAGTCGGTGAAGCTCGGGCGCGGCAATGTGCAGGTGCAGCCCGATCCTGACTCGCACATGCGCAAGACGGACACTGTGGCGTTCGACACTGAAACAGGAGCATTGGACAAGGTGACTGCTTATGGCGAATTACCTCGTTCGCAGACGCTGAAAGGCTGGTTTTATGCTTTCCATACCGGCAGTTGGGGCGGCATGTTGACCAAGACGCTCTATTTCCTTGCCGCTCTCATAGGAGGATTGTTGCCCCTCACTGGATACTATCTGTGGCTGAAGAAAAGGTTTGGAAAATGATATTGACTGTTTGTCTCATTATTTGATTTTATCATGCGGAGATGCCGCCCCAAGGATGTGCGCCATCTTCGGTCGTGATCGGCTCGGTGTCGGGGGAAGATGGCGTATATCTTTGCCCGGTATCGAGCCGATCTTTTTCTGTGGTCTGAAACGAATGTCCTAATGATAAAAAATCAAGCGGGATGTGCCGACCGGCACATCCCGCTTTTGTCTATATAATCACTTACTTGTACGATTATTTTATTCTCTTGTATCCGTAAACGGGGAGGTTCTTCAGTTCTTCCTCTATGCGGAGCAGCTGGTTGTATTTAGCCATACGGTCTGAACGGCTCAGAGAACCGGTCTTGATCTGGCCGCTGTTGGTTGCCACTGCGATGTCGGCTATGGTAGAGTCTTCTGTCTCGCCCGAACGGTGTGAAGTCACTGTGGTGTATCCGTGACGGTGAGCCATTTCGATGGCATCGAGAGTCTCGCTCAAAGAGCCGATCTGGTTTACCTTGATGAGGATAGAGTTGGCGCATCCCATTTCGATACCTTTTGCAAGGAAGTCCACGTTGGTAACGAACAGGTCATCACCCACGAGCTGGCAACGGTTTCCGATTCTCTCTGTGAGTTTCTTCCAGCCTTCCCAGTCGTTTTCGCTCATGCCGTCTTCTATGGAGTCGATAGGATATTTGTTGATAAGTTCTTCCAGATATGCAATCTGCTCATCGGAAGTACGTTTCTTGCCTTTTTCTCCTTCAAATATGGTGTAGTCGTAAACTCCGTCTTTGTAGAACTCTGAAGAAGCGCAGTCCATGCCGATTTTCACGTCACGTCCCGGTTCGTATCCTGCAGCTTTGATGGCAGAGATGATTGAGTCGAGTGCGTCTTCAGTTCCGTTGAGCGTTGGTGCAAAACCACCCTCATCGCCCACAGCCGTGCTGAGACCGCGATCGTGCAATACTTTCTTCAGGGCGTGGAATACCTCTGCACCCATTCTCAGACCTTCGCGGAAAGACGGTGCGCCTACCGGACGGATCATGAATTCCTGGAATGCGATAGGAGCGTCAGAATGCGAGCCTCCGTTGATGATGTTCATCATCGGCACCGGCATTACGTAAGTGTTCACTCCGCCGATGTAGCGGTAGAGAGGGATGTTGAGGTAAGCGGCAGCTGCATGTGCCACAGCCAAAGACACGCCGAGTATGGCGTTTGCTCCGAGATTTGATTTGGTCTTTGTACCATCGAGTTCCAGCATCTTGTGGTCTATGGCGCGCTGTTCCAATACCGGCCAGCCTACGAGTGCGGGAGCGATAATCTTGTTGATGTTGTCAACAGCTTTCAGAACACCTTTTCCGCCATAGCGTTTCTTGTCGCCGTCACGGAGTTCCAAGGCCTCATGTTCTCCGGTAGATGCTCCGGATGGCACTGACGCGCGTCCGCGAACACCTGATTCCAAAACCACTTCTACTTCTACGGTAGGATTTCCGCGAGAATCTAGAATCTCACGACCTAAAATACTTTTAATCTTCATATTCGCAATCTTTTTAATTGATGCTGCAAAGTTACTTAATAACATCAATATACGCAACTTTTGCGGACGGCTGTTTGCAAAGTGAAGCAATATTTTGCAGTGAGTAAAGATTTTTTGATCATTTAGTTGCAATATATATATGGATTTGCAAAATGGTTACAATACGGTTTTTTGCGGTTTTCCCGTCTCATGTGGTTTGTCTAATATTGTATATTCTTTTGTTTAATAAAAACTTTATATTTATGAGAAAAATTTTACTGACATTCTTATGTTCCATAGGGATATGGGCAGGGCTGCAGGCGCAGACTATTACGCTGCATTTGGAAACTCCGGGTTCGTTGTCGGGCATGATAGCGAGTTCCAAGAAGTATCAAATCACTGATTTGGTTCTGACCGGTACGTTGAACGGGCTTGACATAATGCTTCTTCGCGACATGGCCGGTTCGGATAAGTATGGCAGTTCCACTTCGGGAAAGCTTGAAACGCTTGACATTTCAGGCGTGAATTTTGCTTCCAATGACAAAACTGTTTATTTGGAAGCGGACCGGAATGATTTGGTGGGGACGTATAGCATAGCAGGTAATCAATATCCCCCTGACACTAGTGAAGGCGGTATAAAGTATGTGTTCTACAATTGTCACAGCCTGAAAAAAGTGATTTGTGTAGATTATGTGCGAGAGGGTTGGTTTGAGAACTGCTCCAACCTTGAGGAAGTGACGATTACCGAAGGGGAAAGTGGCGGAATAGAGGATAAGGCGTTTCGTAACTGTACTAGCCTTAAGCGGGTGAATCTGCCTGATTATTATCCTGATTTCCGTATCGGTACGCAAGCTTTTGAAAATTGTACGGCATTAGAGACATTTGTGATTCCGGAAAATTTCAGGTTTATCGGTGAGTACTCCTTTAGAGGGTGCACGAACCTGCATGAGATAGATCTTGGAGGAATAAAATTCTTGAATTGTTTGGCTTTTGATGGGTGTGACAGACTTTCAAAGTTGTATTTGCCTGCCACTTTGGAAGGACTGACTTTTGACGAATATGAAGTGCTCAGGCCTTTTAGCAGAAGAGACGGACATATTTATGGAAACGGGCTTGAAGATATAACTGTCGATCCCGACAATACGGTGTATGCTTCGTCTGATGGTGTGCTTTTCACTAAGAACTTTGACAGGCTTATGCAGTTCCCGGTAAAGAAAAAAGTGCTTGAATATGAGATACCTTATGGGGTGGATACTGTTGATGAACGTGCGTTCAGGGATGTCTCTCTTGAGAAAATCATATTGCCTGCGACGATAAAGACGGTCGTGGGGGCATTCCAGACTATAAAGGATGTCAAAGAGGTGTATGTATATGCTGCAGTCCCGCCTGAATTGGATTTTTTCCCGGATGAGATAACCAAGACCGCTACCCTGTATGTTCCCAAAGGTACGTACAATGACTATTGGCTTGCTTATGGCTGGGGCGATTTCTTCGATATAAAGGAAGTGGACGTGCCGGTGTCGGTGGAAGACGGGAAGATGAATTTTGCTTACAGGCTTGACGGCGACTGCCTTGTCGTGACAGGATTCGGCAACGATGTTCCGGAACTGTTCGATACGGCCGGGCGTAAACAATGCGGAGACATGACGGCCGATGGTGTTGCCCGTTTCACTCTCCCGGCCCATGGCCTTTATGTGCTGAAGTGCGGTGGGGAAAGCATCAAGGTAAGATTCTGAAACTGTTGTGAAATCAAATAGAGAAAGGCCGGACGGCGAGGCAAATGCCATACAGTCCGGCCTTTCTTGTGTCATGCGTGGGTTATCTTATCACTGTTATCTTTGTCACTATTCCGCTCTTGCCCGATGCGTCTGCGGCAAAGACGAGATAGATGCCGGTAGGTACAAGGCGTCCTGAAGCATCGCGTCCGTCCCATGCGAACATGCCTCCGTTTGACTTGCCCTGTGCGATGACCCTTGCCGCCGTGTCGGTTATCTTCACATCGGTGTCTTCCACAAGTCCTTTTATGGCTATGACATCTTCATATCCTGGTTCTACCGGATTGGGGTATGCGTATATTTCGTCATTGAATGACGGTTGCGGCTCTGTGGCATCGCTCATGTATGACAGCAGTCCGTAGTCAGTGCCTATGAAGACCTCTCCGGTGCTGTTGTCTATGGCGAGGCTTCGGATGGCATTGCCGAAGAGCGGGCTGTTGGTCTCATCGAAGTGGTGAATCATTTCTTGTCCGTCTGCGCTGATGAGATACAGACCTGTGTTTTCCGTGCCTATCCACTTCCTGTTGGCTCCGTCCACTTTTATCACGTTGATTCTTTCTCCCGACAAAAGGAAGTCGGCGAGGTTGCTCCCGTCATTTCTCGGTATTTTGATTTGTGTCACCTGGAAAGTGGACGGGTCTGCTTCGGGCAGTATTTCGGCATTGTATATGACGAAAGGCCCTGATTCCGTTCCTATCCAGATGTCGCCGTCGCGGTCTTCGCAGATGTCGTAGGTACGTGCGCTGGTACTTGCGCCGTCTTGGTTGATGTATGTTCCGAGAAAGGCATATCTGTCATCGGAAAAATTGTCTACCGTGCCGTTGTAATCTATGCAGTATATGCCTTCTTCTGAGAATCTGGATGTCCCCCACAGCCAGCCTCTGCTATCTATTATCATTTTGTCAAGTGTTGGGAATCCGGATATTTCCATGAACGGGAGCGATACCCATGTGCCGTCCGGCTTTATCGCCTTGATTGGCTCTGTGCCTGAAGAGTTGGTCAGCCACAGGTTGTTGTAACGGTCATAGTTCAATGCCCCGGCGCGTGTCAGCTGCCTGTTGTTCTGGCTTGCCGACTCCAGGGGGGAGTTGTCGCATGAGTAGAGGTTGACGGCAATCCCGTCTTTGAATTCATACAGTCCTCCGAAAGCGGAGCCTACGAAGTGGTGCGTCTCGTCTGTGGGGTCTTGCGCCACCGATACCACGTTCATATATGTGTATCCTCCCAGTTGCGATACAGGGTCGCCGTCTTGCAGCGTACTCCATTTGCCGTCTTGGTAGAACATTACTGTTCCCGGATTGTATATTTTCACTCCATCGAATCCGCCGCCCACGATGAACAGCTTGCCGTTTTCAAACTTCATGTCATAGAAATAGTTTCTCAGCGGGCCGTCAGGTCTTATCTCGCTTGCATTGAGTGCGAAGCCTGATGTCTCCGCGTCCCACCGGTAGGAGTACAGGCCTTTGTCGGATACAGCTCCCCACAAGAGGCCGTCTGAAGCAGAAAATTCGGCATCTTGCAGTTCTGTGTCGATTGTTGTTTTTATGATGCTTCCGTTTTCGGTTATCATGTTTACTTGGTTACCGGTGCCGAACAGCAGACGGTCATCGCATACGTTGAGGTATGAGTAGGTCGTTGCGGCAGCGTTTACAGGTTCAATGCGTCCTGTCGACAGGTCGCATTTGTGCAGCCCCCCGTTTTCCATGCTGCAATAGAGTGTGCCGTTGAAAAATGCCATTTGCTTCACTTTGTCTTGGCACAGCATTTCCCAATTGCTTTTGTCAAGCAGGTTTTTGCGGATATCGCCTGTCATTATGCCGTTTTCTGTCGCAGCGTAAAGAGTGTAGCCCTCCAGCACAACATCGTAAGTGTTTGCATCGATGTTGTACGATTCATATATCTCGCCCCTTGATATGTCTACCGCGCATATTCCGAACCCGGTAGCTATGTATGAGTATTTGTCTGCGTTGTATATGGCGTTTATGGTCTTGTCCTGCGACATGGTTTTCAGTTTCAGGTCTGGGATGTTGATTACATGCCCGTCATTTGTCAGCACATCAATGTTTGAGTTGGCGTATGCTATGACAAGCGCTTGCCTGTGGGATGAGTAACTGATGGCCGAGACGTTGTAGTCGTTCAGGCCGTTGACTTTGTTGAATGCCGCGACGCTGTTGTCCGTCTGGTCATAACAGTAGATGAATCCGCTGCTGGCTGCGTATATCCTGTGTCCCGCTATGGCAACTTTGGTCGTGTTGTCGTATGCGGGATATGCTTTCCATTCTCCTATGATCGCAGCTGTTGCGGTGGCGGCGAATATGATTGCTGCTGTGATTGCAGATAAGATTCTTTTCATTTCGGCAGTCGTTTTAGATATTCGCACAGCGCAGCAATGGCTTTGGCGCGATGGCTTATCTTGTTTTTTATGTTTTCTCCGAGTTCGGCAAAAGTCTTGTCATATCCGTCGGGTATGAATATGGGGTCGTATCCGAAGCCTCCTTCACCTCTTTTTTCCATAGTTATGACACCGTCCACCCGGCCTTCGAAAAACTCGGTCTTGCCATCGGGCAGTATCAGGGCCACAACTGTCTTGAAATCGGCTTTTCTGTTTTCCGAGCCTTTCATGGCATCGAGTAGCTTTGCTATGTTGGCTTCGGAGTTGCCGTGTTCACCGGCATAACGTGCAGACAGCACTCCCGGTATGCCTTCGAGACAGTCTACTTCCAGTCCGCTGTCGTCGGCGAAGCATGGCAGGCCGAAATGTTCATATACGTATGCGGCTTTCTGCAAGGCGTTGCCTTGAAATGTGTCTGCCGTTTCGGGGATGTCATCATGGCATCCTATTTCTGCGAGGCTTACTATCTTTACCGTGCCGCCTGTCATGGCCGACACTTCTTCGAGTTTATGTCTGTTGTTGGTAGCGAAAACGAGTTTTTCCATTTTGGACATTTGCTGTTAATGTTGGTTGCAGTTATTATATAACGTGAAAATGCGATATATATTTTTCGTTAAAACCATTTTTTGAATTTGAAGTAGACGTATATCGACACTCCAATTATAATAAGCAGTCCCCATGCGAACAGATATCCAAACTGCCAGGACAGTTCCGGCATGTTGGCGAAGTTCATGCCCCAGATGCCTGCAAGAAAGGTCAGGGGGATGAATATGGTCGATACGATTGTCAGTTTCTTCATTATGGAATTCATGTATATCTCGTTGTTTGACAGATACAGGTCAAGCAGCGATGACAATGTTTCCCGACAGATGTCCAGGTCTTGCGACAGCAGCCGCATGTGGTCGTTTATGTCGTTGAAGTACATGCGGTTGGCGGCATTGTAAAGGCTGTTTTCGCTTTGCAGCACTTTGCCGTACTGCTCTTTTATGGGAGCCACGGCCTTGCGCAGCAGCATGTATTGCCTGCGTATGGCATGAAGTTCCTGCCCTATCTTGTCTTCTATTTTCAGGTCCATGAGCCGGTCTTCTATGTCGTCGAGCAGTCTGTCGAGTTTGTATGTGAGTGCGGAATAGTTGCCTATGATGCTGTTTATCTGTATGCAAAGCAGGTAATCGGATGTCTTTTCCCTTGCTCCGAGTATGTTTTTGCCTATGGCATGGGCTATGCCTTTGAATATCTCGTTGTCTTTTTCGGCGAAAGTGATTACGAAATACCTGCCTTGAATGATGCTTATCTGGTTTGTGACGAGTTTGCCGCTGTCTGAGGCCTTTTCAAACAGCTTCATGATTATGATGTTGTATTCCTTGTATTCTTCTATTTTGGGCGTGTGTTTGGTGTTCAGCACATCTTGTGCGAGCAGGAAGTTTATCTTGAAGTATTCGCACAGTTCTTTTATTGCGGCGGTGTCTTCCAGTCCTCTCACGAAGAACCAGTTTATTTTGTTGCTGTCTATCTTGTCCCGCAGGTCTTCTATCCGATGCCCCTCGAAACGCTTCAGGGTTTCTTTGTCATAGGTTATCAGGCTTATCTTGGTCTTCTCAGATATATTGCCGTTGTAGACGAGTGTGTCGTTCAGAAGATTGTTGCTCATGTCCGATTTATGCTTTTGGTTCTTTTGACGAAAGTAATAAAAATATGCGTCCGGTTTACAATATGGCTGGTTTGTTTTTGTTTTTACTCAAAATGAGTATAGTTTATTCATTTCGTTACATGATTTTGATTTATCTTTGCATGACAAATAAGAACTTGCAACTAAATATATTACGTATCAGAAATGAAAATAGAGCAGAGAATAGCCGCATCTGTGGTCATGGCGGTCAAGGAACTTTACGGTGAAGATATTGCGGAAAAGGATGTGCAGCTGCAAAAGACGAAAAAGGAATTTGAAGGGCATCTCACGCTTGTGGTATTTCCTTTTGTAAGGATTTCCAGGAAAAGCCCGGAAGACACGGGGCGTCAGATAGGGGAATGTCTTATGTCGGCGGAGCCTGCAATCTCCGGATACAATGTCATAAAAGGTTTCCTCAACCTGACTGTCTCGGCCGGCTGTTGGATAGACGTTTTGGAGGATATCAATGCGCAGGAAAAATACGGTATAAAGAAACCGGGCAAGGATGCGCCGCTGGTAATGGTGGAATACTCCTCGCCCAACACTAACAAACCGCTTCATCTGGGGCATATGAGAAACATATTGCTCGGTTGGGCGGTGTCGAACATCATGGAGGCCAACGGCAACAGGGTGGTGCGGACTAACATCGTAAACGACAGAGGAATACATATCTGCAAGTCCATGTTGGCATGGCAGAAATACGGCAATGGCGAGACTCCGGCCTCTTCGGGCAAGAAAGGCGACCATCTGGTGGGCGACTATTATGTGGCATTCGACAAGCATTACAAGGCGGAACTTGAGCAGCTCATGGCTTCGGGCATGACTAAGGAGGAGGCCGAACAGCATTCCGCATTGATGCAGGAGGCGAGGGAGATGCTGGTGAAATGGGAAGCGGGAGACCCGCAGGTCAGGGCTTTGTGGAACATGATGAACGAATGGGTCTATGCCGGTTTCGATGAGACTTACAAAAGGCTGGGTGTGTCTTTCGACAAGATATATTATGAATCGCAGACCTATCTCGAAGGCAAACGTCAGGTCTTGAACGGATTGGATAAAGGCATATTCTACAGGCGTGAAGACTGTTCCGTGTGGGCAGACCTCAAGCCCGAAGGCCTTGACGAGAAATTGTTGCTGCGTTCGGACGGCACTTCGGTGTACATGACGCAAGACATCGGAACGGCCGAGATGCGTTTCAAAGATTACCCCATAAACAAGATGATATATGTGGTGGGTAATGAGCAGAATTATCATTTCCAAGTACTGTCCATATTGCTCGACAAACTCGGATTTGAATGGGGCAAAGACCTCGTGCATTTCTCCTATGGCATGGTGGAACTGCCAGAAGGCAAGATGAAGTCACGCGAGGGGACGGTGGTCGATGCCGACGACCTTATGGACAAGATGATAGAAACGGCAAAAGACTCTTCTTCGGAGAAACTCGCTTCTTATGAGCCGGATGAGGCTGCGGAAATATCGAGAATAGTAGGGCTTGGTGCATTGAAATATTTCATACTGAAAGTGGATGCCACCAAAAACATGACATTCAACCCCAAAGAGTCCATAGACTTCAACGGCAATACCGGCCCTTTCATACAGTATGCATATGCCCGCATACAGTCGGTGTTGCGCAAGGCGGCGGAAACCGGACTCGCAAAACCTGAGAAACTCGACAGGAGCATAAGCCTGACGACTAAGGAAGAAGGACTTATACAGATGATAGCCGATTTTGAAAATGTGGTCAGACAAGCCGGAACAGACTACAACCCTGCCGCCATAGCCAACTATGCGTATGACTTGGTGAAGGAATACAATCAGTTCTATCACGACTACTCCATCTTGCGCGAGCAGAATGCCGGTTTGAGAGACTTCCGCCTGATGCTCTCGGCCAACATCGGCAAGATCATATCGCTTGCAATGGGGCTGCTCGGCATAGAAGTGCCCGAAAGGATGTGATTGTCATATATGTAGATTAGATTTCGGAGGGGTTGCCCGTGTGCGGGCTGCCCCTTTTCTCATGGTCACCCACGATGTGCCGCCTTATACTGTCGTGGGTGGAAATCCGGCAAGATTCATCAAGAAGATAGAATCCAAAAAAGGTTGAAAGGCATAGTTCGGTTTATGAAATATGGAATAAAATCGTGCGGTCACATATTGGTTTGTGGCCGTTTTTTATACAATGCAGGAATAGCTCTTTGCACCCCCGCCGGGGATCGGCTCGATCCCTGCCCGGGATGTGCGCCATCTTTGCCCGGGATGGCGTATATCTTTGCCGAAGATGGCGCACATCTTTTTCTGATATGTAATGTATGTTGATTGACAGCGGGTTACTCTATGTGTTTCAGATATGTGTCCATGTCCTTGTCGCCACGCCCCGATACGGTCAGTACCGCTATGTCGTCAGGACGGAAATTCAGATGGTCGAGTGCTCCGAGTGCGTGGGCTGATTCCAATGCCGGTATTATCCCCTCTGTGCGGGTCAGTGCAAGGGCGGCTTTCACTGCTTCATCATCGTTTATGGCGAGAACGGTGGTTCGGTGCCGCATGGCGAGGTCGGCGTGCATGGGGCCTATGCCGGGATAGTCCAGTCCTGCCGAGATGGAGTACGGTTCGGCCACTGTGCCGTTGTCATCCTGCATCACCAGTGTGTGTGCGCCGTGCAGCACTCCAGGTCTGCCCAAATGTATCGTTGCCGCCGAAAATGGTGTGTCGGTGCCTTTGCCTGCTGCTTCGGCCAACACTATTTGCACGCGCTTGTCGTCAATGTAGTGGTATATGGTGCCTGCCGCGTTGCTGCCTCCTCCGATGCAGGCTATGAGGTAGTCGGGATAGTCGCGGCCTTCATGTTCCCTGAGCTGCTTTTTTATCTCTTTGCTTATGACCGATTGCAGGCGTGCCACCATGTCGGGGTACGGGTGCGGGCCTACAGCCGAACCTATCATGTAGTATGTGTCGGCCGGATGGCTGCTCCATTCGTCTATGGCTTCGTTGGTGGCATCTTTCAGTGTCATGCTTCCCGATGCGGCTGCTACTACTTTGGCTCCCAGCATCTTCATGCGTTGCACGTTGGCATGTTGCCGCTCCATGTCGGCTTTACCCATGTAGACTGTGCATTCCATGCCGAGCAGTGCACATACTGTGGCTGCGGCCACTCCGTGCTGGCCTGCTCCGGTTTCGGCAATGATGCGTCTTTTGCCCATGTGTCGCGCTATGAGAGCCTGGCCTATGGCGTTGTTTATCTTGTGCGCTCCGGTGTGGTTCAGGTCTTCTCGTTTCAGATAGATGCGGCATCCGTATCTTTCCGACAGGCTTTTGGCCGGAGTGAGCGGGGTGGGACGCCCCACATAGTCGCGCAGCAGCCGGTGAAACTCGTCTTTGAATACCTTGCTTTTCATGATGCGCAGGTATGAGTCTCTGAGCTGTTCCACGCACGGGCGGAGCGTTTCCGGCACGAACACGCCTCCGAATGCTCCGTAATAACCTTTTTTACTGACTTGATAACTTTTCATGATGTTTTTCTTTTTAAGTTGATTGTGATATAGGGCAAACAAAAAAGGCCGCCGTAAAGTACAGCAGCCTTTTTCGTAAAAAATATTAACAAGTGGAGGTGTCCTTATATTTGTTGCGACACCTTTGCGCACGACCGCTTTTCTCTACAATTTTTATGATTGCAGAGACGCCACCAAAGGTTTGCGTTGTTTGTGAAGCGTGTCATATTATGCTTGGGGTTTTGTCCTGCGCCAAATGTAGTGATAAAAATGATAGGGCAAAACTTTTTTCGGTAAAAATTGCCTTGTTTATCGTCTTTTTTATCCGAAGTGGGGAGAAAACTCAGGGAAGTGGGGAGAAAAAGGTGAAAAGTAGGGAGAAAATCATTTCGTTGCTTCTTCAGGATGGTTCTTTGAGCGCTGCCTCCCTTGCCGGGCATATAGGCATTACAGCCAAAGCTGTGGAGAAACAGCTGGCCAGGCTTAAAGCCGAAGGGCTTATAAGGCGTGTCGGGCCGGACAAGGGAGGGTACTGGCAGGTGCTGAAAGAGCCTTAGAAAAACCGCCACTGACCGGATAAGCATCAGTGGCGGTGATGATAGATAGTGTAGGGTTCAGGTTTGTCTTCTATTTGTTGCGGTCGGCAAAGTCTTTGAAGCGTTTCAGGCCTTCGAGCATCTGCTTTCGGGGGCAGGCTATGTTCCACCGCATGAAGCCTTCTCCCTCTGCACCGTACATGGTGCCGGCATTGAGCCATAGCCTGGCTTCATTGACCAGTCGGTGTTCCAGCTCTTCCGATGGAGTATGCAGGGCGCGGCAGTCCATCCATACCAGATAGGTGCCTTCCAGTTCGGCTATAGGGAACTGCGGCAGGTGAACCTTGCAGAAGTCTTTCATGCATAGGTAGTTCCCGTTAATGTATTCCAACAGTTGCGTGAGCCATTCTTCGCCATCGTTGTAGGCAGCTATGGTGGCCAGTACTCCAAACGGGTTGACATCGCATACTTCATTGATGTTTATTGCCTTGTCTATGCGTTGTCGTATGTTTTCATCGGCTGCAATGATGTTGGCTATTTGCAGTCCGGCTATGTTGAAAGCCTTGCTTGGCGATACGCATGTCACGGAGTGTTTCAGAAAGTCTTCCGACAATGACGCGAACGGAGTGTATGTGTGTCCCGGATATACCAGTTCGCAATGTATTTCGTCTGCAATGACTGTCACGCCGTGCCGCATGCAGATGTCGCCTGTTCGGGTCAGTTCCTCTTTTGTCCAGACTCTTCCCGCCGGATTGTGCGGATTGCACAGGAGCATGACTTTTACCTTGTCGTCCGCAGCCTTGCGTTCCATGTCTTCAAAGTCTATGGCGTATGTGTTGCCGGCATAGGTGAGAGGGCTGCTCACTATTTCGCAACCGTTGTTGCGTATGGACGAGAAGAAGCAGTTGTAGACCGGTGTCTGGAGCAGCACCTTGTCGCCCGGCACGGTCAATGCTTTGATGACGGCCGATATGGCAGGTACCACGCCCGATGTGTATATCATCCATTCCTTTTGTATCGGCCAATTGTGGCGGCGTGCGAACCATGCGGTCACTGCTTTGTAGTATTCATCGGGTACCCGCGTATAGCCGAATATGCCGTGTTCCACTCTTCGCTTCAGCGCATCGGTAATGGCGGGAGCGGTGCGGAAGTCCATATCGGCCACCCACATTGGCAGCACATTGGCATCTGCCGCGCTGTCCCATTTGTATGAGTTTGTGCCGCGGCGGTTGATTATTTCATCGAAGTCGTATTTCATAACAGTCGGTGGTGAGTGATTATTCCATTGTTTCAAACTTGCAATCGCCGGGTGCTCTGAGATTCTCGTCTATGATGATCTCTCCGAAGCTTTTGGCTCTGATGCATCCGGTGAGAGGGTTCTTTACGCTGGTTATGGGGCTGTTGATTGTGGCTTGCAGGCTGCTGTATTCGAATGCGCGGTCGCAGTCGGGGCCGAATGTACAGTTTTCCAATATAAGGTCGTGCGCATAGCACAGCGGCTGCTCGCCCGTGATGTGGCAGTTCACCAGACGCAGATTCCTGGAGTGCCAGCCTATGTATTCGCCGTTGAGTTCCGAGTCATAGACGGTTACGTTCTCCACTTCCCAAAATGCATCTTTGGTGGTGATTTTTGCGTGGTGTATTTCCACGTTTTTCACATATTGGAATACGTATTTGCTGTCGCTTTCCAACCCGTCTATGTAGATGTCGTTGCTGAACATGAACGGGTATGTGCCCCCATGCAGTTTCAGGTTTTTTATGTTTATCCTGTTGCAACGCCAGAACACTTCATCGGCATCGTTCATCTCTACGTTTTCAATGTCGATGTCGTTCATCTCGCGGAACATCTTGGGTGCGTCTATGCGCGTGTCTTTCATTTTGAGGTGGTCGGAATACCACAGTGCGGAGCGTCCCCCTACGTCGAAGAAGCAGCGGTCTATGGTGAAGCCGTGTACATGCCAGAATGGATAGTTGCCCTCGAAACGGCAGTTGGTGGCTATGATGTTGCTGCATTCTTTGATGGCCGATTCCCCTTCGTGTATGGTCACGTTGTCCAAATGCAGGTCGTGTGAGGCGAACAGGGGGCGTTCGCCGCCGAACTCTTTGTCTTTAATCAATTGCATATATGTTCTGTTTTTAGTAGTTTGTATTTTCAAATGTTACAGGCGCCACAATGAATGTCGGCATTGCGAATGGAGCCGTCTCATGTGTCTTGTCTCTTTTTTCATATTGCAAATATATAATGTATGGTAGTGCCGGTGTGTAGACAAATTACAGTTGTTATAAACCTAATTACTGAATATGGCGGAGCGTGTCATGCGGTTTTCATCCATCGTCCTTTCCACAGTCTCAGCAGGAATATGCTACCCCTGAAGCAAAGCTCCACGCACATGGCTATCCATACGCCTTTCAGCCCCATAGACGGTGCGAGCAGTGCTGCGAGCGACAGGCGTACCGCCCAGATGCTGAAGAAGTTCATCAGACAAGGCACAAGGGTATTGGCCGCTCCCACGAATACTCCGTAGGCCACTATGGCTGCGGCGAACATCGGTTCTGCGAACGCCTCTATGCGCAATGCCATCACTCCCAATTCCCTTATTTCCTCTACAGGAGTCATTATGCCTATTATCTGCGGTGCAAAGATGTACATGGCCACTCCCATGATGCCCATCACCGCCATGCCCATGAATACCGTGATGTATGCGAAGCTCTTGGTAAGCTTCTTGCGTCCGGCTCCGAGACTCTGTCCTATCAGGGTGGTGGCTGCATCGGCAATGCCGTAGCCGGGCATGTAGCAGAGGCTTTCGGCTGTTATGGCAAACGAATTGGCGGCTATGGAGAATATGCCCAGCGGGGCCACTATGACAGTGGTCATGATTTGCGCGCCGCAGATGACTGTGTGCTCCACGCCCATGGGCAGCCCTATGTGCAATGCTTTTTTCAGCACTTGCAGGCGCGGCATGAAGTCTTTAGGCTTCCAGTTGCTTATGTTCAGTCCCGATGAACGGGCAAAAAGATACCACAGCAGTATTGCTGCGGCAGTCAGTTCGGCAAGGGCTGTGCCGAGCGCCGCACCTTCCACTCCCATGCCTGCGCCGGGCATGAATACCGGCTGTCCGAATAAAGACACATGGCGCGAGGGGAAGATGAGGAAGAAGTTGAACACCACATCGAGCAGGCACATCAGCACTCCCGTCATGCTTGGCACGCGCATGTTGCCGCTGCACCTCAGCATGCTTCCGGCCAGATAGTTCATCTGCAACGCAGGCAGGAACAGCGAGTATATGAGGAAGTAGAGCGAAGCATCGCGGCGTATTATCTCATCGCCTCCCAACCATCGTGGCAAAGCTCCGCTTATGCCGCTTCCTATGGCGGCCATGACCAGACTGAACAGCAGTGTGGCGGTCATGCCCTGCCGCAATACGGAACGCGCCCTTTGCCAATCGCCCGCTCCTATGCAATGTGCCACCTGCACTGAAAAACCTATGGCTGCGGCCGAACACAGTCCTCCGAACAGCCATGTGCTGGTAGACATCAGGCCTATGGACGCTGATGCGTTTGCCCCCAGACTGCCCACCATAGAGGCGTCTATGTATTGCATGGCAATGGACGACAGCTGTGTTATTATGGCCGGGATGCTCAGCAGCACGGTCAGGTGGATCTGTTCGCTACGTGTCAGCGGCTTGCCTTCGCGTATGAGGGCAAGCAGGCGGTCTGTCGTTCCTGTGTTGTTCATTTGCGCAATGTCTGTCTATTTGCCTGCAAAGGTACTTCGATTTTCCTCTGGTTGTTTCATCAACCCGAATCTCTTTCCGTAGGTCAGCATCCGCCATATCCATTCGAGCGGGCCGAATCGACAGTATCTCAGCCAGATAAAACTCAGCATGGCTTCGGCAAGCCATACTCCGGCGGCGATGAGGGTGACGTATGTCAGTCCCATGTCTGCTCCCAGTCCGAAACCTGTGCCGTAGAATATGGTCATGCCGCACAATGATTGTCCAATGTAGCACGTCAAAGCCATTCGTCCCGGTGCCGATATGAGACGGTATATCTTCCTGTCGGTGCGGTGTAGGTAGCACAGGCAAAGCCCTGATACATACGCAAAGCCCATGGGGAATACGCTGACGAAGTAGAGCAGCGAGTGAAACGCATTGCCCAACGGCTGCCCGTTCATGGCGCTCCATGCGTAGACGCAAGACAGCGGCAGGCCGATGGTAAAGCCATAGAGCGTAATGCGTCTCAGCGGTGTGCGATATTTTTTCAGGTCGGCGTACATCTTGTGTCTGCCAATGTAGAATCCTATCAGAAACAGTCCCATGACCTTGAAATACCGGTTGCCGTCTATGAACTCCTGCACGCGCACGAGCGCACCCTGTATGAGAAATTGGAATACCTCGCCATAGTTGTCGGCATCGCGCAGCCAGTAGGCGAAATTCTCATCGTTTATGCCATATTTCTCACAATAATATTGCTGCATTTCAACTACGGGGGCGGAGAGGGAGATTCCGGCCAGTTGAGTGGCTGTGTCTATGACGACGGGGAACGCCAGGAGCACGGCAGCCCAAGTGAGCAGAGTGCAGTCTGAGGCATGTCTGAACAGAGGCAGCAACATGCCGAGCAGGGCGTAGAGCATGAGTATGTCTCCGCTCCAGATGAACATGAGGTGCAGGAATCCTATTACGGTCAGTACCGTCATGCGGCGGTAGAATATGCGGAAGCCATCAGCGCCTTTCTTTGCGGCATTGGAGATGATGATGGAGAATCCTATGCCGAACAGCAGCGAGAAGATGGTGTAGAACTTGCCGTTGACGAACACATATTGCAGGTAATTCACGGCTTTGTCGAGAGGGGCTGTCGGCATGGCTTCTGCCGTATGGCTTGCGAGGAAAGAATACAGGGAAAACTCGGGGAAATTGGCCAATGCTATGCCCAGCAATGCCAGTCCGCGCAGTATGTCGAGTATGGCATAACGTTCGGATGATTTCACCGGCATTGCATGGCCGATGTCATGGGTTGCGGTTTTGCTTTCCATGTCGTTTATTCCTCTATCTTGCGTATGAATTTTGCCGGGATGCCGCCCGCTATGGTGCGTGGCGCAACGTCTTTTGTCACTACCGAACCGGCTGCTATTATGGCTCCGTCGCCTATGGTCACCCCTTTCAGTATGGTGGAATTGGAACCCACCCATACATTTTTGCCCAGCACTATGGGCGCGGAATGCATGACGGCGCGTTTCTCCGGCTTGAAATCATGGTCGAGCGTGGCAAACACCACGTTGTGCCCTATGAGGCATCCGTCGCCTATGGTCACGCCGCCGTGATCCTGGAAGTGGCAACATGCGTTGATGAACACGTGCCTGCCTATCGTGATGTTTTTGCCGAAGTCGGTGTAGAATGGCGGAAACGATTTGAATGTCTCGTCCACCGGCTTGCCCAGCAGACGGGAAAACAGTTCTCTCAGTTCCTCTTGCGTGTGGTATGCGTTGTTGATCTCAAATGTCACGCGCCTTGCTTCCTCGCTCATTTCGTCCATGAAGCGGTGGATTTCCGGCGTGTCCAGCGGGAGTCGCGCATTTGCATGTTTTAGAAATTCATTGAGTGTCATAATGGATAGATGTTGCATTAATACTTTTTCATTCGGCTGCAAATGTCGCTATAAATAACGTTTCCTGCGGTAGACATTTTACGGATTCTGCAACCTCTATTACAGGCCGGAACGACTCGCCGGAATACCCCCGCTGGGGATCGGCTCGGTGTCGGGCAAGGATGTGCGCCATCTTCGCCTGGGATGGCGCACATGTCGGGGGAAGATGGCGCACATCCCCGGCGGCCGTTTCACAAGCTCTCGGCGGCCTGCTTTTTGATGGGAAATATAAATGTCATAAAGATGTAACATTTTTGTAACCGGACGTGCGGAGTGTTCATGCTAATTTTGCGCTGTGAATTTCTAAAAGTAAAAGATTGTTTGTCGGATTATGAAGAAACTGATTCCTTCGTTTTTGTTCGCTTTATGTCTGTGTATGCCGGCCATGCTTGCCGCCCAGCGCATAAAAGGGAGCGATACGGTGCTGCCGCTGACACAGGAGCTGTCGGAAATGTATATGAAGCGCAACCCCTCTGCAATGGTCACTGTGACAGGAGGCGGCAGCGGTGTGGGCATATCAGCCTTGCTCGACGGCACTACCGACTTGGCTATGGCCTCGCGCCGCATCAAATTCGGCGAGAAGATGAAAATGAAACAGTCGAAGCATGAGCCTTGCGAGGTGATTGTGGCTTACGATGCTCTGGCCGTGATAGTCAATCCGGAGAACCCTGTAGGACGGTTGACACGGGAACAGTTGGAAGGCATCTTTCGCGGAAAGATAACCAACTGGAAAGAAGTGGGCGGGGAGGATGCGCGTATCGTGGTCTATTCGCGCGAGACTTCTTCGGGCACCTATGAGTTTTTCAAGGAAAGCGTGCTGCACAACAAAAACTACATGAGCAGCATCCTGTCCATGCCTGCCACAGGAGCCATTATCCAATCGGTGCGGCAGACCAAAGGAGCCATAGGATATGTGGGGCTGGCCTATCTCAACCCTTATGTCAAGGCAGTAGCGGTCTCATACGACGGGGGCGCGAACTATGTCAGCCCATCGGTGGAGACGGCCATGAAAAAGGAATATCCCATAGTGCGCCCGCTCTATTACTATTACGACAAGAAAAACGAGAGCAAAGTCATGCCTTTCATAGACTTCATAGCTTCGCCCGAAGGACAGAAGAAGACTTTGGAACTGGGTTTTATCCCGCGTTGAGAATAATGTAAACATACCATTGCAATGAAAAAGCTGATTGACAGGATAGCGCGGTATATACTTACCGTAAGCGGATTTACTACAAGCGCAGTAATCCTTCTCATCATCGGTTTCCTGTTCAAGGAAGCCGTAGGGCTGTTTGACAATCCTATTGTGGATGACGGATATGTGCTGGCTCTTAATGAGCGGAATGAGGTGGAGGAACTCACTGCGCAGCAAATCAAAAACATCTTCGATGAGGAAATAACCAACTGGCAGGAAGTGGGCGGAGATGACATGCCTATCACAGTGTTCCGTCTGGAAGACCTGGACAAATATTACACCGAAGAGGAGCTTGGCTCCGAATACGAATATGCCGGCGACAAAATAGCCGAACAGATCTGCGGCAATCCGGGCATAATAGCCTTTGTGCCGGAAGTCCTGATAGAGGGCCAGGACGGCATTAACTTCATAGAAGACAAGGACATCTCGGTGAAAGAAGTATTGCTGGGCGATGAGTGGTTTCCCACGGCAACGCCATCTCCCATATTCGGCATACTGCCCCTCATAGGAGGCACGCTGTGGGTGAGCTTCTTTGCCATACTCATAGCATTGCCTTTCGGGCTGGCCATCTCCATCTATCTTGCCGAAGTGGCCGACGAGAGGACACGCAAATTTCTGAAACCTGTGATAGAGTTGCTCAACGGCATACCGTCGGTGGTTTACGGTTTCTTCGGACTGGCTGTCATCGTGCCGTTCCTGCAACAGACATTCAACTTGCCTGTGGGCGAATCCGGCTTGGCGGGCAGCCTGGTGCTCGCTATAATGGCTCTGCCCACTATCATTACGGTGGGCGAAGATGCCATGCGCAGTTGCCCGCGCAATATGCGCGAGGCGAGCCTTGCGCTCGGCGCCACGCGCTGGCAGACCATATACAAAGTGGTTATCCCCTTTTCCATATCGGGCATAACTTCGGGCATAGTGCTCGGCATAGGGCGTGCCATAGGCGAGACTATGGCTGTGCTGATGGTGACCGGCAATGCGGCTGTCATCCCCACCAGCATATTGGAACCGCTGCGCACCATTCCGGCCACAATCGCAGCCGAACTTGGAGAAGCTCCGGCGGGAGGAGCGCACTATCAGTCGTTGTTCCTGTTGGGCGTAATCCTTTTCTTCATAACCTTGCTCATCAATTCGTGCGTGGAAATCGTTTCTTCGCGCAATAAATTAAAAAAATAAAGATTATGGCAGTAGAGATAGATGCTAAGTATATGAATCGCAAACGCGGCATGCAGAAAGCCGTGTTCGTGTGTTTCCGCCTGTTGAGCTATTTCATCGCGTTGGTGCTGTTCTACATATTGGGATTCATCATCGTGAAAGGTATAAGCGTCATCAATTGGGATTTCCTGACACAGGCTCCTGCCGACGGCATGACCAAAGGGGGCATCTGGCCTGCCATAGTCGGCACGTTCTGCCTGATGATAGGGAGCGCGGTGTTTTCTTTTCCGGTGGGCGTGATGAGCGGCATTTACATGAATGAATATGCGCCAAAAGGACGGCTCGTCAATTTCATCCGCACCATGACTAACAATCTCGCCGGAATCCCATCCATAGTGTTCGGACTGTTCGGCATGGCGTTTTTTGTCAATTATTTGGATTTCGGCGACAGCATCCTGGCCGGTTCTCTGACTTTGGGGCTGCTGGCTCTGCCCATTGTCATCCGTACTACGGAGGAGGCTTTCAAAGACATCCCCAACAGCTACCGTGAGGGGAGTTTGGCTTTGGGCGCGACCAAGATACAGACCATCTGGAGGGTGCTGCTGCCTATGGCCATGCCGCGTGTCATCACCGGTCTCATCCTTTCGTTGGGACGTGTGTCGGGCGAGACGGCTCCCATCCTGTTCACCTGCGCGGCCTATTTCCTGCCGAAATTGCCGGGCAGCATATTCGACCAATGCATGGCTTTGCCCTATCACCTGTATGTCATAGCTACCAGCGGCACCGACATCGAGGCGCAGACACCCATTGCCTATGGCACGGCATTTGTCCTTATAGTGATAGTCCTGATGATGAATCTGCTGGCAAACGGGGTGCGCAAATATTTCGAGAACAAACTAAAATCAAAATAACCCAATCTCATCACTATTTGTATGAATAAGATTGAAGCTAAGAATGTAGACTTCTATTATGGCGATTTCCATGCGTTGAAAGGCATCAATATCACCATACCCAACAATGAGGTCGTGGCTTTCATCGGTCCGTCGGGATGCGGTAAATCGACTTTCCTGCGCCTGTTCAACCGTATGAACGACCTGATACCCGGCACGCGCCTGACCGGTGAAATCCTCATAGACGGCAGGGACATCTATGCCCCGTCGGTCAATGTGGACATCTTGCGCAAGAATGTGGGGATGGTGTTTCAGCGTCCGAACCCTTTCCCGAAAAGCATATTCGAGAATGTGGCCTACGGGTTGCGCGTGAATGGCATCAAAGACAAGGATTTCATAGCAGAGCGTGTGGAAACTGCGCTGAAAGGTGCTGCCTTGTGGAATGAAGTGAAAGACAAGCTGAAAGCATCGGCATACGACCTCTCCGGCGGGCAGCAGCAACGTCTCTGTATAGCGCGCGCCATGGCTGTGGAGCCGTCTGTCTTGCTTATGGATGAACCTGCTTCCGCGCTCGACCCCATATCTACGGCAAAGATAGAGGAGCTTATCTGCGAATTGAGCGAGCAGACCACTGTGGTCATTGTCACCCATAGCATGCAGCAGGCTGCCAGAGTAAGCAATAAGACGGCATTTTTCTATATGGGCGAGATGGTGGAATACGGAGAGACTAAAAAGATATTCACCAGCCCGGACAAAGAAGCTACGCAAAATTATATTACGGGACGTTTCGGCTGATCGGCGGACAAATGTAAATTTGTACGGCCTGCGGCATTCCCTTTTATTAATTATTAATATGACTGATTATGGTGAAATTCGTAGAAAACGAACTTGTTAACATCAAGACGGAAGTAAATGACATGTGGACATTGGTCTATCAGCAGTTGGACAATGCCTACAAATCATTGTTGAATATAGACCTCGACCTTGCCGACAAGGTCATCTCGCGCGAGAAACGTGTCAACGCCTTTGAACTGAAGATCGACAGCGACATAGAAGATTTCATAGCTCTCTACAACCCTGTGGCCATAGACCTGCGTTTTGCCCTTGCCATGCTGAAGATAAATACCAATCTGGAACGCATCGGCGACTATGCCGACAGCATTGCCCGTTTCCTGCTGCGTACGGAATTAAAGCCGGAAGATAAAACACTTTTTGCCGAATTGCAGTTGCAGGACATGTTCGACACAGTGTTGCAGATGCTCAGCAGCACTTATGATGCCTTGCAGAAGCATGATATAACATTGGCAAAAACTATTTTTGACAAGGATGAGACACTCGATGTCCTCAACAAACAGGCTATAGACAAACTTGCAACCTATGCGGCCGAACATCAGGATTCCATCAGGCTCTGTCTGGAGGTGGCAGGAATATTCCGCAAGCTGGAGCGTGCCGGAGACCACATCAACAATCTGGCCGAAGAGACAATCTTCTATATTGATGCCGAAGTACTCAAGCACCGCAAGACAGTATTGCTGGAAGAAAACGGACTATAGCAGTATTTTATATTTTATCATAAAATCATAAAGTGGATTCCAATCCGAAGATTTAGTTGGGATTCTGCTAAAAAGAATGAGGGTGCAGATTGCAAAATGTGTACCCTCATTATTGATATATTACTTTCTTTTTCTCAACTTTCACCCAGTGCTTTTCAAGATTTGGCTTTCCTTTGAGCAGATGCGTGACTCTTTTGTAGTAGCGAGCCTTGTTTTCCGATATGCGCAAAGCCGGCACACCATCAAGAACAATGAATTTTAGTTTCACCATAATCGTTCTTTAATTGAGTTTGACAGAAGATGATGAACCCCATGAGTTGATTTTGACAGGGTGCTAAGTGTGCATTTCGGTACACTCGTTTGATGAAACCTTCAAAAAATGTACACTCGCCCATTTTCGACTTAATGAGTCCCGTGTCCTTGTCGGACTCAACAAAAGAACCTTATCCATTGTGTCTTGCGACTACCAATAATGAAATTCCGCTTAATAAAAAATCCACTTCAGAACTGAGTCTGAAGTGGATTGTGGTGCCACCAGGAATCGTAATCTAACGATAAGTGGCTGAATATCTTTGATGTATATTTTAGCTAAAGAAGTAATCTCCCGCTATTGCTCCACCGGAGGCTTGCAATATTTTGCACTAGGTTGCGTGAAGGTTTCCGCAACAAAGATACGGAAAAATATTAAAAGATATTACATAATGATTTTAGTTTATCAATTTCTGTTCTTAGATTAA
>DVIH01000016.1 GCA_018711405.1 Candidatus Avibacteroides excrementipullorum | reverse complement strand
CTCTCGGGCGAATTATCATCAGCACTGAGAGGATGGCCTCTGGAATATGAAGCCTTTCCGCTTTCTTTCCATGAATTCTGCCGATTCAAGAATATACCTACAGAATATTTCACCGAAGCCGGAAAAGCCATATTGAAAAACGCTTTCAATGAATTCTACCGCTCAAGCTCATTCCCCGAAATAGTGCTGATGACCGAAAAGTCGATGAAAGAGAGGAAATTGCAAGGATATTTCAACACCATGCTTTTCAGAGACCTGATAGAGCATTACGGCCTGACAAACCATGAAGTCATACGCTATTTCCTCAAACGGCTGATGGCAAACCTCACAAAACCGACTTCCATAAACAGCATATATAACGACATCAAATCGCAAGGGCAAAAAATAGGGAAAGACAAGATATACGAACTGGCAGAATATGTGTGCGAGATATTCATGTTTTTCAAAGTGCCGAAATATGAAAAATCGCTTGTCAAAGAAAACAATGCCCCATGCAAATACTACTGCATAGACAACGGCATGCGCAACGCCATACTCCTGCCGCAAAGCGGAGATGACGGGAAACTGCTGGAAAACGCCGTATTCCTGCACCTGAAGCGCAACAGAAAACCGAATGAAAAAATCTGCTACTATCAAGGAAACAAAGAATGCGACTTCGCGATACAGCATGAAGACACTATAGTCAGACTGATACAAGTGACATGGGAAATGAGCGACGAGACTACGCGCAGGAGAGAAATAGACGGGCTGACAGAAGCAGCAGAACAAACAAAATGCAACGACCTGACCATAGTGACTGCCGACGAAGAAGACGAACTGACGGCTGACGGAAGAAAGATAAAAATCGTCCCGGCATGGAAATGGCTGCTCTCATAAACACCCCCGAAAAAGATCGAGCCGATCATCGGCAAAGATCGGCTCGGTGTCGGGCAGGTATCGGCTCGGTACTGGGTGAAGATGGCGTACATCCCGGGCGGAGGACGACGCAGTATATGGAATCAGCTGAAATATCCGCCGTCCAGCTTATGTCCGCGCAACAGTTCTTCCGCCGTCATGCGCTTTTTGCCGGGCAGCTGTAGCGAGACTATCTCCACCCAGCCGTTGGCCGCAGCCACGCGCAGATATGTCTTGCCGTCTGTATCGACCGTGCCGCACGGGGCATCGCACCGCTCCGGCGACTTGCGCACGGCATATATTTTCACGGCAAGCGGTTCTTTCCCCTCCACGTGCAGTTCGCCCCACGCGCACGGATAGGGCGAAAGTCCGCGCACCAGGTTGCGGATGTTTTCAGCCGCATCGTGCCAATCTATATGGCAGGTGTCCTTGAATATCTTTGGTGCAGGGCGCAAGGTCTCTCCGTCAGCCAAAGCCTCTTGCGGACGTGTCTCCACATGCCCTTCCAGTATCCTGTCCACAGTCCTGACCACAAGGTCGGCTCCGAGCATCATGAGCCTGTCGTGCACCGTGCCGGCATCATCGTCATCGCCTATGGGTATGGCCACCCGGTCTATTATCTCGCCGGTGTCTATCTCATGTTTCAGAAAGAAAGTGGTGACACCGGTCTCCTTGTCGCCGTTGATAATGCTCCAGTTTATGGGAGCAGCTCCCCTGTATTGAGGCAACAACGAAGCGTGCAGATTGAACGTGCCGAGCCGTGGCATGTTCCATACCACTTCGGGCAACATTCTGAAAGCCACCACAATCTGCAAATCAGCGCCGATACCCTTCAGCTCGTCTATGAAGCTCTCGTCTTTCAGGCGTTCGGGCTGCAACACTTTCAGCCCCGCCTGCGTGGCATAGACTTTCACCGCAGACGGCACCACCTTGCGCCCTCTGCCCGCAGGCTTGTCGGGCATGGTGACCACAGCCGCCACGTTGTATCCGCCCTCCACCAGTCTCTTCAGGCTCTCCACAGCAAAATCGGGAGTACCCATGTAGACAATCTTCAAATCTTTTTTATCCATAACAAACTCTTTTACCGTAAAAATGTCATTCTTCAGAATATTTCACAAGCACATCCCTGTAGGAATTCAATATGCGCGACTTCGATACGAATCCGAGATAATGTCCGTCATCGTCCACTACCGGCAGGTTCCACATGCGGGTATCATCAAACGCTATCATCACCCTTTCCATAGGCCACGAGGTAGTGAGCCGGGCAGGAGGAGCCGTCATGAAGCGGCTCACCTTGAACCGGTGGTAAAGTTCCTGGCGGAACATTATGTTCCTTATGTCATCGAGCATGACAAGTCCCAACAGTTTCCTGTCTTCATCCACCACCGGAAACATGTTTCTGCTGGACGATGCTATGACTTTGACCATCTCGCCCAAATCCATATCGGGCGACACTTCCTTGAAATCGTTTTCTATCAGATTGTCCACGCTCAGCAACGTAAGCACCGACCTGTCCTTGTGGTGCGTGAGCAATTCCCCTCTCTTGGCCAGACGCATGGAATAGATGCTGTGCGGCTCAAACGCCATAATGGTGAAATAGGAACTTACAGACACCAGCATCAGCGGGAAAAACAGGTCGTATCCTCCCGTCAGTTCAGCTATGAGGAATATGCCTGTCAGAGGCGCATGCATCACCCCCGACATGACGCCCGCCATGCCATAGAGGGCAAAGTTCTTTTCAGGAAGCCATGACGAGAATCCGGCCTCGTTGAGGAAATATGCAAATACGAATCCGCCCATGCACCCCACGAAAAGGCTCGGAGCAAAAGTTCCGCCGCAACCGCCTCCGCCGTTGGTTGCACTCGTGGCAAACACTTTGGTCAGCACTATAAGAAACAGATAGAGCACAAGCAGATTCTCATGCCCGTAAAACACGGAGTTGGCAAGCACGGAATTCCATGCATCTCCGCCCGAGCCGTTCAGCAGCAGATTGATACTGTCGTAGCCCTCGCCATAGAGAGGCGGAAACAGGAAAATCAGCACGCTCAGCATGGTTCCGCCAAGCAGCAGTTTGGCATAAGGGCTTGAAAAACTCCGGAATATGTTCTCGCACCAGTTCATGGCACGGGTGAAATAGAGCGACAGCAGTCCGCAAAGTATGCCGAGCACCAACACATAGGGGATACGCTCCAGCAAGAACTGATTGTCCTGATGAAACTGAAACATGGCCTCGAACCCCGTAAAGGCATAAGTCACGGCAGCTGCCGTGACACACGATATGAGCAGCGGGAGCAGATAGGCCATAGTTAGATCTATCATAAGCACCTCAAGGGTAAAGACCAGTCCCGCAATAGGCGCCTTGAACACACCCGATATGGCTCCGGCCGCACCGCACCCCACAAGCAGCATGAGCCGCTTGCTGTCGAGCCTGAAAAGGCTGCCGAGATTGGAGCCTATGGCCGAGCCGGTCAGTACAATAGGTGCCTCAGCTCCTACAGAACCGCCGAAACCTATGGTTATGCCGCTGGCTATGACCGATGACCACATGTTGTGTCGCTTTATGCGGCTTTTCCTGCGCGAAATGGCATAAAGTATTTTCGTTATGCCGTGACTGATGTCGTCCCTTACGAAGAACCGCACGAAAAGGCCTGTCAGGAAAATGCCTATCACCGGATAAAGCAGATAAAGCCAATTGGCTCCCGTCTTGTCAAAATTATCAGTCAGAAAACCCTGTATGAAATGTATCAGCCATTTGAGCACAAGTCCGGCAAAAGCCGTGAGCAAGCCTATCACAAAACTGAGAATGAGCAAAAGATTCCTTTCGGTGATATGTTTCTCACACCAGGTTATTACCTTGCCGAAACGATGATTTTTGTAAATGTTTATATCAATATCCTCCATATTCAAAACCCGTATGACGTTCAGACGCAATGCACGGCCACGCCTGCACTATATGCCCTTGCCGGTGACAATCGTCCTTACCGTATATATAAGTATCTTTATGTCGATGAACAACGACCTGTTGTCCAAATATATTATGTCATATTTCAATCGTTCTGTCATCTGGTCTACAGTCTTCGCATAACCGTATTTCACCATGCCCCATGATGTTATGCCCGGTTTCACGGTATAGACCTGGCAGTAAAAAGGAGCTTTCTCCATTATCTGCTCGGCATAGAAGCTCCGTTCCGGACGCGGGCCGACAAGCGACATGTCGCCTTTGAGTACATTCCAGAATTGCGGCAATTCATCGAACCTGTATTTGCGCATGACATGGCCGAAAGGAGTTATGCGCGGATCGTTCTCTGAAGACAATGCCGGGCCGGAAGCCTCCGCATCCTGCCTCATGGTCCTGAACTTATATATGGTGAAAGGCTTTCCATGCAGGCCGAGACGCTCCTGTCGATAAAAGATGCCGCCGGGAGAGTCTCTCTTCACCCTCCAGGCCAGATAAAGATAAAGCGGAGAGAAAAGCACCAGAAACAAAGCTGCGGCAAGCCTGTCGAACGTGTTTTTTATGTTTTTCTGCCCTTCGGGCATATTGTCCTTATTGATGTCTATCATGGGAGAAGCGTAAATAGTGCTCATCCTGACACTTTTGGTAAGCAAGAAACTGCTTACCGACATTTTTATGGGAAGCCCGAAACGATACAATGCCCTGATATAGGCCAACACCGTCTCATCGGTCTCTTGCTCCGGCGCAAGAATAATCTCCTTGATATTCTGATCTTTTATTATCTTCTCCAAGTCGCTCTTGCATCCCAATACTTTTGCATTTTCCGCCACAGGGCAATCTCCCATATCTATGCAGCCTTTTATGAAAAAGCCCATCGACAATTTCATGCTGTCAAGCTCCTCTGTCAGCTTCACGGCTCTCCGCCCTGCCCCTATCACCAATGTATTTATTCCGATCTGTCTGCCGTGTATCTTTCTCGTTATCACTCCTGTCATGAAAGCCCTTACCACATAAATGCAAAAGAACTGAGTGACAAACATCATGAACAGCAGTTTGTAATAAATCTTATAATCTCTCGGCAGGTCGTTGATCATCAATACAAAAAATATCAGCAGACTGCCCACAACTGTAGAAAAGAAAGTCTTGGACAATTCCGACAGGCGGGACTTCATGAGGGGACTGTTATAATAGCCCGAATAATAGTAAACGACAAGCCAGATGAGAGGAATGACAAGCTGCCCGAACAGCACCTTGCGGCTGAACATATAACTGTCGATGGAAGAAAACGACAGGTATCCCACCTGATAAAACCTGTAGATGTTGACGGCAAGCCATACGAGAAACGATACGATGAAATCGCACAACAGGTAATTGTTGCGCAACAGTCTTTTTCTGATAACATTTCCCGCCATAGCCGACATGCCGTTTATTCCCTTATGATTTTCACTTCGCCCGAAGCTCCGAGTTTTATTATGCTCGAAGCCGATGCCTGCCTGCTGTCATCCCTGCGATAATTCACCACATAATCCACAGACGAAATTATGTCTTCGCTTATGTCGGCAAAACATTTAGGAGCAGGCATCCCGCTTACGTTTGCCGATGTCGATACGACCGGCCTCTTGAACCTCATGCACAGTTCTTTGGAAAAAGGTTCCCGCGTTATCCTTATCGCTACCGAACCGTCTTCTGCCAAAAGATTCGGTGCAAGAAACTTTGCCTTGTCATAGATGATTGTCAACGGTTTCTCTGACAGTTCAACCAGATCCCATGCCACTTCTGGCACATCTTCCACATACGACTGCACTTTCGCCTCCGAATCGACAAGTACGATAAGAGCCTTACTGTCTGAACGCTTTTTTATCTCATACACACGTTCCACCGCTTCCACATTGGTGGCATCGCAACCAATGCCCCATATCGTATCGGTGGGATAAAGTATCACGCCGCCTTCGTTCATCACACGCACTGCCTCGCGCACATCATCGCGCCACAGAGCCGGATCGGCAAAATCACCATTCATACGCATCAGTATAGAACTATTAAAATATCAAAATCAAAAATTCAACCTGCAAATCTACATAAATAAAATATATCTTTGCATAACGACAACCAATATATAAAAAGAAATATGACCAAATATCTCATCCAGACCAACAAGACAGGGACACGCCACATAGAAGTGGACGAACATAATCTGGAAACCTTGAAAAAATATTCACTGCTCGAAGACCTGGCCGACAGCAATGGAATAGTAGGAGAAGACACGTTGGACAAACTGAAAATGAATGTGCGTTCCATACTCACTTCATGCCCGCAGGAAGAAGCGAAAGACCTGCTCGACCTATGTTCGGCCATAATCTATCATGACAACATGAAAGCGCCCGGACTGAAGAACCTGATAAAAACTTACAGAAACTGGATGGAGACAAAGCGTCTGAAAGAAGAACAACAACCAAACGAATAACTTTCACAAAAGCAGAAAGATGTCAACACTGATAATCATTTTAAGTTCAATCTGCATCATCCTCGCCATAGCCGGAAGCATCCTGCCCATGCTGCCGGGACCGCCTTTGGCCTATGCCGCACTGCTCTTGCTGCATTTCACCGATACGGCAACCCTGTCGGGCACATCGCTCATCATCGGAGCTGTGGCCGTAATCATCATAACAATCCTCGACTTTGTAATCCCTGCCATAGGGACGAAAAAATTCGGCGGCACTAAATACGGTTCACGCGGATGCATGATAGGCACGGTGGTGGGAATATTCGCATCGCCCATAGGCATCATCCTGTTTCCTTTTCTGGGAGCCGTAGCAGGCGAACTCATAGGAGGAGCCGGCATGGAAAAAGCCATGAAAGCAGGTTTCGGAGCCTTTTTGGGATTCATCACAGGCACATTCCTGAAAATAATACTGTGCCTTTATTTCCTTTACGAAATGATTGCCGCATTAGTATAAAACCTTTCTTGTTTTTTATCCGTATCTTTGCAGACGGAGAAACTTATCACATTTTTTAATTTTAGACAATTGCATGGAAGACCTTATCGCGCAAAACTCTACATATACGGATGAGAGCATGAGAACCCTGGAGTGGAACGTACACATCAGGAGACGTCCAGGCATGTATATAGGAAAGCTCGGAGACGGCACTCACCCGGAAGACGGCATATACGTATTGCTGAAAGAAGTCATAGACAACTCCATAGACGAATATGCGATGGGATATGGAAAAACCATAGAAGTCAACATCGACAGCCGGAAAGCCGAAGTCAGAGATCACGGGCGTGGCATACCGCTGAACAGCCTTGTCAAAGCGTCTTCAGAGATGAACACCGGAGCAAAATACGACACCATCAATTACAAGAAATCGGTAGGTTTGAACGGCGTGGGACTCAAAGCGGTAAACGCGTTGTCGGAAATGTTCCGCATTACAAGCGTGCGCGACGGACTGTGCAAGGAAGCCGTATTCTCGAAAGGAAACCTGATAGAAGAAAAGGAAATAACCGAAACAACAGAGCCAAACGGCACAAAGACCGAATTCATCCCCGATGAAAGCCTTTTCAACAATTACCAATACAAAGAAGAATACATAGAACAATTAATAAAGAACTATGTCTATCTCAATTGCGGCCTGACAATCATTTTCAACGGGAAAAAATATACATCGCGCAACGGACTCAGCGACCTGCTCAACGACTATATGACCAACGAGCCGCTATATCCCATAATACATCTGAAAGGAGAAGACATAGAAATAGCGCTCACACATGTCAACCAATACGGAGAAGAGTATTACTCTTTCGTAAACGGCCAGAACACCACGCAAGGGGGTACGCATCTCAGCGCATTCAAAGAAGTAGCGGCAAGAACCGTCAAAGAGTATTTCAATAAAAATTTCGAATATTCCGACATAAGGGCAGGACTCGTAGCCGCCATAAGCCTGAAAGTAGTAGAACCGGTATTCGAGTCACAAACCAAAACTCGTCTCGGCTCCAAAGACATGTGGGAAAACGGGCCTTCCATAGCCAAATACGTAGGAGACTTCGTAAAAAAAGAGCTTGATGACTACCTGCACATGCACCTTGAGACAGCCAACCTCATGTTGCAGAAAATACAAGAATCGGAAAAAGAGCGCAAGGCCATAGCCGGAGTAACCAAGCTGGCAAGGGAAAGAGCAAAGAAAGTGAGCCTCAACAATAAAAAGCTGCGTGACTGCCGCCTGCATCTGAACGAATCTAAAAACGATGAGCTGAAAGAAGAGACAAGCATATTCATAACCGAGGGGAACTCGGCAAGCGGCTCCATCACCACATGCCGGGATGTCAACACACAGGCAGTATTCTCTCTCAGAGGAAAGCCGCTCAACTCCTACGGCCTGACAAAAAAAGTAGTCTATGAAAACGAAGAATTCAACCTGTTACAGGCAGCCCTTAACATAGAAGATGGCATAGAAGGCCTGCGATACAACAAAATAATAATAGCGACCGATGCCGATGTCGATGGAATGCACATCAGGCTGCTGCTCATCACATTCTTCCTCCAATTCTTTCCCGACCTTATAAAGAAAGGACATGTCTACATACTCCAGACCCCGCTATTCAGAGTAAGGAATTTTCAGAAAAGCACGAAAAACGCAAAGACTATATACTGCTACACTGAAGAAGAAAGAAGCAAAGCCATCGAAGAACTGAAACCCAACCCGGAGATAACACGATTCAAAGGTCTGGGCGAAATATCAGCCGAAGAATTCAAACATTTCATAGGAAAAGACATGCGTCTGGACAGAGTGACGCTGAGGAAAAATGATGCCGTAAAAGAATTGCTCGAATTCTATATGGGAAAAAACACGATGGAAAGACAAAATTTCATCATCAATAATCTCGTAATAGAAGAGGACAGAGTAAACGAACAACAATAAAACCAATCATAACAAGAAAATGAACAAAGCCATATTTCCCGGCTCTTTCGACCCGTTTACCAAAGGACACCACTCCATAGTCAGAAGAGCCTTGACTTTCATGGATGAAATCATCATAGGCATAGGAGTCAACGAAAACAAGAAAAGTTTTTTCCCCGTAGACAAAAGAGTGGCAATGATAAAAGACCTGTATCTGAACGAACCGCGCATATCTGTCGAAGCATACGATGGACTGACCACCGATTTCGCCATAAAAAGCAACGCGCGTTTCATCATAAGAGGAATCAGATGCGTAAGAGATTTTGAATACGAAGAGACCATAGCCGACATAAACAGACGACTGTCGGGCATTGAGACCATACTGCTGTTTACAGAACCGGAACTGACTTCCGTAAGTTCATCCATAGCCAGAGAATTGCTCAGTTATGGCAAAGATATATCCATGCTCATACCCGAAGGCATGAGACTCGACATTTGAATAAAGCCAAAAGACAAAATGAAAAAAATAATATCGGCAATCATATTAATGCTCACATCCTTATCGGCAAGCACACAGAACATTAACCTGTTGCGGAAACTGCAAATAGCAGAATATGCCATAAGCAATTTCTACGTGGACGATGTGGACGAAGAAAAACTTGTGGAAAACGCCATCAGAGGAATGCTTGAAACGCTTGATCCGCACTCCACCTACTCCACGGCAGAAGAAGTCAGGAAAATGAACGAACAACTGAACGGCAACTTCGAGGGCGTAGGCATACAATTCAACATGACTGCCGATACGCTGTTTGTCATTCAGACCATAGCAGGAGGACCTGCCGAGAAAGCCGGACTTCAGGCCGGTGACAGAATCATTTCAGCCAACGGCACAACCATAGCAGGAGTGAAAATGAGTACGGAACAAATCATGTCATTGCTGAGAGGACCGAAAGGTACAATTGTGGAAGTCTCGGTGGTGAGAAAAGGGGCAGACGACACGTTGCAATTCCGCATTGTCAGAGACAAAATCCCCCTGAACAGCATAAATGCCTCATTCATGGCAGCTCCACACATAGGCTACATAAAAATAGACAGTTTCGGAGCCACGACACACAAAGAGTTCAATGAAGCAGTCAGAAACTTGCGGGAAAAGGGAATGAAAGACCTGATCCTCGACCTGCAAGGCAACGGAGGAGGCTACCTGAATGCAGCAGTAGATGTGGTAAACGAATTTCTCAGCAGAGGAGACACCATAGTCTATACCAAGGGCAAACATTCCAAAGATTATTCATTCGTTGCTTCGGGAGGATACATGAAGAAAGAAAGACTTGTAGTGCTTATCGATGATTTTTCAGCATCCGCAAGCGAGATTACAGCCGGAGCCATACAAGATCAGGACAGAGGAGTGGTGATAGGTCGCCGTTCGTTCGGAAAAGGATTGGTGCAAAGACCCATAGACCTGCCCGACAGTTCCATGATAAAACTGACTGTATCGCGCTACTACATCCCTTCAGGACGATGCATACAAAAATCATACGAAGATAAAAAAGAATATGACGAAGACCTCATCAACAGATATAATAACGGAGAGATGTCTTCAGCCGACAGTATACACTTCCCCGATTCGCTGAAATACAAGACAGTGAGGCTGAAAAGAATCGTATATGGCGGAGGAGGCATCATGCCCGATATCTTCGTACCGCTTGACACCACAAAAGTAAAACCGCTCTACAGGGAAATGATGAACAAAAACATCTTAATAGACACGTCAGTGAAATATATAGACGCACACAGAGACGAGCTGAAGACAGCTTATAAAAACTTTGAGGAATACATGGAGAAATTTGAAATAGATGATGCCGTAATAAAATCAATGGAAGAAGCCGCTGTCAAGGAGGGCATAACAGTGAACGACACGCTAAAGGCAGAAGCCATGCCGCTGATAAAACTGCAACTCAAAGCTCTTATAGCAAGAGATATCTGGACCATGAACGAATATTCGCGCATCATAGCCTCGATGAATGACCCATTGCAAAAAGCTCTGGAAATCTTGCACAGCGGCAAATACGAAACAATACTCGGGCGGAAAAACTGAACAAACCGAAAAAACAACAAATACATAAAACCGGATAATCATGAAAATCGTATTATTGGAATCTTTAGGCATATCTCCCGACATAATGCATAAATATGCCTCCGACATAATGAATGCAGGACACACATTCGTGCAATATGAAAGAGACACAGATACAAAGACACTCATTGACAGAATCGGAGATGCCGAAGCCGTAATCATAGCCAACATGCCGCTGAAAGGAGAAGTGATAAGGGAATGCAAAAATCTCAGATTCATTGATGTGGCATTTACGGGAGTAGACCATGTAGACCTGGAAACTGCAAGACAAATGGGTATAAAAGTAAGCAACGCATCGGGATATTCCACCGAAGCCGTAGCCGAACTTGCTCTGTGCATGATGATTTCACTGCTGCGCAATGTAAGGCAAACCGACACAAGATGCCGCAATCATGGAACAAAAGACGGATTGATAGGCTCGGAACTGAAAGGCAAGACTGTGGGGATAATAGGAACAGGACTTATAGGGATGCGGACAGCCGAACTTTGCCATGCATTCGGATGCAACATTTTGGGCAACAGACGACATACCAAAGGCAACGAACCGGAATACATAAAAATGGTTTCACTCGAGGAACTGTTGAGACAGGCCGACATCGTATCGCTGCACTGCCCGCTCACACCGGAAACACGACACCTGATGAACAAAGACAGAATAGGCATGATGAAACGCGGAGCCATACTCATAAATACAGCCAGAGGTCCGGTGACAGACATGCAGGCACTGGAAGACGCTTTGAGAAACGGACAGTTGTCCGCTGCCGGCATAGACGTGTTCGACAGCGAGCCGCCGCTGGCCGATTGCCCGCTGGCCGATTACGAAAACACGGTCCTGACTCCTCATATAGCTTTCGCCACAAAAGAGTCGATGATTGCAAGAGCCGGAATAGTATTCGACAATCTCAAAGCATGGACTGAAGGGAAACAGAAAAACATTATCCTATAACAACATACAAAGCATGGACAAAAAAATCGTAATATTCGACCTGGACGGCACATTGCTCGACACCATAAAGGATCTGGCCGAAAGCGCCAATCATGCTTTGACGGAATTCGGATTCCCTATACACGACATAGATGCTTACAAAAAATTTGCTGGCAACGGGATAGCAAAACTCATCGAAAGAGCTTTGCCCGAAACCGCACGCGATGAAATCACCATCCGGAGAGTCAAATCGGCATTCACAGACTATTACAACCTGCACAATGCCGACTATACCGCTCCCTATGCCGGAATAAAAGAACTGTTGGAAAAGCTGCATCAAGACGGAATACTCATGGCTGTAGCATCCAACAAATATCACGAAGCCACAGTCAAACTGATCGGAAGATATTTTCCCGGCACTGATTTCACATCGGTCATGGGGCAGCGAGAAGGCATTGCCACAAAACCCGACCCGCACATAATAGACGAGATAACAAGCCATGCCGGATGCAAAAAAGAAAACTGCATCTATGTGGGAGACTCGTGCGTGGACATGCAGACAGGAATAAATGCCGGAGTCCGTTTCTGCGGAGTGTTGTGGGGCTTCCGCGACAGAAGCGAACTCGAAGCATATCATCCTTCTTTCATAGCGGAAAATCCACACAGCCTATACGGATTCTTAGCGGAAAACCTACGCTGAAAAGACAACCTGTTTGCACAGCTCAAACGAAAAAGATACATTTGCAGTCGCAAATACCAACACATAAACAAAAAGAATAAATCATGAAACTGAAAAACTTTTTTATCATGACCGGTGCAGGAGCGGCGTTGTCTTTCGCCGTATCCTGCCAGACAGAATCACCCAAAGTCCTGAACGGAACTTGGATAGTAGAAGCTGTAGACAATGAGAATGTAGACCTGAACGGAAGAGCTTATCTGAACATAACGACAGAAGACAAAAAATTGTCGGGAAAAGCCGGCTGCAACCGCATTAACTCGCAAATCACTTTAGGCAAAGGCCGTGAAATATCATTCGGCCCCGTAGCCGCCACAAGGATGATGTGTCCTGACATAGAGACGGAAAACAAAATCATCGATGCAATAGGCAGGGTAAACTCATACGAATACAGAGAAAACGGGAACAAAAAGACTGTAACTCTCAAAGACAGCAACGAGAAAGAAATACTCTCGCTCACCGACAAAGAATCTTTTTATACATTCGACAAGATAAACGGAGCATGGTATATAGTTTCCGTCAACAGCACTCCTGTAGGCGAGACTCTGAACACACCTATGCTGACATTTGAAACCGAGACAAGCAAAGTGTACGGCAATCTGGGTTGCAACACTTGCAGCGGTTCATTCAGCCGAGAGGCTGACAATGAGCGCAGCATCAAGTTCGGCGACCTGGCCATGACGCAAATGTACTGCGAAGGCATGGAAACGGAAGATGCCATAAAGACGGTTCTGGCAAAGGTCAGTTCATTCCTTTTCGATGACAACGGCGATCTCCTGCTGTGCGACAGCACAGGCAATGAACTGCTGAAACTTGTCAGAGATTAATCCGCCGACAATGCGGCGGCATTGCTCTCGCCCTCCACGAACTGCTCCAGACGCAGTTCGCTGCCATCGAACACAGCATAGGAGAAATCCTTTATCCAATCTCCCAAGATGACAATCCTGGCAGTACGCGAGAGCATCAGGTCAAGCATTATATGCCTGTGCCCGTAAATGAAATAATTGATTTCGGGATGTGACGAAAGGTAGTCTTTGGTGAACACCACCAAAGGCTCTTTTTTTTCACCCATATAGTCGGGTTCTTTCCCATCGGGACGCTTCATGCGGCTGTGTTTGGCCCATTCCAGCCCAAGTTCCACCGTCCAGCGCGGATGTATGGCCGAAAACATTTTCCGCAACGTCTTACTGTGGAAGATAGTCCGCAGACATTTGAATCCGTAACTCTCCTCCCCCAGCCCATCGCCATGAGCCAGGAAAAACACTTTGTCGTGGAGTTCCACCGTGACCGGTTCGAAATGCATTATCATGCCGCACTCCTCCACGAAATAATCCTTGCACCAGATGTCATGATTGCCTATGAAAAAATGCACCTCCACTCCCATGTCGGTCAACTCCGAAATCTTGCCGAGCAAGCGAGTATAACCCTTAGGCACCACATTCTTGTATTCAAACCAATAGTCGAAGATGTCGCCCATCAGATACACGGCCTCAGCCTCATGCTTTATACTGTCGAGAAAATTGACAAGACGCCTCTCGTTGGTACGTCTGTGCTTCACCGCCCTCGACCCCAAATGCGCATCGGAAAGGAAATAAATCTTTTTCATAAGCTTCTGTGTTTTTAGAGAAAGCCCAGTTCCAGTTTGGCTTCTTCGCTCATCATGTCCTTGTCCCATTCCGGTTCAAAGACCAGGTTTACAACCACATTGCCCACTCCCTCTATCGACTCGAGCTTCTGACGCACGTCCTCCACCATAAAGTCGGCGGCAGGGCAGTTGGGAGCAGTCAGCGTCATATCTACATCCACATTGAAACTGTCGTCTATGTCGATTTTGTAAATCAGTCCCAAATCATATATATTCACAGGAATCTCAGGGTCGAACACAGTTTTCAACATCCCGATAACCTTCTCTTCCATGTCTATCTTTTCCATTCTAATATCGATATATGCAGAGACAAAGATAATATAAAAATCAAGACAAAAGGCAAATCTCTAGACAGGATATAACGGCTTTCAATGATTCATCTATAGCACGAGGCCATCTCAAAGTTTTTTGAGACAGCCTCGATAGCAATACTTTTTACACATTATATCTTCACTACATGAAAGCGGGAGGTCATGGCACAGCCACCTTAAACCTTTCACCGTCCACCACAACCACATAAAGTCCTCCGCCCAATGGTCAGCTGTCAGCACAACCGTCTGCCCTGCCCGCCCGGGATGTGCGCCATCTTCGCCCGGGATGTACGCCATCTTCGGCAAGGATGGCGCACATCTTCCTGCAAGACCGAGCCGATCCCCAAACGCCCCCTTACGGCACACATGCTGGAGGGGGAAAATTATTTTAAAAACAAAGCAGCATTAATGCCCCTTTCATTTTCTCATTTGACAAATAATTACTTCTTTTGCAAAGTTTTTCAAAAACGTTTCATTTAAATAATTATAGCTATGGTTGTCGTTAAAACAATAAAAGAGCTAAAAGACTTGTTGAACTCTTTCGGTGAAAACCGCAAGGTAGGTTTCGTGCCTACTATGGGAGCCTTGCATGCCGGCCATGTATCGCTCATCGAACGATGTGTAAATGAAAATGAGGTGTCGGTAGTCAGCATATTCGTGAACCCGACCCAATTCAACGATAAAAAAGACCTGGAGAAATATCCGCGTACTCTGGATGCCGACTGCAAACTGCTGGAAGGCAAAGGCGTGGACATCATATTCGCCCCTGCAGTGGAGGAGATGTACCCGGAAGAAGACAAACGGGTGTTCGACTTCTCTCCGCTCGACAAGGTGATGGAGGGCAAATGCCGTCCCGGACACTTCAATGGTGTGGCGCAGATAGTATCCAAACTGTTTGACGCCGTAAACCCCGACAGAGCCTATTTCGGAGAGAAAGACTTCCAGCAGGTAGCCATTATAAAAGAGATGGTGCACCAGCTGAGATATGACATCGAGATAAAGGCCTGCCCCATAAAGAGAGAAGATGACGGCCTTGCCCTGAGCAGCCGCAACAGCCTGCTTTCGCCTGAAGAAAGAAGCCAGGCGGTGAATATATCGAAAGCGCTGTTTGCCAGCAAGAAATATGCCGACACACACACTGTGGACGAGACCAAAAGTTACGTGGAATCGCTCATCGCCGAAAGCCCCCTGCTGAAGACGGAATACTTCACCATCGTAGACGGCGACACCCTGCAAGACATAAAGAACTGGGAAGATACGGATTTCGCCGTGGGCTGCATAGCAGTGTTCTGCGGAAACATCCGTCTCATAGACAACATAAAATACAAGGAATGACATGATGATAGAAATCCTGAAATCGAAACTGCACTGCGTGCACGTGACCGAAGCCAATCTCAACTACATAGGGAGCATAACGATAGACGAAGACCTCATGGATGCCGCCAACATCATAGAGGGCGAGAAAGTCAGCATCGTAGACAACAACAACGGGGAGAGATTTGAGACATACGTCATAAAGGGCGAACGCGGCAGCGGATGCATCTGCCTGAACGGGGCTGCGGCCAGAAAAGTACAGGTGGACGACATCATCATAATAATGTCTTATGCCATAATGGATTTCGAGGAAGCCAAAAAGTTCAAACCTACGGTGGTCTTCCCCGACACCAAGACCAACAGGCTCAAATAAAGAGACACACAACGCATAACAAAAAAGGCGGAAACCCGGAGGCTTCCGCCTTTTTTTGTTATATCGCAATATGCTCAATAATTATTCTCCCAACTTTCCGTCAGAGCCAAGCACGTTGACAATCTTGTGCATATAGAGTTTCTTCATCTCGTCTCTTGCAGGACCGAGATATTTGCGCGGGTCAAACTCAGCCGGTTTCTCTGCAAATACCTTGCGTATGGCAGCTGTCATGGCGAGTCTGCTGTCGGAGTCGATATTGATCTTACATACAGCCGACTTGGCAGCTTTGCGGAGTTCGTCTTCCGGAATACCTATGGCTGCTTCCAACTTGCCGCCGTACTGGTTGATCATATCCACATACTCCTGAGGCACTGAAGACGAGCCGTGAAGCACAATGGGGAATCCCGGCAATTCTTTCATGACTCCATCGAGCACATCGAATGCCAACGGAGGAGGCACCAGTCTGCCTGTCTTCGGATCTACAGTACACTGCTCCGGTTTGAACTTGTATGCACCGTGCGATGTTCCTATGGAGATGGCAAGGCTGTCGCAACCTGTCTTGGTAACGAAATCCACCACTTCTTCAGGTTTCGTATAGGTGTGGTGCTCTGCGCAGACTTCATCTTCCACTCCGGCCAGCACACCCAGTTCACCTTCTACAGTCACATCAAACTGATGAGCATAGTCAACGACTTTCTTAGTCAAAGCCACGTTCTCATCATAAGGCAGATGCGAACCGTCTATCATGACAGAAGAGAAGCCCATGTCTACGCAGCTCTTGCAAAGCTCGAAAGAGTCTCCGTGATCAAGGTGCAACACCAATTCCGGTTTCTCGCATCCCAATTCCTTCGCAAATTCCACTGCGCCTTCCGCCATATAACGCAACAGGGTCTGGTTTGCATAGTTTCTCGCACCTTTTGACACCTGAAGGATGACAGGCGATTTAGTCTCAACCGCAGCCTGAACAATGGCCTGAAGCTGCTCCATATTATTGAAATTGAATGCCGGTATGGCATATCCGCCTTTGATGGCCTTTGCAAACATGGCACGTGTGTTTACAAGACCCAAATCTTTGTAGTTAACCATAATAAATTGTAATTATATTTATGTTAGTTATGTCTTTTGCAAATATAGTTATTTTACAGGAAAAAAAACGATTAACGAAACAAAAAGAAAGAAAAAGGGGACGTTCCTCAGTCAGAACATCCCCTTTATGCCTTTATTTTATGACATGATTATCCGTTAACCTTAGCCATGTGGGCAATCAGATCCAATACCTTGTTGGAATATCCTATTTCATTGTCATACCATGAAACGACCTTAACGAAAGTATCGGTCAGATAAACACCTGCATTTGCATCGAAGATAGAAGTCAGCGTGCAACCCAAGAAGTCGGAAGAAACCACTGCATCTTCAGTGTAGCCGAGCACACCCTTCAATTCGCCTTCGGAAGCTTCTTTCATTGCTGCGCAGATAGCTTCTTTAGTAGCAGGCTTAGCCAAGTTTACAGTCAGGTCTACTACAGAAACATCCAAAGTAGGCACACGCATGGAGATACCAGTCAGCTTGCCGTTCAATTCAGGAATAACTTTACCTACAGCCTTAGCAGCACCTGTAGAAGACGGGATGATGTTGCCGGCAGCAGCACGACCGCCTCTCCAGTCTTTCATGGAAGGACCGTCTACAGTCTTCTGAGTAGCAGTAGTAGAGTGAACAGTAGTCATCAATCCGTTAACGATACCGAACTTGTCGTTCAACACCTTAGCTATAGGAGCCAAGCAGTTTGTAGTACAAGAAGCATTGGAAACGAACTGTGTTCCCTTTACATATGTTTTTTCATTTACACCGCAAACGAACATCGGAGTATCGTCTTTCGAAGGAGCTGACATAACCACATATTTAGCACCAGCCTGGATATGTGCCTGAGCTTTTTCCTTAGTAAGGAACAGACCTGTAGATTCTACAACATATTCTGCACCTACTTCGTTCCATTTGAGGTCTGCCGGATTCTTTTCTGCAGTGACACGAATCTCTTTCCCGTTTACTATCAGCTTGCTGTTTTCAACATCAGCTTCGATTGTTCCGTCAAATGCACCATGCATAGTGTCATACTTCAGCATATATGCAAGATAGTCAACCGGGCAAAGGTCATTAATACCTACGATCTGAATGTCGTTTCTCTTCTGAGCCGCACGGAAAACAAAACGTCCGATACGACCAAATCCATTAATACCTACTTTTACCATTTTTTCTTAATTTAAATTTATAATCGATAATGATATCTTTCCATTCTGCAAAGACAGGCAAAATCAACCGCAATTGCACGGCGAAGAAGATGCACAGCTGCAAATAAGAGTACACACAGCCATTATAAGCATTGCCAATCTTAACTTTGTCATAAAATCCTCGTTTTTCAATGCAAAAGTAAGTATTTTTTTCTAATTTAGCATCAGGATTTATCTTTTATAATCAAAAAACACAAGAGATAAGACTTTTTTGATAGATTTTAAGATTTTGTCCAAAAGAAAGAATGATACATGTTACATAATTGTTTCAGAGAAGACAGTATAGAGGCCGGATGTGACGAAGCCGGCAGGGGATGTCTGGCCGGACCGGTTTTCGCCGCAGCAGTAATCCTGCCACACGGTTTCGAGTGCGAGGAACTGAACGACTCGAAGAAAATATCTGAAAGGTTGCGCTATCAATTGAGAAAAACCATAGAGGAAAACGCCACCGCCTACGCCATAGGCATCGTTTATCAACAGGACATAGACAAAATAAACATACTCAATGCATCCATTGCCGCCATGCACAAGGCTCTGGATGGACTGTCCGTTGCCCCGCAACATATAATAGTGGACGGAAACCGATTCAAACCATACAAGGATATTCCTTTCCAAACTATAGTGAAAGGCGATGGCAAATACATGTCGATAGCTGCCGCATCGATACTGGCAAAAACCTACAGGGATGACTACATGAACAATCTGGCAAAACAGTTCCCAGCATACGGATGGGACAAAAACAAAGGCTATCCCACGAAAGCGCACCGGAGAGCCATCATGGAATGCGGCATAACCGAACACCACCGGAAAAGTTTCACACTCACCATAGACGACAATGCCCTGAAACTGGACTTATAAAAAAACGATGCGGATGACTTCCCACCCGCATCGTCTATAAGATATTGAAAACAATTTATTTTCTGTAACCGGCCAAATCTTCTTGTCTGAACGAAGATATGAACGAGCAATGTTTTTCCACTTCAGCCTCAGCATATCTCACAAAGACCTTTGCAGAATCCTCAAACAATTCACTCGCTTTCGTTCCATCCCGAAGGATCAGATGCGACATTATGATATACCCGGCCATTTCAACCAAGCGTCTCGACATGAAATCAAGATATTCCTGGTCTTTTGCATTTACTACAGCATCCACAGCTGCTGCATATTTGTCTGTCATCTGTTTTACCCTCTCCTTGAAAGAAGCAAGTTCGCACTTCACTTCTTCCGACTCATATTCCCTTATCTTAGTAAGATAAGCGCCTGTGGTCACATAGCGGATAGCGGCTATCACCTGCAACTGTGTGGTACCTTCATATATGGAAGTGATACGAGCATCGCGATAAAGCCTCTCGCAAGCATAATCTTTCATAAATCCCGATCCGCCGTGTATCTGGATACAGTCGTAAGTGTTCTGATTGGCAAACTCGCTGCCCAATCCTTTGCTGAGCGGAGTGAAACTGTCGGCCATCTTGGAATATTTCCTTTGCTCCTGACGTTCTTCCGGAGTAAGTTTACGCTCTTTGGCAATGTCATCCAAAGCTTTGTACACGTCAACGAATCTCGAAGTCTCATAAAGCAACGAGCGTGAAGCATCAAGTTTGGCTTTCATCAATGACAACATTTCAAATACAGCCGGGAATTCGATGATAGCCTTGCCAAACTGTTTTCTGTCGCGCGCATAAGCCAAAGCCTCATTGTATGCAGCCTGAGAAAGTCCCACCGACTGCGCTGCAATGCCGAGACGCGCACCGTTCATCAATGCCATCACATATTTTATAAGTCCCAGACGTCTTTCACCGCAAAGCTCTGCTTTGGCATCCTTGAATACAAGCTCGCAGGTAGGAGAACCTTTGATACCCATCTTGTTTTCAATGCGTCTTACCAGCACGCCACCATTTCTCTTGTCATAGATGAACATGGAAAGTCCGCGTCCGTCCCTTGTACCTTCCTCCGAACGGGCCAATACAAGATGTATGTCGGAATCGCCGTTGGTGATAAAACGTTTCACACCATTCAGCCTCCAGCAGTTTTCTTTCTCATCGAAAGTCGCCTTGAGCATCACAGACTGAAGATCGGAACCTGCATCCGGCTCTGTCAGGTCCATTGACATGGTCTCACCCTGACATACACGTGTGATATATCTTGCACATTGTTCCTCCGTGCCGAATTCATACAATGTTTCCGCACAGTCCTGAAGTCCCCACAGATTTTCAAAACCGGCATCACTGCGGCTCACCATATCGGCCGCCATCATATAGGGCACAACCGGGAAATTCAATCCGCCAAATCTGCGCGGCATAGCTACTCCCATAAGTCCGGCACTTCTTACTGCATCAAGATTCTGCTTGGTTCCTTCAGCATAATAGGCGTGTCCGTCTCCGCAAGAAGCGCCTTCCTTGTCCACGCTTTCCGCATTGGGAGCTATTATGTCACCGCATATCTCACCTACTATCTCCAAAACTTTAGAATAACTGTCCATAGCATCCTCAAAGTCGACCGGAGCATAGTCATACTTGTCCTTATCCCTGAAATTACGTTCCTTAAGCTCTACTATACGCCTCATCAATGGGTGATTGAGATGATATTTGAGAGCAGGTGTATCTAAATAAAAATTTGCCATCTTTCTAAATTTTATTCTACAGACATTATTTTGAATTACGTTTGTAATACTTAATCATCTTAGGTATCACATCCTCTACAGTTCCGTTTATCACATAGTCGGCAATGGTATTGATAGGAGCATTGGGATCACTGTTGATAGAGATGATAATGCCTGCATCCTGCATTCCGGCAATGTGCTGTATCTGTCCCGATATGCCGCAAGCGATATACAGCTTCGGCCTCACTGTAACTCCTGTTTGACCAATCTGCCTGTCGTGTTCGCAGAATCCGGCATCAACTGCCGCACGGCTTGCGCCAACTTCCGCATGCAATTCCTTAGCCAGATCAAACAGCATCTGGAAGTTTTCTTTTGAACCCATGCCATAGCCTCCGGCCACTACGATAGGAGCACCTTTCAGATTGTGCTTTGCTTTCTCGACATGACGTTCTATAATCTTCACGACAAGATCGGCATCGGATACATATTTCCTTACATCATAACGGCAGACTTCTCCTTCATAATGCTCATCGAATATCTCTTTCTTCATCACGCCTTCGCGGACAGTCGCCATTTGCGGACGGTTTTCCGGATTAACAATAGTCGCCACTATATTGCCGCCGAAAGCCGGACGAATCTGATAGAGCAGATTCTCATAAGTCTTCCCGCTCTTTTTATCTTCGTAGTCTCCTATTTCCAACTGGGTGCAGTCGGCCGTCAAACCGCTTCGCAATGAAGACGAGACTCTCGGTCCCAAGTCGCGGCCTATGACAGTTGCTCCCATAAGGCATATTTCCGGTTTTTCTTCCTTAAACAGATTCACGAGAATGGATGTATGCGGCAAAGAAGTGTACGGATAAAGTTCCGGCGCATCAAACACATGCACCTTGTCTACGCCATAAGGGAAAAGCTGGTTTTCCACGCCATCCAGATTTGCGCCTATGGCTATAGCCTCAAGTTTACGTCCCAACTGAGTGGCAAGGGTACGTCCTTTTGTCAACAGTTCCAGACTGACATCGGCAACAGTTGTGCCTTCTATCTCACAATAAACAAATACATTATTCATATCTTTACTCCTTAGCCGATTGTATGGTTGGACAACAATTCTTTTATCAGATCTTCCACATCGTTATCGCTGCCGGTCAGCTGTTTGCATTCCTTAGCCATAAACACGATATTCTGTATGGACTTTACTTTTGTAGGCGAACCTGACAAGCCGCACTGCTTGACATCTCCATCTACATCGGCCACTCCCCACTCCGTGATATCGAGATATGGACGTGTCTCGAGCAATTCAAGATGCTTTGTCTCTTCTGTCCTCTCGCTCTTCGATGTGGCATATTTATATTTTTGCAGCAATTTTGCATTGCGCGGACGACAAGGTGCAGCCGACCCGTTGACAGTGAGCAGCAAAGGCATGGGTGCCTCCACCGTTTCCACACCTCCATCGATATGGCGTTTCACAAGCACTTTTCCGTTTTCCACTTTCAGAATCTCCTCAACATAAGTAACCTGAGGTATTCCCAGTTTCTCTGCCACCTGCGGTCCTACCTGAGCAGTATCGCCATCTATGGCCTGACGGCCTCCGATGATAAGGTCGAAATCGCCTATTTTCTTGACTGCGACCGACAAGGCATAGGATGTAGCCAAAGTATCAGCTCCTGCGAAAGCCCTGTCTGTCAACAGATAGCCGCAATCAGCCCCTCTGAACAATCCTTCGCGAATGATTTCCGAAGCACGTCCCGGCCCCATCGTCAGAATAGAAACCGTAGTACCGGGATAAACATCTTTAAGCCTCAGAGCCTGCTCCAATGCATTTAGGTCTTCCGGATTGAAGATGGCGGGAAGAGCGGCACGGTTTATCGTGCCATCAGCTTTCATGGCGTCTTTTCCCACATTGCGCGTGTCCGGAACCTGTTTTGCCAAAACTATAATTTTCAAACCCATATTGTTTTTTTATTAATAAGGTATCTGCCTTTCACAAAAACCTTTTATTACAATTAACATTTCTTCCGCACAAAGCTACTTAATATATTTTTATAATTAAAATTTTCAGGGACAAAATTGCACAGCACATGCAAGACTGAGCACATTAGTTGATGCTTTGAGACAAAAAGACAAGCAAAAAGCGATAAAGGCATATAGCAAAGTCACGCTCCGATATGCGCATCATACGTAATCGGAGCGTGACTCGTAAATTTTCACTTCCGCTTTCTGCGGATTCAATTAAGGGCCAACTTCCCGCACTGTTTCGACAAAGATTTGTCGGCATGATAAGAGTGGGCAAATTCTTTTAGCAACAAAATAAGGCTTTCCGGAGGGGAAACCAACAATTCATCTGCTGACTTGTTTTTGCATTTGCGCTCGCCTGCCTCATTTTTCATTTTCTCTGCGTAAACATTTTTCATAGGCTTCGTTTTTTATTTCACCATACATAACAATAACGTGCAATTACACATATTATTATATACATTCCACAAAAAAAGCCGAGAAAAACCAATGCCACGCAGGCATGCATCAGACGGAAAGCGATATATTGTTTGCCGCCACCATTTTCCTCAGATTTATCACCGCATATCTCACACGTCCCAATGCCGTATTGATACTTATGCCCATAATGTCGGCAATCTCCTTGAACGACAAGTTCTGATAGTAGCGCAAATTGATTATCTCCCTCTGGCACTGCGGCAACCTTTCCACCAGCGAAACCACATCGCACAGCACCTGCTCTTTCACAAGCACATCCTCCACGTTGTCTTCACACAAATCGCTATTGTTCAGCAGGTCATAATCCACATCATCATTCGACAGGACGTTTGCCCCTTGCAAGTTTCTGAAATGGTCTATGATCAGGTTGTGTGCTATCCGCATAATCCATTGGTAGAAACGTCCGGTTTCGGAATATTTGTTCCCCCTTATGGTCACGATAGCTTTTACAAAAGTTTCCTGGAATATGTCTTCTGCCACCTCTTTATTCTTCACAGAAAAGACTATATATGAAAACAGTTTGTTTTTATAGCGGTCGAGCAATACATCGAATGCCCTATTGACACCTTCTGCATAAAGGATAACCAGCTGTTCATCCTTCAGCGCATTCAAGTTCCCCATTATCTCTTATTTTAATTGTTCTTATAGAGTAATGTCAATCAATAGGCGATGTATATTTATTTTCGGTTTTACTTATATTATCTGAATGCAAATAAAACAAATTAAATCTAAACGGCAAAGACTTCGGACATTTTTTTTGCATCCCATAGCTCAAATTCCACGATATGGCAGCCCGCAACGTTCAACCAAAAGCATAAAAAGTGCGCCAAGACCTTTGTCCGGGCGCACCTTTCATTTTTTTCGCAACCGATTATCTCACCGCCACCTTGCGGACCATGCGCAGGCCATCGTCGAATATTTCCACGATATAGACACCTTTGTCAAGATTCTCATTGACGCGGCTCATGCCTGCAATGTCAGTCACCGTGAAGTTGTCATAATCGCCTTCAACCACGATTTTCCCGTCTTCGGCATAGACACGCAATCCGTCAGCCTTTCCGTCGAGCAACGACTTGGGAGCTTCCACCTTTACCTTGTCGGCATTGATTATCTCCTCCGTATCCATATCTATCAACATGACGACTACCTCTATATTGGCATCATCCTGCACCCCGGCAGCTTCATATTCAGTTTCCGTAATAGTGTACTCAAAGTCATAGGCCACGCCTTTTTCTATTATCGCGGGCACACTGTTGCGCACACCCGTAGCAGTCTTGTAGATGCCTCTTGCCACTTCATTCATGTTCATCTCCACCTTACTGGGCAGATCCTCGAAGCCACCCATTTCACCAAGCGAGCCGCCGGAATAATAATTGGATTGGGAATAACCCTCAACCTCGTTTTCAAGCAATACTACAGCTATCCTATAATTGGCATCATCATACGACATTCCGAACGTAGTCTTGGTTTTCACACTGATACTGTTTCTGCTTTCATCCACAAATGCAGCCTCAGCCTCAATGCCGGCATCCACCGGATGTAACTCATCAAGGAAAGCAGACCTTATGTCATCAAAGTTAGGATCCAATGACAATTTGCGGTTCATGACGCTGCCCGGCAGACCTGATGACATATATTGCGATATGATAGTCTGATAACCAGAGACAGCCATTTCATCGCCATTGTGCACGGCTATAGGTATGAATGTTTCGGGATACAACGCTTTCATCTCCCTGATTCCCACTATTCCCCTCACGCAATAGCCGCACCATGTGCCGGTACCTTCTTCGAGTACCACCTTGCGATCGAACATCAAGTCCTTCACTTCAAAATCTTTAGTCATACTGTTGTTGGCCTGCGATGCGTCAGCCTCTCCATTGACCTTGTCAATGTAGACTGTCGCAGTATGGTTACCTTCACTGTCTATGGCGGGAACGGCAAGGCGGAATGCCTCCTTGCCGTTCGCTCCGAGAGTTGTGGCAAACGTCTCCCTTGCTTTTTCCACGCCGTCTATCTCGCATACTATCTCATATTCCGTCACTTCCGTAGTTACCATATTTTCCACTGTTCCCGAGACGGCAAACTCTTTTCCTGTCTGCACATATATGTCTTCCACAGACTTCAACGCCATCTCCCTGTCTGGCATATCGCCTGATATGAACACTCTGAGGCACAATGCATTCCAGCCGTTTGCAGTGTACATGTCAGACCAGCTTCCGTCCGAATTTCTCAGATACAGGCTGTTAGGACAGGCCACATCCGACAAAGCCACCTGATCCTGCCCTGTGTTTTCATAGCCCACGAAGATGGCATCTCCGGTTATTTCAAAAGGTTTGTCAAACTTATAAACCGCCCATCCGTATGACATGTCGCCAACGTTCTGCTCAAACAGCGGGGTCTCGTCTGTAGGCTGGTTCCATATAAGAATCTTTCCATCAGTACAATCATCCCACAATGCTATCTGCACGCTGTCGATGGTACATCCCTTGTAGACGCCCAACATGTCTTCCGGATAATACGAAGCCGCGGCAATGGTAGTTTCCCTGCCCATCCCCACTTGCATAACCGCCAGATCACTGCCATACGACAACACCACAGAATTCGACTCAGCCAAGGCTAACACTCCAGGCACACTTCTTTTCACTGAATAATCCTGCGCAATGGCCGATGTCCCCAACAGGAACACAGCCGCAGATAAAAGTAATTTACAGTTCATATAATATATTTTTTTATTTTCCCGGCAGGAAGCATCCCGCCGGGAAAGGTTATAACTCTCAAATCACCGCTTTTGTCACTTCATTGCCGACTTTTACCACATACACCCCGTTTTCGAGTTGGAACACTGCCACATTGCCTTCCGTATATGTATCGCCCACTATGCTGCCGTCAGCCTTATAGACCGTGACTTTCTCCTCTTTTCCTGTTTCCACCGTCATGGTATTGCCCATAATCCTGACCACAATGCCGCAAGTCTCATCATCTACCGAGTTTATGTATGTCACGCTCACCGGATCGCAAACCATCGATTCGCCGAGATTGAATACTATAGACACGGCGTATTCATACGTTTCGCCCTCCGTCACATCGGTATCTTCATAAACCGGAGACTCCAGCAATACGGCATTGAGTTTCTGCTCATTCCTGAACACATTGTAGCCTTCCACCTCCAACGCATAAAGGGCAGACGTAAACGTTATGTCATCCACCATAAATCCCCAGCCATCTACAGGATCTGCATAATTTCTAATGGCAAAATAACGGGCGTTTTCAGGCAGAGTCAACTCTTTGAGTTCCCAATCGTTTCCTGCAATGCCGCCGTCTATCTTCTCAAAAGACCCGATTTCCCTGTCCGTAGAAGAATAAAGCACTTCATAAGGGTCTTCAGCCGTTGAATTAGGATTGATTTTCTTGATATAAAAACTCAAATCGCTGCCGCCCATTACCTCTTCCGATATGAGCCAGTCGTCATTGTGAGGAGGTATAAGTTCCTCAGCCCACACAGACAGAGATGCATACCAAGATATGAAACATTGGTCTCCGGTACGGGGAAGCAGATACGGAAAATTGTTCTCCCAATCGGTAGTATCTGGTGTCAGATAATAAGGAGACCAAATCTGGAAAGCCATGTTTTCACCCATATTCGGAACTTCCGGCAAATTAGTAAATCCGCCACTAAGTTTTTGGTCTCCATCGAATGTCAACCAATCACCAAATCCACTGATAGCAAACGGCTCATAATCTTCAGCCCCATCTGTGGTTTCTTCCGGCGTATCCGGTATTTCCGGAGCCATCCACTGCACACTTATCTTGCCGTTTCCGCACATGGCTTTCAAATCTTCAGCCACAGGATACCATGTATCTCCCACCGCTGTTGTCACGGTAGGGCTGACATTATTATCCGTATTCTCATCATCGGCATACGATATTTCCACATGATATTCCAATTCCCTGCCGGCATACGCGGCTGTGGTCAGATGAGTATATTCCACAGTCTTTCGTTCACCATAGTTTATAGGTTCGCCATCCAAAGACTGCAAAAGTTCATCGCCAAGATACAAATCCAAA
>DVIH01000140.1 GCA_018711405.1 Candidatus Avibacteroides excrementipullorum | reverse complement strand
AAATCTTTCCTGCATAAAAATCTTTTATAAGTCCTGGTATTCCCCCATGGATATACGCTGCACTTACCATGCTGAGAAATCCTTCAAATTCCTTCTTGTCTTTCAGCAGCGATGCGAATAGCAAACGCTTTTCTTTCGGTAATGAATGCCAGCATGCTATTTCATCCTGCAATAAGTCCTTTGCTTTTTTGCAGTCGTTCACCGGATTGTTCATCTGTTCGCTGATTAGCTTGTCATCTTTCACAAGTCTGTGATAAGGACGTTCCGGAAATAGTAAAGGCGAAACATAAAGTGTGTCAACTAAGGTCCAGCGGCATTTTTGGTCAGTAAACAGGTAGTTGGCATCGTGGTGGATGATATTGTGACCACAGATATAGTCTACATCATTTAGGAAAATAAATAATTCTTCTTTTGAAGTTTTATGAAATGTCGTGTCATCATGTTTGAGTGCTCCTATATCATGAATTTTATGGTCTTTTAAGCCCACTTCAATATCTACTATGGCATAATGAGGAGCACTGCATGGTACAGAGTTGGTTTTATTGCCGATAATTTTGTTTTTATTCTCGACTTTCTCAGTTCCAAAGAATTTACCCCATATTGACATATCGCAATATAATAAATAGTTCTAATGTATCTGCATAAGTTCATTATGATTCAGGTATATTACCCTAGTATCATATACAAAAGTAAGAATAAAAATCGAAGAATCTATTAAAAATGTCATAGACTTTTGATTATTATGTGTTTATATTACGAATTTTCAAATAAATCTGTACCTTTGTAGTCGAAGAGCTATGGTTGCTTATTTTCGGGTTTGCATGATATTTGCAACACGTTCACGCAAGTCGCTGATAGATATAACGTATTTATTTCGAGAAGAAAAACCGCAATTTAGACAAACAAACCGCACCATTAAACACCATAAAACGTCAACGCGACAAACAAATTACCTTTGTTCATCGCGTTGATATTTAAATGTTTAACCAGTCTGAAAGTTATTAATACTCGTCCTCGTTGAAGAAAAAATCTTCTTTTGAGGGATAATCAGGCCAAATGTCTTCTATGCTTTCGTATATTTCTCCTTCGTCTTCCATTTCCTGCAAATTCTCAATCACCTCCAAAGGTGCCCCTGAACGCATCGCATAGTCTATGAGTTCGTCTTTTGTCGCAGGCCATGGGGCATCTTCAAGTTTGGAAGCAAGCTCTAATGTCCAATACATATTCGTTTAGTTTTTGTGGTTAACATTGTGCGGCATGTGGCTTTTGCCTTGCCTTTTATTTTTCGGGCGCAAATATAATAAAGTTTCTCATTTGCCACTTTTATTCCAAAAGATTTCTTCGCATTTTTCAGCATTGTTAAGTTTACGGGAGAGGACGAAGAAGTAATCGGACAAGCGGTTGACGTATGAGGTGATATTTTCATCTATTTCATTGTCTTGTTGCAATGCTAGGATACGGCGTTCGGCTCTTCTGCATACAGTTCTGCATACGTGACATAGGGATGCGCTTTTGTTCCCGCCGGGAATGACAAATGATTTGAGCGGGGGGGCGGAGGCATCGGTCTTGTCTATTTCTCGTTCCAGTTCTTCTATGGCGCTTTTTTCCATGATCCCTTCCTGGCGCATGGGGGTGCTTGCCGTATCGGTAGCCAGATATGTACCTACGGAGAAAAGCATGTGCTGAATCTTCAGCAGAAATGTTGAGTCCTCTCCTTCCGGCATTTCCGCTCTCAGCAGCCCTATGAAAGAGTTCAGTTCGTCTATTGTGCCATAGGCCTCCAGCCTTTCATGTGTTTTTGATACCCTTATTCCTCCTATCAGGCTTGTGGAGCCTTTGTCTCCGGTGCGTGTGTATATCAGACTTTTTTTCATGATGTTTTTTGTTTGGAAATGTTCAGAATAATAGTTTGTAATGTTTTTTTATAGTATCATTTCCTGTCAGGACAATGCCGATGTCATACAGGTCGAATGTCTTGCATGTGCAGTCTTGCTGCTTCAGCTTTTTCCAGATGTTTTTCTTTTCTTTGTCATCTATGTTTTCCACGATCAAGGCGGAACCTTCGGCTATCATTGCCGGCATTTGCCGCATGGCGTTGTCTATTTCTTCGGCTGATGCAATGCTGGAAAAATGTATGAGCGCTTTCTTGTTTTCAATTTGTGCGGCAATGGTGGCGTTCGTTTCCGTCATGCAGATGCACTGTGCATGTCTGCATGCTTCATGCATATAGGTTGTTGCTGTCTTGTCGGTATCTTTGTATGTGATGATTATATCGGGTTGGATGAAGTTGCACAGGCGAAACAGCATTTTGTTTGTCTTTTCTCCTTCCAGTCCTTTCCCTGCTCTGGCCAGTTCCTCGTAGGCGTAATATTCTCCTTTCCCGTTTATTACATCGTTGGCAAAAGAAAAGTCGGTGGGCGACTGTATGCCGAATCCTCCGGCTTTGTGCAGCCTGGCCAATGTAGCCATTATCGATTTGAGGATGTCTCTTTTCATTTGTGTGTCAGTAAAAAATGATGTTGTTTATGACAGTGGCCTTTACTTTGGCGTTGAGCAGTTTTACCAGCTTTTCCCTTGAGTATGTAAGCCTTTCTCTCACGGCAGGCGATTTTACTTTTACGTACAGAGTCTCTCCTTTTATGTGTGTGGGATTTGTGTATTGGCTTATGGCTTCTCCCACCACGTCATTCCATGAGTTTATCAGTCTGTGTTCGTTGAGTGGCGTTTCCAGTCCTTCTTGCCGCAGAAACGCATTTATGGCGTCGCCTATCGGCATGGTGTTGCTTCTTTTCATTTGTCTGGTGTTTTTTTCAAGATTCGGTTATCGTTCCGTTTTCCACTGAGAATATTTTGTGTTCGTTTCCTGTCTTTTTCAGGATGTTGTCAAACCTGCTTCGTTCGGTGTCGGATATGAAAATCTGTCCGAAGTCTTCTCCCGATACGAGCGTTATGATGTTTTCCACTCTCACCTTGTCGAGCTTGTCGAATATGTCATCGAGCAAAAGGATGGGTACTGTATGGCCGTTTTGTTTCAGGAAATAGAATTGTGCGAGTTTCAGTGCAGTCAGGAATGTCTTGTTCTGTCCCTGCGAGCCTTCTTTTTTCATGGGGTATCCGTTGAGCGACATTTCTATGTCGTCCTTGTGTATTCCTTTCAGCGAGAATCCCATTATCCTGTCTTTGTCTCTGTTGCTTCTTATGGCTTCGAGCAGTTTGCCATCGGTTGCATGCGAAGTGTAGCCGAGCGATACATTTTCGCATTCGTTGCCTGAGATGAAAGCATATATCCTGTTGAATATAGGTGTCAGTTTGTTGGTGAAATCTTTTCTCTTTTCGTATACCGTGTTGCCCGATGCTGCCATCATTTCCTCCAATAGCGACATCAGTTCCTCGTTTGGGCTGTTGTCGCCTTTGAGCATGGCATTGCGTTGTTCGAGCGATTTGTTGTATTTTATCAGTTCATGCAGATATGTCTTGTCATATTGCGATATCACCATGTCCATGAATTTTCGTCTTTCTTCGCTTCCTCCGGAGATGAGTGTGCTGTCTGCCGGCGAAATCATGACGAGCGGGATGAAACCTATGTGTTCTGACAGTTTCCTGTATTCTTTTTTGTTGTGCTTGAATATCTTTTTTTTCCCCCGTTTGAATCCGCAATAGATTTCTTCAGGGTCTCCCTGCTCGTTGACGTACTCGCCCTGAATCATGAGCATGTCCTCTCCGTGCAGTATGTTCTGCGAGTCGGACGGCGCAGTTGAACTTTTGCAGAACGACAGGTAATATACGGCATCGAGCAGGTTGGTTTTGCCCATGCCGTTCATCCCGAAAAAGCAGTTGAGCTTGGCCGACAGGTGCAAGTCGGCCGAGCGTATGTTTTTATAGTTCAGTATGGCTAAATGTTGCAGTATCATAATTGCACGCAAAGATACGAAAAGCGTATGTAAAAATGTATTCCGTCATTACTTCTCTCTTATCTCCATCGCGAGCGGGTGGGAGAAGTGGTTGAGCGGGCCTTGTCCTTTGCCTGCCGACACATTGCCTCCGGCGCGGATGCACGAGTGCACATAGTCTGTGGCAGCGGCAATGGCGGCTTGCGGCGGCAGTCCTTTGGCCAGCATTGAGGCTATGGCCGATGACAGGGTACAGCCTGTGCCGTGCAGGTTGCGGGTGTCTATGCGGTCGTGTTCATATATCGTTTCATGCTTGGCCTCGCGGTCTACGAGTATGTCGATGGTCTTTCCCGTGCCGAGATGTCCTCCTTTCAGCAATATGTTGCAGCCTGTGTTGCGTGCAAGCATCTTTGCTGCGGCGGTCATGTCGGCTGCCGATGATATGTCCATGCCCGACAGCAGGCGGGCTTCGGGTATGTTGGGCGTTATGACTGTGGCAAGCGGGGCGATGTGTGTCATGACATAACTCATCACAGGCATTGCGCTGAGCGAATGGCCGCTGGTGGATGTCATTACGGGGTCGAGTACTATGGGTACTCTGACTTTGCGCAGCCTGTCGCAGATGACTTGCGCGGCTTCCGCTGAACTTATCATGCCTATCTTTATGGCCATAGGAGGCATGTCGTCCAATACGGCATCTATCTGTGCGGCTATGATGTCGGCCGGTATGTGGTGTATGGCTTTCACGCCGGTGGTGTTTTGCGCGGTTACGGCTGTGATGACGCTTGTGGCGAAGCATCCCAGTGCCGACATGGTTTTGATGTCGGCCTGTATGCCGGCTCCTCCGCTGCTGTCTGAGCCGGCTATGGTCAGCGTGGTGATGTAGTGCGGCATGGCTGTGTCATAATGCAAGTTCGTATATCTCGCGCGATGCGGCTCTGTCGGTGGGACAGTAGCAACCTATCTTTTCGCCTTTGTTCTCGTGCAGTTTTCTCACCAGCAGGTCTATGTCGGGGTTGTCTATGCCGAGTTCCGCGAAGGTGAGCGGCATTCCTATCGACCGGAGGAAAGTTTTCAAAGCCTGTATTCCGGCTTTGGCATCGGCTTCCATGTTGCCGCTGTCGGCTATGTGCCATACCCTGCGGGCAAACTGTGCGGGTTTGTGCGGGTTGTGTCCCGCCATCCATGTGAGCCATGCGGGGAAGATTACGGCCAGTCCCGCTCCGTGTGTGACGCCGTAGACTGCGCTTATCTCATGTTCCATGGCGTGCGAAGTCCAGTCTTCTTCGCGTCCCACGCCGCAGATGCCGTTGTGGGCTATGGTGCCGCACCACATTATGTTGGCTCTGGCGTCATAGCTGTCGGGGTGCGTCATGACTTCGGGGGCTTCGTTGATTATGGCTGTCATTACGGCTTCGCACAGGCGGTCGGTGGTCTCCACGCCTTGTGTGTTTGAGAAATACCGCTCCATGACGTGGGCCAGCATGTCGGTTATGCCGCTTGCCGTCTGGTATGGGGGCAGTGTGTAGGTCAGTTCCGGATTCATTATTGCGAAACGAGGCCGCAGCAGTTTGTCGGTTCTCAGACTGAGCTTTTTCAGCCCGTCGGTTTTGGTTATCACGCTGTTGCCCGAACCTTCGCTGCCTGCTGCCGGGATGGTCAGCACCGTGCCGAGAGGCAGAGCTTGCGTCGGAACCGCTTTTTTAATGTAGAAATCCCAGAAGTCTCCTTCGTAGGGTGTGCCGGCCGCAATGGCTTTTGCCGTGTCGATGGCCGAACCGCCACCCACAGCCAGAATGAAATCGACTGTTTCGCGGCGGCAGATTTCTATGCCTTCATACACTTTGTCATCGGTGGGGTTGGGGGAGATGCCGCCCAGCTCCGTGTGTCGCAGTCCGGCTTTGTCGAGGCTGTTTTTCACTCTGTCCAGCAGGCCGCTTTTCACTGCCGAGCCTTTGCCGTAGACTATCAGGACCTTTTGGCCGCCGTATGTCTTGACGAGTTCTCCTGTCTTTTCTTCGCTGCCTTTGCCGAATACGAATTCAGTGGGGCTATAGAATGTGAAATTGTTCATGACCGTAAGTTTTTTTCTTATGACAAATATACCGTTTTTTTCTTTTTCCTGTTCATGCTGCCGGCTTATTTGTGATTTCAGGGCTTTGCAGGGCGGTTTTTTCATATCGTCCCGGGATGTGCGCCATCTTTGCCCGATACCGAGCCGATCCCGGGTGAAGATGGCGTACATCCCGGGCGATGATCGAGCCGATCCCTGGCGGGGGTGTCTGGGCGGAGGCGTGTTTGTTGCGGAGGGTAACGGCTTTTGGACGTTTTGCATTATGTTAAAATGGGTTGCCATGCGTTTATTTCTGTTTGTTAGCTGTATCTTTGCAAGCAAAATTGTGTATTTATTTGTATAATATATAAAAAAGGTTTGTTATGAAAGTTTCTACAAAGTTGGCCGGAGTTCTGTTGGCTTTTCTTGCCTGCGGAACGTTGTCGGCGCAAGAAGTCAATGGAGAGGATGCCACTGTAGCCGCTGCGACTGAAACGGCAGTGGAGGAAAAGGCTGATGATTTTTTGGATTCAGACCGTTACAATGCGGTGTGGAACAAGAGAAGGAAATATATGAACATAGGTTTCGTGAAGCAGACGCTCAATGCTTCCGGCTATGAGGGTTACAAGTGGAACAGCGACATCGCGGTGCAGTTTTCTTCGGGCAGGACGTGGTATCTGCACAAGAAGCCTCTGGCCAATATGATCAAGTTCGGCATTGACGCTACGTTTCTCAATATCTTTTATGCCAAATATGGCGCAGCTCCGGCTATGGAAGGGGTTGACAACGGAGGCGGCATGTTCGGCGACTTGGGCGGCATGTATGAAGACATGACGGGCGATGACATAGACTTGGGCGATCATCAGATAGATTTGGGCGTGTCAGTCGGTCCGTCGGTGACGATCAACCCCGTGCAGCACTTGAAAGTGAGTGCGTATTTCCGCTATTCTCCCACTTACTCCATGCTCTTGATGCAGGAGGAGTTTGGCGGCAGTTTCGTGTCGTACTTCAACTATGGCCTGTCGGTGGCATGGCATGTCATCTCGGTGGGTGTGGAAGGCCGCTTCGGCACGGGCAAATACAATCAGCCTGCATTGCTCGAAATCTCAGACATCAATGACAAGGCCAAGCTGAAGACTTCGGCCGTAAGTTTCTACGTTGGTTTCAGATTCTGATAAGTGTAATTCTAAATATTTATCGTTATGAGAATTTTCGGAAAGAATTTATTTATGGCATTCGGCGCGGCATTGGCTGCGGTGTGCCTGGTTTCGTGTACGGAGGGCGGAGCATTTGAGGTGGATGCTGTGGACAATTCCGGTAGCGGTACTGTGGATCCCGCCCATGTCATAGCTGCGTATCCGGCCGTGCAGGCTTTCTATCAGTTTGAAAACTGTAAATTTGATGAAGAAGGCCGTCTGCTTAATTTAGGCATGTTTACATTCGAGTATTCCGGCAGCAAGGTGTTGATGACCGAGCGCATGCAGAGCGAGCCGTATTACGAATCTTACTATCTGTTTTCAATAGGAGCCAACGGATTTGCCAACACATGTGTACAGACGAACAATGAGAATTCGGAGAGGTATGTCATGAAGTTCTATTATGATGCGGATGGGCATCTTGTCAAGATAAACGATTCCGGCGAGGTCTGCTCCATGGAGTATAAGAACGGCAATCTGGTGAGATATTATGATGAGACGTACGAGCAGGAAGAGACTCTGACATATACCGACAAGCCCAACGATGTGTGCTACATGCCTTATGACAATTCGCCGGGTTCATTCCCTTCATCGTACGGCATGTCTTTCAATGCCGCTTATTATGCAGGTCTTGTGGGCATCCCGTCCAAGAATCTGCCTGCTACGCATTACATAGACTACAAAGGGCAGTATGACAATGTGATGTATGTGTTCAGGTATTGGTATGACGACTTCGGCTATCTTTTTAAGATAGAGTATGTGGAAGACAGAGACTATCAGGATGATGAGGATAGCGTGATGTAATGTGCCTCACTGACCGTTATATGACAACGGCCGCAGGATTCGCTCCTGTGGCCGTTGCTGTTTTTTACGGGTCTTGGGCTGTTATTTCACAATCACCTTGACGGTCATCTCATCATTGCCTTTGGTCGCTTTTACGATATACAGTCCGTCGGCAAGGTTGGCGTTGCGTACTTTCTTGCCTGTGAGGTCGAATACCTCCATGCTGTCGCATGCTCCGTCAGCCTTTATGCAGCCGTCTTCGGCATATATGCTGAGTCCGTCCATGCTGTTGCTGCTGATGCCTTTGTCAACGTTCACATTGCGGAACGCGGCATTGAATACCTCGCTGTTCTCGCGTGTGTCCCAGTTGTTGATGAATGCCACTACTTTCATCTGATGCGGGTCGGTGGTGATGTCTCCTTT
>DVIH01000139.1 GCA_018711405.1 Candidatus Avibacteroides excrementipullorum | reverse complement strand
CGATCATCGGGCAAGACCGAGCCGATCCCGAAACGCATTCACAAAGGGCACGAGACAAGCCTTTTCAAGCACCTGAAACCGATGCAGGCTTCAACAGGATAAACTAATAATAAAAATACATAAAATATCGGACAGGCATGATGACATATGAAATAGTCTTCATATATTTGTAGCGAATTAAAAACTATAATCATTACATTTGTCATATCAAATGAATAATGCATTTGAAACACTGTCCAGATATAACATCAAGCCATCCCCTCAGAGAATGGCCATAATGACTTATCTGTTGGAACACAAGACGCATCCGACCATAGAGGAGATATACAAGTCTCTCAGCCCGGATATGCCGACACTATCGAAAACGACTATATACAACACCTTGAAACTGTTTGTAGAAAACGGGGCGGCAAGCATGCTGACCATAAACGAAAAGACCACATGCTACGATTATGACACATCGCCACACGCCCACTTCATCTGCAAGAAATGCAACAAGGTGACCGACCTGTTTTACGGAGTGGAAAACATGATCCCCTCAAAACAGGAAATAGAAGGTAACAGAATAGTCGACATGCAAGTATATTACAGAGGAATCTGCAAAGACTGCCTCAAAGAAAATAAATAAAAAACTTACACAAACAAAATTTGGTAATTATGAAAAAGTTTATTTGTACAGTATGCGGTTACGTCCACACCGGAGACACCGCTCCTGAGAAATGCCCGCAGTGCGGAGTACCGGCAAGCAAGTTCAAAGAACTCGTAGAGACACAAGACGCCTTGACTTTCGTTGATGAACACGTCATAGGAGTGGCAAAAGGATGCGACCCTGAAATCATGGAAGGCCTCAAAGCACACTTCAACGGCGAATGCACGGAAGTAGGCATGTACCTCGCAATGAGCCGCCAGGCCGACCGCGAAGGCTATCCTGAAATAGCTGAAGCATTCAAACGCTATGCTTTCGAGGAAGCAGAACATGCAGCAAAATTCGCTGAGCTGATCGGAGAAGTGGTTTGGGACACAAAGACCAACCTCGAAAAACGTATGCAGGCTGAGTGCGGCGCATGCGAAGACAAGAAACGCATCGCAACTCTCGCAAAACAGCAGAACCTCGATGCCATCCACGACACAGTGCACGAAATGGCTAAAGACGAAGCACGTCACGGAAAAGGCTTTGAAGGATTGTACAACAGGTACTTCAAAAACAAATAACATCGACCTGCACCATTGACAAAAGAGGCTGAAGCATGAGGCAACGATATATTGCCCGACTGCTTCAGCCTCTTTTCTATATCTGCCGGCCTGCTATTTACCTGCTCTGCCTTTCCAGGCCTTTGGCCTCATCCCAAAGTTCATCCATCTCTTTGAGAGACATCTGCTTTAGGTCTTTACCTCTGTTGACCGACTCAGACTCTATATAATTGAAGCGGCGCATGAACTTCTTGTTGGTCTTTTCCAGAGCATTGTCAGGCTCCACGCCATAGAGACGCGCGGCATTGACCAACGCAAACAGAGTATCGCCAATCTCCTCTTCCAGATTCACGTCATCGCCTTTCGAGAGAGCCGATTCGGTTTCCTCCAGTTCCTCATGCACTTTCTTCCACACATCCTCTTTCTGTTCCCAATCGAACCCTACGGCCGCTGCCTTCTCCTGTATCCTGTATGACTTGATAAGCGACGGCAATGATTCGGGCACTCCGCTCAATACGGTCTTATTGCCGCCTTTCTCCTTCCTTTTGAGCTGCTCCCAATTTCTGACCACCTCTCCGGCTTCATTGGCCACCGCATCGCCGAATACATGCGGATGGCGGTAGATCAGTTTGCTGCACAAGGCATCGCACACGTCCTTAATGTCGAAATCGTCTGTCTCCGATGCCATCTTTGCATAAAAGACTATGTGGAGCAATATGTCGCCAAGTTCTTTTTTGATATTGCCCATATCCTTGTCGATTATGGCATCGCACAATTCGTAAGTCTCCTCTATGGTATTGTGGCGCAGGCTCTCGAATGTCTGCTCTCTGTCCCAAGGACATTTCGCCCTCAACTCATCCATAACATCAAGCAGACGCGAAAACGATTCGAGCTGCTCCTCCCTTGAATGCATCATGACTTTATATATATTAATCCAGTTTAAGAACGGCGAGGAATGCTTTCTGCGGCACTTCCACATTACCGATCTGTTTCATTCTCTTCTTTCCCTTCTTCTGCTTTTCGAGCAGCTTCCTTTTACGGCTTATATCGCCGCCGTAACATTTTGCAGTGACATCTTTCCTCACCGCTTTCACCGTCTCGCGCGATATTATCTTAGAGCCTATCGCAGCCTGAATGGCTATGTCGAACTGTTGTCTCGGAATAAGTTCTTTCAATTTTTCGCACATGCCTTTTCCCAGAGTATAGGCATTGTCAATGTGTGTCAGCGTAGACAGGGCATCCACAGGCTCGCCGTTAAGGAGTATATCGAGCTTTATCAGTTTGGACGGCCTGAATCCGTTCTGATGATAATCGAACGAGGCATAACCTTTGGATATGCTCTTGAGCTTGTCATAGAAGTCTATCACTATCTCGCCCAATGGCATGTTATAGTGCAGCTCCACGCGATTGCCCGATATATATTCCTGCTTCACAAGCTCGCCCCTTTTGCCAAGGCACAAAGTCATTATAGGCCCTATATAATCGGCTACAGTTATGACAGACGCGGAAATATAAGGTTCCTCTATATGGTCTATAAGCGTAGGGTCGGGCATTCCTCCCGGATTATGCACTTCTATCATTTCACCTTTTTTGTCGTACACCCTATAAGAGACATTGGGCACAGTGGTTATGACATCCATATTGAATTCCCGGTCAAGACGTTCCTGAACTATCTCCATGTGCAAAAGCCCCAAGAAACCACACCTGAAACCGAATCCGAGAGCCAAAGATGACTCAGGCGTGAATGTCAGTGAAGCGTCATTCAGCTGCAACTTCTCCAACGAAGCCCTAAGGTCTTCAAAGTCTTCCGGATCAATGGGGTAAACACCGGCAAAGACCATGGGCTTCACGTCTTCAAAACCCGATATCGCACTATCGCACGGGTTCTGCACATGTGTTATGGTATCGCCCACCTTAACTTCTTTGGAGGTTTTTATACCCGAAATGATATATCCCACATTTCCTGTACAAAGCTTCTTTTGAGGCACGAGATTCATTTTCAATATGCCGATCTCATCGGCATGGTACTCTTTGCCCGTATTGAAAAACTTTACGAAATCGCCTTCATTGATTTCTCCGTTCACTATCTTGAAATAAACTATTATTCCTCTGAACGGATTGAATACAGAGTCGAATATTATGGCCTGCAACGGAGCTTTCGGATCACCTTTAGGAGCCGGGACTCTTTCTATAATCGCATTCAGGATGTCTTCCACCCCCATGCCGGTCTTGCCCGAAGCCCGCAATATATCCTCGCGCTTGCATCCTATCAGTTCCACTATCTCGTCCTCCACCTCATCAGGATTCGCGCTCGGCATATCGCATTTGTTTATGACGGGGATTATTTCCAAGTCATGCTCAATGGCCATATAAAGATTTGAGATAGTCTGTGCCTGTACTCCCTGCGATGCATCCACTACAAGCAAAGCCCCCTCGCATGCCGCTATGGAACGCGACACTTCATAAGAGAAATCGACATGTCCCGGAGTGTCTATAAGGTTCAGCGTATAGTTCTCGCCCTTATACATATAATTCATTTGGATGGCGTGGCTCTTTATGGTGATGCCGCGTTCCTTTTCCAGATCCATGTCATCCAACATCTGTCCGCCCGTGATCTGAATCGTTTTGGTAAACTCCAGCAACCTGTCGGCCAATGTTGACTTCCCGTGATCTATGTGTGCTATGATACAGAAATTCCTTATTTTATCCATGCTTTTGCGTATTTTCGTCTGCAAAGATAGCACAAAAAAACAAAACAGCCTTGCATGCTCGCACACGCAAAGCTGTTTTGAAAATTCTGCTTATGAAAAATGTATTTCTTTCCTCTATCTCAACCTTATGTTCGGATCGGTCTCATCGCCCGAAATTTCCACTTTATCCTCCTTCAGAAGCCAGCCCAGACTAAGAAACAGTTCTTTGTCTTTCAA
>DVIH01000015.1 GCA_018711405.1 Candidatus Avibacteroides excrementipullorum | reverse complement strand
ATAAAAATCCAAGAATTACAGCAATAAACTATAATGAAAGCATAAAATAATCACCTGAAAACAATAAATATAAAAATATTTTTATATTTTTGCAAATAATTATCCGTCTCCTACAAAGAGACGGACTTTTTTTGTTTTATAGCATGTTACCGTTTTGATTCCTTGTTCTTGGAAAAATGGCAAAATATGTATCTGAATGTCTTGGAAAAACGGCAGATTTAGTGCATATTTGCATTGTAAAAAAGTATATGCCATGCTGAAAAGGAAGATTGACAGTTATTTGCAACATTATTATGCGACAACACGCAATGCACTTCTTGTTACCGGAGCGAGACAGACAGGGAAAACTTTTTCTATCCGTGAGTTTGGCAGGTCGTTCAAAAGTTTTGTGGAGATAAATTTTGTGGACAGGCCTGAAGCGGTGAATGTGTTCAAAGGGGCTAAAAGCAGTTCCGATATTTTATTGCGTCTTTCCGCTTTGACTTCCGTGCCTTTGATAAAAGGGGAAACACTGATATTTTTTGATGAAGTGCAGAAATGTCCTGAAATAGTAACCGCAATAAAGTTTCTGGTCGATGAAGGATCGTATCGTTATATTCTCAGCGGATCATTGTTGGGGGTGGAGCTTAAAGACTTGCGTTCGGAGCCTGTAGGCTATATGGGGGTTAAGGATATGTTTCCGCTTGATTTTGAAGAGTTCGTTTCGTGTGCGGGTGTGGGCGATAACGTGATAGAAACGTTGCGTGATTCGTGGCGAGACCGTATGCCGGTGGACAGGTTTGTGCATTCCAAGATGATGGAGTTGTTTCGTTTGTACCTCGTGGTGGGCGGGATGCCTGCTGCTGTGAGTAAATATCTGGAAACTAACAATCTGCAAGATGTGATGGCAGTGCAGAGAGATATAATACGTCTGTATAAACGCGATATAGCGCAATATGATCCGGAAAATAAACTTTATATAGAGGAAATATTCAATCTGATACCTCCCGAATTGAATGCGAAAAACAAGCGCTTTATCCTGAAGCGTCTCAATGAAAATGCAAAATTCGAGCGTTTCCGGAACAGCTTTTTGTGGTTGAAAAATGCCGGCGTGGCGTTGCCTGTATATAATGTGGAGGAGCCGAAAGTGCCCTTGTTGCTTGCGCGTTCGCGCAATTTGTTCAAATTGTTTCAAAGTGATGTGGGCTTGCTTGCGGCGCAATATGCGGAGGGGATTCAGTTGCGCATCATAATGGGCGATAAGGATATTAACTTCGGTTCTGTATATGAAAACGCAGTGGCTCAGGAGTTGGTCGCGCATGGCGTGGAACCGTATTATTATAATAGTAAGAAACGCGGCGAAGTGGATTTTCTGGTGGAACTCGGAGGTAAAGTGCTGCCTATAGAAGTGAAGTCGGGAAAAGATTATGAAATGCACCGGGCTTTGTCGAACATTATGGGGTGCGAGGAATATGGCTTGTCTGAAGCTGTCGTTTTCGGCAATGACAATATCCGTGTCGATGGAGGAGTGATTTATGCGCCGGTGTATATGGTTATGTTTCTGGCAAAGAACTTTGAGGCTCCTTTATATTATAAGGTGGATTTGTCAGGTTTGTGTTAAGGTCGTTTCATCGACGGGCTGTCAGATGAACGGGAGCCGGCTGACGGCTTTGAACCAATCGAGTGTGGCGTAATAGTCGTTCCACAGGCTGTAGCCGGCAACAGGGATGTAGGTGCCTATGCCGCAGGTGTTGTCCGTGTCGATGATGATATTGGCGAAGCGGTCGGTGGAATATCTGTAGACGATGGTCTTGTCGAGCTGTTCGAGAAATGGGGCGATGTCTTTTCCGCAGATTTCAGCCGCTTGGACATAATACTCTTTCATGTCATACATTATTTCATAGGTGTATCTGTCGTATCGTTGGATATCTGCGGTCATGATGTCTTCCGCTTTGACTGCCGTGCCTTCAAACAGCTTTGCAGCTTCTGCGGCCAGAGTTTCAAGCCCGGCGCAGTCTATGACAGTCACTGCTCCTGTTCGGTATTCGCTCTCTCCGTCATAATATGCGGCATATTGCCCGGCTATGTCCGCCGCCCTGTTTTCGCTGTCGCACATCATGTCGGCTATCCTTTCGTATGGGAAGCTGTATGACCATATCTCTATGGGCGAGGCTATGATGCGGTCGGCTGCGTTTCTCAGTTCGTAAAGAGTTTCTATGCTGCTCATGAGGCATGCATCGAACAGTATGTAGTCGAATCTCATGCCCGATTGCTCTATGGCATCGGCCAGCAGGTCTATGTTGAGATAGTTGTTGCCATCCTGTCCTATCCATTTGCTGTCGGGGGCGTAAAACGGGATGTTGTCGGGAATCCAGCTCATGCCGTGCGACCAGATGTCGAGGCTGTATTTGTCGGCGGGGAATCTTTTTTTCACTTCTTCGAGCGTGCTTTTCAGGAAATCCATGTCGGCAATGTTCTGTTCCTCAAACCGTGCCACAATGCTTTCCATGATGTCTCCGTCTTTGTCCTTATGCAGGCAGAGCAATTCCGGCGTATCGCCTTCGCGGTCTATCATTATCAGGAAGTTGGCATTGTCTATGTTGTTGCCCAGATTTTCCTTTATGCGGTTCACGTCGCGCATGGAGTATTGCGACAGGCTGTTGTCGGCAATGATGTACATGAGCACTGTCTTTTCTTTTTGCGGAGTGAATGTCTGCGGCTCTTCCGATGTGCATGCGGCAAGCAGGAGGCACGCGGCTATGGTGTGAAGTATGAATCTGAGCATAGTATATTATATATGTGCGGCAAAGATAAGACAAAAAAATATGATAGTTTTTTGGAGAATATGATTTTTTAGTACTTTTACATCGAAATAAAATGAATGTACAATGATTTACAAATTTACTGTCATATCAGACGAGGTCGATGATTTTATAAGAGAGATAAAAATCGATTCGGATGCAACGTTTTACGACTTGCATGGATGCATATTGAAATCGGTGGGATACAAGGATGACCAGATGACTTCTTTTTTCATTTGCGATGACAGCTGGGAAAAGGAGAAAGAGGTGACGCTGGAAGACATGGGCTCGTCATCCGATGAAGATGTTTGGGTGATGAGAGACACGCAGCTCAGTGAACTGCTGGAAGACGAGAAGCAGAAGTTGCTCTATGTGTTTGATCCACTCAATGAGCGCGTATTTTTCATGGAGCTGACCGAAATCATACCGGGCGAAGACTTGGCCGATCCTATCTGTTCGTACAAGCAGGGCAATCCTCCCGCGCAGATTGTGGATTATGAAGATTATGCCAACAAGCATAATGCCGACATGGATCTCGATGAGAGTTTCTATGGCGATGAGTCATACGACCCCGAAGAGTTTGATGCCGACGGTTTCATGGACGAGTCATCTATGTCGGACTATGGCGATGACGACAAATATTGATTGAACATATTATGTTTTTTTCTGAAGTCTTGACGTTGGCCCGGATGCGAAGCATTCGGCCGGCGTCTTTTTTTTTGATGTGCAATGGGAGGTAAGAACCTTGTAGTCGTGGTGGGGCCTACCGGGGTGGGCAAGAGCGATTTCTGCATCGGGCTGGCGCAGAGGCTCGGCACCGATATCATATCGGCCGACTCCAGACAGATATACAAAGGTATGGAGATCGGTACGGCCGCTCCTACGCCTGAGCAGAATGCGGCGGTGCGGCATCATTTCGTGGGGTGTCTTGCCCCGACGGAATATTACAGCGCGGCCATGTTTGAGGCCGATGCGACGGCTCTGCTCGGCAGGCTCTTTGCTGAGCACGACAGTGTGGTCATGACCGGAGGTTCCATGATGTATGTCGATGCTGTGTGCAACGGCATAGACGACATACCTACGGTGGATGACGTTACGAGAACTTTTGTAAAGGAGCATTTTGAGAAAAACGGGTTGGAGCAGCTATGCGCGGAACTGAAGTTGCTCGACCCTGATTATTATTTCAGTGCGGATATAAAAAATCCGAAGCGCGTGATGCATGCTCTCGAAATATGCTACATGACAGGCAAGCCATATTCCCGTTTCCTGACAAGCGGACGCAAGTCGCGAGGGTTCAATATAATAAAGGTGGGGCTGACACGTCCGCGCGAGGAGCTGTATGACAGGATCAACCGCCGTGTGGATGCCATGATGCTCGGCGGGCTGGAGGAGGAAGCCCGCTCGCTGTACGCGCTGAAAGGGTGCAATGCTCTCAACACTGTGGGCTATAAAGAATTGTTCGAGTATTTTGACGGAAAGATATCGCGGCAGGAAGCTGTGGAAAAAATAAAGCAGGACAGCAGGATTTATGCCCGCAAGCAGATGACTTGGTTTAAGAGAGACGCGGATATGGTCTGGTTCAGCCCGGATGACTGGCAGGGGGTACTCAACTATCTGATTGAACGTGGGTTATCCCTGCCGGTGTGATGTCCGGAAAAGATCGGCTCGATCATTGTCCGGCATGTGCGCCATCTTCGGCTGGGATGGCGCACATCTTTGCCCGATACCGAGCCGATCTTTTTTATCGTTTAGGGGCAAGACGGCTGTGTGGCGGAAATTATCTGTTGTTTAGGCTTCTGGTTATTATATGGATTTTTTCTTCGTCCTTTTTGTTCCTACCGCATTCAATTAGAATGTCTTGGGTGAACCTTTCAATAAATTTCTTCTTATCGGCATCGTTTGGAAATACATAGGTTGTGTATTCATCGCTTTCAGCTTCTTTTGATATCATGTTTGTTATCTCATTTTCGTATTTTTTTCGCTCATTGCCTTGCATTATGTTTTTGGCGTTTTCCTTAATGGTTTTCTGTTGGGATTCATATATCAAGGTCTGTGCCTCATGCAGATTGTCCCTGTCTGTCCACATTTTGTTCATTAGCTCTATGAGACTTTTTGTGAGAAAGCCGGCCTTGAAATTTAAAGTGCCGTAATCCCTGTCTTTTGTCTCTTTTGAAATTTCCGTATTGGGGATATGCATGAATGCAGAATCAACTTCTATGTTATAGTTTCTGAGCAGCAATTCCATCTCATGAAGTTCCTGATAGGTTTCTGCGTCACGGTAGTATTCTTCCAGGTGGATGTCGGATGGCAACAGTTTCAGCTTTAAAATATGTTCTTCTGATGGGTAGTGATACCGGGTATGCACATTCTCTTTGTCTTCTTCTGATTTGATTTCTGTTTTGATTTTCATTGCCATTGTGCATACTTTGTTTCTGTATAAATGGCGGATTATGTCTTGAAATAGCCTGTACTGGCATTCTTTATCTACGCGGTTTTTCTCGGCTTCATTGATGATTGATTGTTTGGTGCCTGTTATGCCAAGCCATGTCACGGTCTCAATGATAAGGGCGATAGCTGCTATGGCGATAGATATTATGGCTATCAGGTTCAGTCCATCGTCTATGAAATCAAGGTTTGTGTTGCTTCTGATGGTTTCGAGTTTCTCGACACCTGAAGATAGTAATTCTGGAACAGAATCCCATTTGTTTGTTAAAGTGTCAGTATTCATATTGGTAGAAAGTTGGATTTATGTGTAAAGATAGTAAAATATCCTGATAAAACAGCCTTTAGGCAATGAAACAATTTTTGGCATTTGCGTATCGCGTTAGGCGTGTCGTTTATTTTGATGTGCAGATGGGTGATTGTTGCTGCAAAATCGCTATCTTTGCACTGAGGAAAATTCTTGCAATAAACAGAATGGCTTATATTCTTAACATAGAAACTTCCACCGAAGTTTGTTCCGTCGCGATAGGGTGTGACGGAGATATAGTTTTCCACCGCGAGGACTACAGGGGGCAGACCCATGCCACAGCGTTGGGCGTGTTTGTTGACGAGGCTTTGGGCTATGCCGACTCGCGCGGCGAGAAGCTCGATGCGGTGTCGGTCAGCAGAGGTCCCGGTTCATATACGGGTCTGCGCATCGGCGTGTCTATGGCCAAAGGCATCTGTTTCGGCCGCGACATACCGCTCATTTCCATACCGACGCTCGAGACTTTGTGCGTCATGCCGCTGCTGTATCATGACCTGCCCGATGATGCTTTGCTTTGCCCCATGATAGATGCCAGGCGCATGGAGGTGTATGCGGCGGTGTATGACAGGGCTTTGAATATGAAAAGGGGCATATCGGCGGATGTCGTCGCCGGCGACTCCTACAGGGAGTTCCTGGATGCCGGGCCGGTGTACTTTTTCGGTAACGGAGCTGCGAAATGCAAAGACACGCTGGTCCATGCCAATGTCCGTTTCATAGACGGCATAACGCCTTTGGCCAAGTCCATGTCTCTGCTGTCGGAGAGGAAATTCATGAATGGAGAGTTTGAAGATACGGCCTATTTCGAACCTTTCTATCTGAAAGAGTTCGTGGCCTCTAAGCCTAAAAAGATTTTATAAAGATGAAATACAACACACAGGAGAAGAGATTGCCTTTGCCGGAGTATGGCAGAAGTGTGCAAAACATGATTGATTATGCTGTCACGATAAAAGACCGCAGCGAAAGACAGCGTTGTGCCAACACCATAATAACCATAATGGGCAATATGTTTACGCATTTGCGCGATGTACCCGACTTCAAGCACAAGCTGTGGGACCACCTTGCCATAATGTCCGATTTCAAGCTCGACATAGACTATCCTTACGAGATAGTGAGAAAGGAAAGCCTGTCGTCGAAGCCTGAGAGGCTGACGTACAATCTGAACAGGATACATTTCAGACATTACGGGCGCAACCTCGAGGCCATAATCAGGAAGGCGGCCGACATGCCCGAAGGCGATGAAAGGGATGCTTTGATAAACCTTCTGGCAAACAACATGAAGAAGAACTATTACGCATGGAACAAGGACAATACCGATGAGGACAAGATAATAGAAGATCTGAGGCTGTTGTCTGACGGGAAGATAGACCTGAAGCGCGGCGACATAAAATTTTTCGATCAGCGTAACAATAACAACAATCGCAAGTTCGCGCAGAAAAATGCGCAGAACGGCTACAACAGAAACAACCAGCAGAGAAGAAACGTTAACAACAAATAAAATGAAAGGATAGAGTATGGCTTCTTTTGTCATTGAGGGCGGATACAAATTGCATGGCGACATATATCCGCAAGGCGCGAAAAACGAGATGTTGCAGATCATCTGCGCCACACTTCTGACGGGCGACAAAGTGACCGTTCATAATGTGCCCGACATTCTCGATGTGAACAACCTCATACAGCTGCTCCGCGAAATGGGGGTTAAGATAAGCAAAGAAGGGATGGATACATACAGTTTCCAGGCCGATGATGTGGATATCCGTTACCTTGAGAGTGATGATTTCATAAAGAAGTGTTCCTCTTTGCGTGGCTCGGTCATGCTCATAGGCCCGTTGCTTGCCCGTTTCGGCAAGGCGGTCATATCCAAGCCGGGAGGAGACAAGATAGGCCGGCGCAGGATAGATACTCATCTCATCGGCATACAGAATTTGGGTGCGCAGTTCGAGTATGATGAAAAACGCGGCGTGTATGTCATAACGGCGGGACATCTGGAGGGTACCTACATGTTGCTTGACGAAGCATCGGTGACCGGTACGGCCAACATTGTCATGGCGGCATGCATGGCCAAAGGGCGCACCATAATATATAATGCAGCCTGCGAGCCGTATTTGCAACAGCTTTGCATGTTGCTCAACCGCATGGGGGCGAAGATCTCGGGCATAGCCTCAAACCTGCTTGTCATAGACGGTGTGGAGTCGCTGCACGGAGCTGAGCATCGCGTGCTGCCCGACATGATAGAGGTGGGCAGTTTCATAGGCATGGCGGCCATGACGGGGAGCGAGATAACCATCAAGAACGTGTCGCGCGGCAATCTGGGCATAATACTTGACAGCTTCCGCCGTCTCGGTATCAATGTGGAGGAAGATGAGGATGACATCATAGTGCCTGCGCACGAGCATTATCAGATAGAATCATTCATTGACGGCTCCATCATGACCATATCCGATGCCCCATGGCCCGGACTGACACCTGACTTGCTGAGTGTGATGCTGGTCGTGGCGACTCAGGCCAAAGGCAGTGTGCTGATACATCAGAAGATGTTTGAAAGCCGCTTGTTTTTCGTTGACAAACTGATTGACATGGGGGCGCAGATCATATTGTGCGATCCGCACAGGGCTGTCGTCATAGGGCATGACCGGCAATTCCGTCTGAAAGGCGGCAACATGACTTCACCCGACATACGAGCCGGCATTGCGCTGCTCATTGCTGCAATGAGCGCCGATGGCATAAGCCGGATACACAATATCGAGCAGATAGACAGGGGGTATCAGGATATAGAAAAACGCCTGAATGCCATAGGTGCAAGGATAACGAGGATGTGACCGGATGATAGACCGCAAAGACATATACAAAATAGGGGTGTTCAACAAGCCGCATGGCGTGAACGGGGAATTGCAGTTCACTTTCACTGACGATATTTTCGACCGTGTGGATTGCGACTTTATCATCTGCATGATAGACGGCATTCCTGTGCCTTTCTTCGTGGAGGAATACCGCATCCGTTCGGGTACTACCGCGCTTGTCAAACTCGATGGCGTGGATGACGCCTGTAGGGCGGCTATGTTTACCAACACGGATGTGTATTTCCCGAGAAAATATCTGGACGAGGGGCATGATGATTTCCTGTCGTGGAACTATTTCGAGGGATTCAAGGTGACGGATGTGACTCATGGCGAAATAGGGGTGGTGACCGGTGTGGACTCTTCTACAGCCAATGTGCTGTTCAATGTCAGGAATGCAGCGGGGCAGGAATGGCTTATCCCCGTGCATGAGGATATAATAGAGTCGATAGACAAGGACAGGCGTGAAATAACGTTCGATTTGCCCGATGGGCTGGTGAATCTCGACGAGTCGGAAGAGGTGTGACAGTCATGGACGAGAAAGCGGCGGAATACGGTTGGGCGGAGAGGCTTGGCCTGCTCTTGAAGGAACGTGGTTACACTTTGGCTACAGCGGAAAGCTGCACAGCCGGAGGCATAGGCGCAGCCATAGCTTCCGTGCCGGGCAGTTCTTCTTATTTCAAAGGTGGCGTGATAAGCTATTTCACGGAGGTCAAAGAGCGTCTGCTCGGGGTGAAGCATGACACGGTGAAACGTTTCGGGGTGGTGAGCCGAGAGGCCGTGTATGAAATGGCCGCAGGCGTGGCGAAACTGCTTGGCGCAGACTGTGCGCTGTCGGTCAGCGGCGTGGCCGGACCCGGCAGGGGAGACGATGATCCTGAAGTAGGCACCATCTGGCTTGGGGCTTATGTTGCAGGCCGGTTTGCCGCAAAGAAGATAGAAAAGGATTTCGGCAGCCGTCATGCCAACATGGAGAATGCGGTGCATGAGGCATTGCAGTTGATGTGCAGGCTGTTGGAAACGATGGATTATACCCCTTAAAATCTGTTTGTTATTATTATGATAGGAAGCATTTATGAATTCATATCTGCCGCAACATTTCCGGGAGCTGATAACCTCGCTTGAAGGCAGGTTTGGAAACCGCTATTGCAGGGCTGATGCTGGTGGATATTGGCACCCTCACAGATTGCAAATAAAATTGCTGCTGAATATTTGCATATTACGAAATAAAGCGTTTACTTTGCAGTCGCTTTGTAAAAAGCGTTTTTAGATTTATAGATTAAAAAAACAGATAGAAATGTCGAGAATTTGTCAAATTACAGGAAAGAAAGCGGGAAACGGTAACAATGTTTCCCATTCAAGAAGAAGAACTAAGAGAAAGTTCAATGTGAATCTTTTCAACAGAAAGTTCTATTATGTAGA
>DVIH01000138.1 GCA_018711405.1 Candidatus Avibacteroides excrementipullorum | reverse complement strand
AAGAATCAGACACACTGTGCATGAGAGTATAATCCTTACAACGGATATAATCAATAAACTCGAAATCCTTCGGAAAGCCTTTAGGATATGTCTTCAACCTGCTCCCGCCTATCGTTGGATAGAAAGCGCGAAAACTTTTATCCTCCACTATTTTCCGGAATGAATCTATGTTGTCATAAATCTCATGCCTTATATTGTTGAGCATAGGAGATGGCAAACAATAACTCCCGCCGGCTATCATAGAAGCTCCGGCTTCGATATGAATGTAATAACCACTGTAAAAAGACTTCTTGCCATGAGAATTTATATATCCGCCGATATGGGTCTTGTACGGTGATTTGTCTTCAGAAAAGCGCAAGTCGCGGTAAATCCTATAAGTGCAGTCTTTGGGTTTTAAAAAAGACACCGACTCATCGAATTCCGAAATGCGGCTTATCAGCTTCCCTACGAAATCCTCAAAACATGATTTCACCGACTCATAACGCAGTTTATTTTCTACGAACCACGCCCTGTTGTTGTTCATGGAAATATCTCTGGTGAAATCCAAGACATCTTTAATCTTCATAAAAGTCTGTTATTTATTCCTGTCCTTGATATTAGGTATCTCTATCACTACTCCAGGTGGTATCACATCAGGGTTTTTAAACTTGCCCCTGTTATAGTCCACTATAACCGTCCACAGGTCTCCATCACCATAATACCTGCGAGCCAACGACACTATAGACTCGCCACGCTTCAGCACGTGCCTGGCCAGGATACCGTCATCTGAAGAGCCGGTTTCCTCCGAAGACACATTGCCCGTATCCTCCGGAGCCTCCGAGCGGCCAAACAGCGATGTAGTATCTTCCGATATCAGCACCTGATGATACACATAACCGTCATTGGCCCGTTCTTCCGTCGTTTTAACCGCATCAAAAAGGTCGCAGGTATAATACTTCACGACAAGAAAAGCCAATGCTCCAAGCAATAAAATTACGATGAAAAAAAATACATATTTATAAACCGGAATCTTGCGATATCTTTTGCGGTCATGTCCGGCATCCTGTTCCATCACGGCTTCATCGGTTTCAGTTGTTTCTTTATCATAATCATCTGCCGCTGCATCTTGCATCTCACCGGCATCTTCCGCTGGTTCCGGCGTGTCTCTTGATGCATCGGCAGAGCCAGCCACATCTTCTTCAGCCACAACCACCGGCTCAAAAAAAGCAAAAGGCTCATTCACCGCATCGGCGAATTCTTTCTCCGGGATAAACAATATGTCCTGTTCCTTCTTCCCTTCAGCATTCACCGACTCTATAAACTTGAAAGTACCGAAAGACTTTATTTTGACATAACGATCTCTGACAAGAGCTTCTTCTATAAGCAAGAAAAACTCTTTAATGAGTATCTGGGATTTCTCTCTGTCACATCCCGTTTTCTCCGAATAGATATCAACAAGATCGTCGACAAACAGGTTAATCTTCATAAGTATCTTTCTCCTTATCCATTCCGGTCAAAAGTCTGCTCGGGACATAGACAGCAGACAGTTTCGGAGGCATCAACATCTTGGCCGAAGTTTCCGCATTCACCTCCACATGTTCCACATGCTTTTCAACGAAGAAACGGCCGAACCCGTTAATTATCAAAATCCTGTCTTCCGATATATTAGAAGAAATTATATCAGACAACTGTTCTACGGCTTTTTCCGTTTCCTTAATATTGAATCCGGAGCGAGCGGACAATTCCGATATGAACTCTTTGGCATTCATTTTCCGGGACATGAGATTACAAGTTCACCATACAAGTCAAAATCATCTGACGAGACTATTTTCACATCATAGAAACATCCCACTTCAAGAGATGCGCCTGCCAAAGGGATAAGGACTTCCGGATCGACTTCAGGAGAATCATATTCCGTCCGGCCTATATAGTAATCACCCTCCACCCTGTCGATTATGACTTTCATCGTTTTACCGACCTTGCCGGCAGCCACGCTTGCCGATATCTCCTGCTGTATATCCATTATTTCATCAAGACGTCGCATCTTGATTTCCTCCGGAATATCATCCTTAAAGTGTTCTGCCGCATAAGTGCCCTCCTCCTCACTGTAGGCAAAAGCCCCCATACGTTCAAAACGGCAAGTACGTACAAAGTCTTTCAACTCCTCAAAGTCCTGTTCCGTCTCGCCCGGATAACCAACGATGAAAGTCGTACGCAAATGAATGCCTGGCACTTCTTTTCTTATTTCTTCCACAAGCCGGCATGTATCTTCTTTCGTCACGTTCCGGCGCATGTCTTTAAGCACGTGAGTGCTTATATGTTGCAAAGCTATATCCAGATATTTGCAGACATTGTCACGCTCGTTCATCACTTTCAGGAGATCCAATGGGAAGTTTGCCGGATAGGCATAATGCAACCTGATCCACTCCACGCCCTCTATGTCTGACATCCGCCGCACAAGTTCTCCTATCATTTGCTTATGATAAAGGTCCACTCCGTAATAAGTCAGTTCCTGTGCTATGACCTGAAATTCCTTGACACCCGCCTTGACCAAGTATCTCACCTCATCAAGTATGTCTTCCATAGGTCTTGACACATGATGACCGGTTATCAGAGGGATGGCGCAATAAGCACATTTCCTGTCACACCCTTCCGAAATCTTCAGATAAGCATAATGCCCCGGAGAAGTCAATACCCTCTCATTTTTCAAATCATCCCTGTAATCTTTTTTCAAATCGGAGATAAGTTCCGGCCAATTGAATTTGCCATAATATTTATCAACCTGAGGAATTTCCGCTTCCAAGTCTTTTAGATACCTTTCCGAGAGACAGCCCATGACAAACAGCTTTTCAATACGTCCTTCTTCCTTAGCTTCCGCAAATTCCAATATGGTATTTACCGATTCCTCTTTGGCATCGCCTATGAATCCGCACGTATTTATCACAGCGATAGAGCCTTTAGGCTCTTCAGGATCATGCTCCACCTCATACCCGCATGCCACGAGCTGCCTCATCAGCTTTTCCGAATCGACAAGGTTTTTAGAGCAGCCCAAAGATATTATGTCTACAACTTTTTTCTTCATCAGTTATTCTTGTCGCCAAATAAAGAGTCCACGAACTCACGTCTCCTGAATATCTGGAGGTCTTCCATACCTTCTCCCAATCCTATGTATTTTACCGGTATTTTGAATTGATCTGATATGCCGAGCACCACGCCGCCTTTTGCCGTTCCGTCCAGTTTCGTAACAGCCAACGCATTGACTTCAGTGGCCTTAGTAAATTGTTTAGCCTGTTCAAAGGCATTCTGCCCGGTGGAACCGTCCAAAACGAGCAGCACCTCATGAGGTGCATCAGGTATGACTTTCTGCATCACGTTCTTTATCTTTGTCAGCTCATTCATCAGATTCACCTTGTTGTGCAACCTGCCGGCAGTATCTATTATCACCACATCCGCATCATTGGCTTTGGCAGAACTTAAAGTATCAAAAGCTACCGATGCCGGGTCCGAACCCATTTTCTGCTTTATGACAGGCACGCCAACCCGTTCTCCCCAGATGACTAACTGCTCCACTGCCGCTGCTCTGAAAGTATCGGCGGCACCGAGATAAACTTTCTTTCCGGCCTTTTTGAACTGATAAGCGAGTTTTCCTATAGTTGTGGTTTTTCCAACGCCATTGACTCCCACAACCATTATGACATAAGGCCTTTTCTCCGGAAGCACGTCAAAATCGGCCAAATTGTCTGCATCATTCTCCGTGAGCATCAACGAGATTTCATCGCGCAACAATTCATTCAGCTCCTTAGTTGTCACATACTTATCCCTGCTGATACGTTCCTTTACACGGTCTATGATTTTAAGTGTCGTTTCGACTCCTACATCCGAAGAAATAAGAATCTCCTCAAGATTATCAAGAACATCATCATCAATTTTCGATTTCCCGGCAATCGCTTTGGCTATCTTGCCGAAAACACTTTCTTTCGTTTTAGCCAAGCCCTTGTCAAGAGTCTCTTTCTTTTCTTTAGAGAAGAAGTTGAAAAATCCCATAATACAAACAATTTGTTATTAATATGACAACAAAGTTACTCATTTCATCTGTCTGCACAAAAAAACTTCCCACTATTGTTTCAATAATGGGAAGTTTTTATAGTGTTTCTATTTATAATCATTTCTTGAAAAAGTCATCCACTTTTTCATTCGGCACCATCTGCTCGTCAAATATGTAAGCTCCTGTCTTGGGCGATTTCACCATCTTTATCACCTTCGTATAAGAACGGCCATCGCTTTTACCTTCCTGAAGTGTTGCAACTGCTTTCTTTGCCATATCTGTATAATTTATTTAATTTCTCTATGAATAGTTACTTTCCTCAAGATCGGGTTGTATTTCTTCAATTCCAATCTTTCCGTTGTGTTCTTTCTGTTTTTGGTCGTTATGTAACGTGAAGTACCCGGCATACCGCTGTTTTTGTGCTCAGTACATTCCAAGATCACCTGTACTCTGTTTCCTTTTGCTTTCTTAGCCATTGTTCTATCTCCTTGAATTAGCCGATTACTTTAATAGATTTCCAATCACAATGTCCATTCTCCACAGCCTTTACCAATGCTGCGTGCAAACCGATCTTGTTAATCAAACGAAGTCCGGCTGCGCTGACTTTCAAACTGATCCAACAGTCCTGTTCTACATAATAGAACT
>DVIH01000014.1 GCA_018711405.1 Candidatus Avibacteroides excrementipullorum | reverse complement strand
CAGATGTATATTGACTTTGCCGGTGACAGGCTTGAAGTCGTTGATGAAATGACGGGCGAGACGAAGAAAGCCGAGGTGTTTGTCGCCATCCTTCCGTTCAGCCATTATACCTACTGCGAAGCCGTGTGGTCGCAACGCAAGGAAGACCTGATAAAGGCATGTGAGAATGCCATGCAATATTTTGAAGGCGTTCCTGCGGCTATCGTCCCCGACAATCTGAAGGCTGCCGTCAACACCTCTGCCGACGGCGTGACCGGTGCGGTGGGGGCGGGCAGTGCCGTATTCACCCAGACAGCCACTCTCAAGGAGGCCGAAGTGCTGGCGGTGCGTCCGCGCACGCTCGATGGGCAAAGCCTTGCAGGAGGCAGGAGCGGAACCCTGGTTGTGGCCGTATCGTTCACGGCGGCTGGCGATGAGTATGCTGCCGGTGATGAATTTGTGCTGACTGCAGTGCCTTCAGATGAGGCGAGGAGCGACTATGACGTGTCGTCGGACGGTGTGGAGATGGCAGGACTCGATGCAGATGTGGCACAGATATATATGGAGCGCGGCGGAGGGCGTTATTCTCTGCTGTCGGCTGTGGATGTGGACGGCACTGTGCCTGTGGGGCTGTATGTGCCGGGAGCCGGAACAGCCGTGATTGGTCTGGGCGATGACTGCCGTGCCGATGACTATGACACAGTGGTACTCACTGATGCCGTAGCGGGCAGGACGGTAGACCTGAAAGAGAAAGATTACACGTTTTATGCTTCCGGAAAGGGATACGTGAACGGACGTTTCAGCATTCAGTTTAACAGGGAACCTGCCGGGTACGATGGCGGAGCATGGGCGTATTCCGATGACAACGGATCCATTGTGCTGAAAGGTCTGATAAAGGGACAGACCGTGCGCACGTACATGGCGGGCGGCCAGATGGCCGACAGCCGTGTGGCGGCAGGCGAGACGGAGACTGTCTCCGGGCTGGAGAAAGGCATGTATCTCATACAGGTCTTTTCGGACGGACGCGAGCCGACAGTCATAAAGATACGCTTGAAGTGACAATCTAAGTCTTAATCGACGATATACGGTAAATAAACGTTTTATCATCCGGAGGCGGCTGCAACGCGGAGTTGCGGTCGCTTTCTGTCTTTACAGACGTGTCGGAAAAGCCGTTTCGGGATGTACGCCATCCCGGTCGGTTATCGGCTCGATCCACGGTCGTTACCGAGCCGGTCCAGGACAGAGATGGCGTACGTCTCGGGCGGGGGTGCGGAGCGTCTTCGTCTGGCTGTCTCCCGATGGCGTTTTGCCATGTGCGCTTTGCAATCAGAAAGTGGCTTGCGGTAAAGGCTTTCCTACGGGGAATAGTGAAAAGGCGTTAATAAAAATATAAATAATGAAAGGAGGCGAACATGGCGGTTTGTAATGCTTTTTAAGCATATTTTATCCGATTTTAAGTTAAGAATATTGTATGACTATTTCGTTTTGTCGCATTAATCATTGCGGTTGCCCTTGTGTCATCTGCTTTTTCTTTACAAAAAGATAATAAATATCTTTGTAAACCCGTGCGCTATTATTGTGTGGCTTGCATGATAATAGCATTGTTTCTGCCAGATGTGATTTTTTAGAACTACTCTGCTTAATGTTGTGTAGGCTTTGTTTAGTGTTTTTTACATAATCTTTGTATATGCCTTTATGTTAAAAAATACGGTTTTTTATTCTTTTTGTATTAGTTTATTTTGTGATGTTTTTGCATAGACTTATCTTTAGAGCCGTAAAGTCTAATAAATTATATAAACACGCTTATGAGTAAACTTTTATTTGCAGGGATTTTCTTGTCCCTATCTTCATTCTGCTTCTCGCAGAATCAGAATCTAATCTTAAGTCCCGCACCTGTAGACGGAAGTGACGTGTGGGAAGCACCTGCCGCTGAAAACAGCATGACCATAGGCCATTGCAGCGATGTAATTGAAAATGAGGTCGGATTTCGTCCGAATAAGTTGGTCGAGGGAGGCATACAGTTCACTGAAGATATGCTTGTTACTTTGAAAGGAAATACCCTTACAAAGGTGCTTCTGGGCATTGGCAGGGATTTGGGCAGAGAAAACAAGCTCATGTTGACATATGATCTCGATGGGGAGCCTTTTTATGTGCAAGACGTGTATAGTGATGAGTTGAAAGCATCCGCTTGGAACACGATAGAGCTTGAAACTCCTTACGTGATAGAGGGCAAGGAGTTTTTCATCATATACCATGCGAAAGGCTCGAACAGACCTGACTGCTATATCTTCGGTCTGGACAACACGCTGGCTTCGGAGTATGGCAGCTGGATGCGTTATGAAGAAGATGGGGGATTTTCAGGCTGGTTTTGGGTTGGCGAAGGCAATTTCTACACTAACTTCTGCATGAAAGGTGTGGTGGAAGGCGATAACCTCCCTCAATATGATTTGTCCATGAAGTCTGTCAGCATGGATGAGTATGTGGCTCCGGGCAGAGCGTTCTCCGTGGAGGGTGTGCTCAACAATGTGGCTGCCGCCACAGTTCCCTCTTTTGACATAGAGGTCAAGATTGGTGACAATGAACCTGTGTCCAAGACATTCAACAATGTCGATCTGTCCAATGGAGACAATTATTCATTCGCCATAGACGGACTTGTCATAGACGAGGTGGGTGAATACGATGTGGCAGTGTCTGTGGTGCTGCCTGAGGCTACCGCCGATGAGAATGACGCTAACAATACCATGGTGAAACAAATTAAATGCACCGATGAGTTTTACCAGCGCAATGTCCTTCTGGAGCGTTTCACCACAGCAGACTGTACGAATTGCCCAACGGCTGACTATTTGATAGATGCGGCCATAGAGGATTATGGTTTGGAAAACAGGGTGATCAAGGTTTCTCACCATGCAGGCTACTCGGTGTTGAATGACAATTTCCAAATACCGGAGAGTGTGCAGTACACCATGTTCTATAACGGCAGCCAATACGCGCCGGCATTGATGCTTGACCGGACCAACCTGGGTGAATATGGAGCGCCGCAAGCCGGTGGTGCGGAGTCTCCGGGACCTGTGTTCTTTCCTGGTGATGATGCAAAATTCAGGGAATTGCTCCAACTTAGGGCCAATGAACTCGCATATGTGCAGCTTGAGATAAAAAAAATGTTTGACAATAATTCCCGCGAATTGAAATTGAGGATAAACGGGACGGCATCGCGCGATGACATTGTCGACAATGCCGACTTGAAATTGACAGTGTTCCTGCTGGAAAACAATCTTAAGGCATACCAAGCTGGAGCTTCAGACCCGCAGAACTATATCCACAATGAAGTTATACGCGATGTGGTTTCGGACGTGTGGGGAGATCCGGTGGAATTCGACAATTACAAGTTCTCGAAAGAATATACTTACAATGTGTCAATGGAATGGATTTCATCCAATATGACGGTCGTGGCATTCCTTTACAACAAGGATGGAGAAGGAACTGACTTTGATGTGAACAACTGCGGGGTTTTGAATGCTGCTTCATATAAATTGGGCGATCCGAACAATCTTTCGGTGGAAGTTGTGGATGAGCATGCAATGTCGTTTATTGTAAATGGCAATACTGTAAAATCGGACAAAGTCTGCGACAGCATCGATGTTTACGGGCTTGACGGAACTTTGACTGCACAATATGTACATGTGGATAGCTTCATGCTCGAATCTGGATTCCATATCGTCAAGTTCACTGTTGACGGGAAAGAACAAGTAGAAAAAATATTAATAAAATAAAGTTGTAAATTATGAAACATAAATTAATTGGTTTGTCCCTGTCTTTGTTGCTAGGCTCGACATGTGTTTTCGGACAGGAGTTCGGAACTGATGCGGAACTGTTTCGCAGGGATGACGTGGCTTTAAATGCCAAGCAAAACGGAAAGTTCATGCCGGTCGCAAATGTGACTGCGGCCGATGAACTGCCAGATAAGGATGTGTATGGTTATCTGATCTATGAAAGGGGCAGACGCGATTTCGGTATTGCGACTTTCAATTTACAAGACTTGGGTAATGTCACGATGCTTTATCCCAACTCTTCATTGCCTGATGAAGAGGACCAGTTGCTTGTGGCTTCTTCCGGAGCTTATACAGGCAAAGACTATTATTTGTTTTACAGTAGGATCGTGGGCGGTGGCACTGTGCCGAGAAAATTCATGAAAGTAAATCTTGTGACAGGAGAATATACCGAACTGAGAAATTATGTGACCAATCCGGATGATTTTGACCGCATATTCTATGATATGTCATACGACCATTCCACCGGTAAGATTTATGGCGTGAGCAAAGGCAGCACGAGTACTTTGGCCACAATTGATCCGGAAAACGGAGACATAACCGAAATAGCAGTCTTGGATGAACTGTTTGGAGAGCTGGCATGCGACTTTAACGGACAGTTGTACGGTGTGACCAAAACAGGTGAGGACTTTTATATGATAAACAAGGAGAATGGTCACCTTACCTTTGTCGGCAAGACCGGTGTGGCTCAGGCCACATACATCCAGGATATGGAGTTCGACCATGATTCCGACATACTTTATTGGGCTGCACAGTTGGCGAGCGGTGAAGGTGTGCTGCTGACTGTGGATCCGGTTACCGGACGTGCCACTAACCATGGCGTCGTGGGAGGCAACTGCGAGTTTTTGGCACTTGCCATACCTTTTAACCGTGCTAACGAATCCGCTCCTGCCGCTCCTGCCAACTTTATTGTCAATCCGGGAGCTAACGGCGAATTGACGGCTACGTTGTCATGGAACAATCCTTCCACTTCATACGGCGGCGGTGCTTTGTCGGGGTTGGACAGTATCAGGGTCTATCGTGACGGTGAGGTGTTCAGGACACTTGAAAACCCGAGAATGGGGGCGCGGCAAACCATCGTTGACAATGGGCTGACAGAGTCAAAACTGTATGATTATGAAATAGTGGCTTACAACAGTTACGGCGCAGGCGCATCTGTCGGGGCGGTGAAGTTTGTGGGACGCGATGTACCCGGCGGTTTTGAAGCGACTTTGACGAGAACACCCGAAGGATCCGGTCTCATTAGCTGGACAACTCCGGCGACAGGGGAAAATGAAGGCTGGTATGATTCCGCTTCGCTGTCTTACGACATAGTGCGTATGCCCGACTCTGTGACAGTTGCCAGCGACTTGACAGGCAATACTTATACGGATTCAAGTTTTGACGAATCCCATTCTTATTATTACAGACTCATACCTTCCACCGTTGATGGCGAAGGCGTGATCGTGGAGACCAACAAGTTCTTCCTCGGCGATCCTCTAGAGATGCCTTATTTTTGTATTTTTGAAAATGAGTCAGAGTCGGATAACTGGACGGTGATTAATGCAAATGATGACGATAGGACATGGACATTCAACAAGTATCCTGAAATACATGACGATGGCGTTACTTCGGCAGAATACCGTGGCGGGTTGAACAATGCAGATGACTGGTTGATTTCACCTCCGCTCCACTTTGAAAGTGGTAAATTCTATAAGGCCGAAATCTCGGCACGTGCTGCCGAAGGCATCATGCAGGAGGAATTTTTTGAAGTGCATGTCGGGAAAGCTCCTACCGTAGAAGCCATGCAGGATTACGGAGTGTTGGAAAGGGTAAGAATCTATAGTAATCCGATAGTCACCACAAGGGTGGATATGCCATTGGATTTGGAAGATGGCGAATATTATATAGCATTGCATGTGGTTTCGGAAAGGGCAAAGGTCCTTTTGCAAATTACTGAATTTGATGTTTCTGAAAATACTTCAGCCATTGTGACAGGCCTTGTCAAGTCTGATACTGGTGTAGCAGTGCCTGAGGCTACAGTGGAATATGCAAGTGTTGACGGAGAGACTGTCAGAAGCGCAATTTCTGATGAAAACGGAGAATATCAGATTTCAGACCTCCTCCCTGGTGACTATAATGTGAATATTACTGCTTACGGTTATCACGACTATCATTCGGAAGCAATCGTGACCCTTGAGAGAGGTTACCAGACTCATGATCTTGATATAGAAAACCTGTCTCTTTATACAGTAAAGGGCATACTGAAAGACAAGCGCGGCAATATGGTGGCAAACGCTTCGGTCAGGCTGAAAGGCTATGAGGACAATACGGTGACAAGCAAAGAAGACGGTTCGTTTGAATTTGTAGAAATATACGAGGCTGACGATTATGAATTGATTACCAATAGGCTGAGATATGAAGACCTTTATAAAGGCGTAAACGTGAACGGCGAAAATGAGACTATAGATCTTGGTGAAATAGTCTTGAATGATGACTTGCTCAATCCGTCATATCTGGAAGCGGAAGATGTGGATGAGGGCAAGAAATTGACTTGGATTGCTCCTTTGGGAGTAGAAGAATACCGTTATGACAACGGGGCGAAGAGTACAGCCATATCTGTGGCGCAAGGCACTGAAGATATAGTGATTGGTTCCGTTTATCGTGACGCCACCACTCTTATCGGCGTTGAGTGGTATTCTTCTTGGGACAATCAAATCAATACATCCGTGAATGTATTTGTGTTCGGTCTGGATGATAATGGAGATCCTACGTCCGAATTGCTGTATGAGAAGAAAGGTGTTCCAAACACTTATAACAGTTGGAACAGCTATATGTTTGAAGCTCCGGTTGATTGTCCTGATGGATTCCTTATAGGTTTCAGCGTATATAACGGTTTGGTGTCCTTAGGTGTGGACGATGGCTCCAATTCTGATTATCCGGTACTCGAACGGGCTTATGGTTTTGGTAATTTAAAAGGAGGCGTGTTCAATTATCTGGAAAATGTAGGTGGAGCATCTGGAAATCTTATGATCCGTGCCGAAGGTTATCCGATGGATCAGGAAGAAGTGGATCTTTCTTATCTTACATACAATGTATATCGTTTGAGAGAAGGAGAAGAACAGGACAAGACAAAGTGGGTGAAACTGTCTGAAGATAATTTCAAAGGATTTGAGTTCGTAGACGATGAATGGGATGGATTGTCTTACGGTGTCTATAAATATGCTGTCACAGCAATGCATACCGGCAATCTGGAATCAGACGGGGCGTTTACGCTTGACATGGCGAAAGACATGTACACTACTGTCACAATCAATGTAATAAGCGAATCCGGAAATCCGATAGAAGATGCATATGTAAGACTCGTTTCTCCGGATAATATTTATGAGGGCTATACAGATGCCAAAGGTGTTTTGGTTGTTGAAAATGTATGGAAAAACTTGTATTCCATTACTGTGACCAAAGAAGGGTTTGTAGATTATACGGTTGGAACAGTTGATTTCTCGGCATACAATGAATATGATTACGGCTGCGAACTTGTGGTAGAAAAGTTCATACCGTTCAACTTGGAAGTAACCTCCACAGGCAATGCCGGAGAGTATGCTTTGGAATGGAACAAGGCGAACCATATATTCGATGACTTTGAAAGCTATGAAGACTTCACTGTCAACCCGACAGGCGAAGTGGCTTGGTCGTATGTAGATGGCGATAACACAGCTACTTGGAGTTTCCAAGGCATATCGTTTGAGAACCAAGGCTCTAAGATGGCTTACATGGCATTTACTCCGTCAGCGGCACAACCTGCACAGACTAACATAACTCCTGTGAGCGGGGATAATTTGCTTGTTACGTTTACCATCGGCGATCAAGGTCAGAACGATGACTACATCATATCGCCCGAATTGTCGTTTAAGAAAGGCTTTGTAATTTCGTTCTGCACTATGAGCTACTATGGAGATACCTATTCGGAAATATACAAGATAGGTTATTCCACATCTTCCAACAATATCGATGATTTCGTATGGTCGGATGAATATGCGGCTCCTGCAGAATGGACAAGGGTTACATATAGCATTCCGCGCGATGCGAAGTATGTGGCTGTCCACTGCATATCGAACAACCAGTTCATATTCCTCATTGATGACATGTTCATTGGCTATGAAGATCTTGTGCCTCAGGGTGTCAACGGTGTGGAAGTGCCGGAATTCAATGATGTGGACAAGTATGAGATATTCCTTGACGGAGAGAAAGTGGGCGAAAGCGAGACTACAAACTATCTCTTCACCGGTGTAACCGATGGCAGCCACGTAGCAGGCGTAAGAGCCGTTTACGGTGTAGGCGCAGGTGAGATGGCTGAGATGACGTTCGATGTGGTGAACGGGGAAGTCTCGATATCAGACAGTGAGCTTGACGGATTTTATGTCACTCCCAACCCGGCAAGGGAATATGTAGACTTCGTTGGCGAATATGACAAAGTGGAGATTTACGGCGTGGGCGGAAACCTTGTAGGCATCTATGCCGATGATGTAAGGACAGTCAACATATCCGGCTGGGCTAAGGGTATCTATCTGGTACGTGCTTACAGCGCAGACAATGTGAAGACAGTAAAACTTGTGATAGAATAAGTAAAGTTTTGTAGAGAGGGTGTGTCCGGATGACGGGCGCATCCTCTTTTTTTGTTTATATGAATTAATTTGTCTTATGTATAGAAGATTTTTATTCGGATTATTGCTTTTGTGCGGCATGTCTGCATGGGCGCAAAACAAATTGTCGCCCGAGACCCGTGTCGTACTCGAAGAGATGAAAGCCGGACGCAATGGCGGCGGATACATAATGAGCGGAGTGAAAGGCGACAACAGCATCTCGGCTTTCGTAAAGCTAAGACCGGGTGCAACGGCCGATGTGCTGGCCGATTGCGGATGCACGGTGGGTACGGTGGCCGGACGCTTTGTCACGGTGTCGGTTCCGGCTGAGTCCATAGATGAGGTGGCGGCATTGGATGAGGTGGAATACATACAGGCCGGAGTGCCGGTAGAACCGCAGATGGACAAGGCTCGTGCCGCATCAAATGTTGACAAAGTGCAGGCCGGTGAAGGACTGGAACAGCCTTTTTTGGGCGATGGCGTTGTGGTCGGAATAATAGACAACGGCTTTGAGTACGGACATGTCAACTTCTGGAATGCCGACAAGACCGAGCTGCGCATAAGGAAGGTCTGGGATCAGAATGAGACGGCTGGAAACGTGCCGGAAAAATACGGCTACGGTGCTGAATACGTCACTCAAGACGAAATCCTTGCTGCCGAATATGACGGCACGGAGGTACATGCCACGCATGTGCTCGGCATAGCGGCAGGTGCAGACCGTTCGGACGACAATCAGTTTTACGGAGTGGCAGGCAATGCCGACATCGTTGCCGTGAGCCGCAATACGAGCGGCAACAGTGTCAACATAGCCGATGCCGTAAACTACATATTCGACTATGCCGATGAGGTGAAGAAACCTTGTGTCATAAACATGAGTCTTGCCACGCACATAGGCCCGCATGACGGGACTTCGGCTTTCGATGTCATGATGGATTCATTGCTCGGGCGGGGACGCCTGCTCGTAGGTTCTGCGGGCAATGAGGGAGACATAAACTTCCATGTGTCGAAAAACTTCAGTCAGGCAGGAGAACGCCCCGTGAAAACTTTCGTACAGATGCTCAACACTACGGCTGTGGTCGATGTGTGGGGCGAGCCGGAAATGGATTATGACTTGGAGTTTCATATCTATGACTACAATACGGATGCCGTGATACCTTATGACACAATCAATGTGCTTACGGCCGAGCCGCTCGAAACCATTGAGTTCGGTGACGAGAGCGATGTAGACGGATACGTGAGGGTGTCATCGGAGGTCAGCCCTCTCAACGGTAAGACGCATGCTTACCTATATTTTAATGTGACCAGGATAGGACGTGACCGCTATATAGGAATGAGCATTATACCGAAAAGTGCCGGCATGGTGCATGCGTGGGCGGATGCATACCGTGCCAACCTTGTGAGCAATTTCATAACAGGCTATACCAATGGCAACGGTAAATATTCGGTGGGCGAGATAGGCGGCACCGGCAACAGCATCATATCGGTGGGCGCATACGTGTCGAGCAATTCTTACAAGGCCGAAAACAGCAGTTCGGAAACTCCTACGGGTACCATACTCGGTTCGTTGGCTTCATTTTCGAGCATCGGGCCGCGTGCCGATGGTGTTGTGAAGCCCGACATAACAGCACCGGGAGCCATTGTCTGCTCATCGGTTTCTTCGGCAGGCTCCATATCCATTGTGGGCAAGACTGTCAACTGGCAGAACAAGAACTATCGCTACGGCTACATGAGCGGCACATCCATGTCGGCTCCCTATGTGACGGGTGTGCTTGCCACATGGCTTCAGGCTTATCCGCGCCTGAACCCGCAGCTGGTGAAAGAGATTTTCAAGACTACTTCTTTGACCGATGAGTCCACCGGCGAGATTGACGAAGAAGGAGACAACTCATGGGGGTATGGCAAGATTGACGCTTGGGAAGGCATAAAGAAAGCCATAGTGATGAGGGAGCAGGATGCTGTGGCCGATGCCGAGGCTTTGACGGAAGGTGTCAGGCTGCTTTCCGCGTCGGAAGACGGCATAGGCCTGCTCTTCATGCACAGCGACAGGGATGTGACAGTGAACATCTACTCAATAAGCGGCTCTGTGGTATCGGGTATCCGTTTGGCTTCGGTCGAAGCAGGCGAGGAAGTACGTATCGGTTCGCTGCCCTGCGGATATTACCTGATAAAGGTGACCGGTCGCAATACCGATGAGGTGCTTAAGGTTGTTTGCAAAAAATAATTTTAGTTTTCATGATAAAGTTGCTCCCGGTGGTCGGAAACGATAGCCGGGACTTTTTTTGCCTGTTTCCGGGCTTATTGCCCGGCAGGGCATTTTGCCTCCCGTCGGGGATGTGCGCCATCTTCACCCGGTATTGAGCCGATCATGCCCGAAGATGGCGTACATGCCGGGCGAAGATCGAGCCGATCCCCGGCGGGTATGAAAAAAACGCTTACTGAAATGTCAGGAGAGGGCTTGGCGGTGTGTTGTTTTGCCTTGCCCATGCATGATGGAACGGATGCTTTTCGAGAGGGAAATTTTATAGGCCAAAACTTGTACAGGGCCATAAAAAGACAGCGGACGGGGATTTCATGTTTTCCCGTCCGCCCGATATAAAGACAGTATCGTTTCAAAGTCTTATTCCTGTCCTCCTCCGAGAGCCTGATAGAGGTTTATCATGCTCTGTATCTCGATGAATGAGTTTGCCGCTTTCGTGAGTTGCGCGTTGAGCAGCGTTTGTCTGGCCGTGAGTACTTCCAGATAGTTCGTTGTGCCGTATTGCATAAGCGCGGTTGTGCTTTTCAGAGCCTTTTCGAGCGATTCTATCTGCCGGTCTATCAGTTCTTTCTTGTCTCTGCTCGTCTGATATGCCGTGAGGGCGTTGTTCACTTCGCTGCCCGCGTTGAGAAGTGCCTGTTGGAATGCAAGCGCGGCTTCTTCCTGCTGTGCTTTGGCTATTTTGAGCTGTCCCAGCAGTTGCCCCCTGTTGAACAAAGGCTGCGTGAGCGAGCCTATGGCCGAGAGCAACGCTTTGCCTGGATTGACTATCATGGCACCGGCGGAGTTGGTCCAGCCTGCACTGCCGCTCAGGGTGATAGACGGGTAGAACGAGCTGCGTGCCATGTTGGTGTTGTAGAATGCGGCTTCGAGGCTTCTTTCTGCCGATCTCACGTCCGGGCGGCATGAGAGCATCTGGAGCGGTATGCCTACCGAAAAGTCATCAGGGAAAGTCTGCTCGGCCAGCGTGCCGCGCTCGTACCGGCGCGGGGTCTCGGCCAGCAGCAAGGCAAGGCTGTTTTCCGCTTGGTTGATCTGTTCCTTCAGGTCGAGTGCCGATGTCTGCACGCTGTAGTATGTGGCTTCCATTTGCGATACCCCGGCCTCGTTGTATTGTCCGGCGTTCATCAGGGCTTTGGCGGCTTTGACCGTCTCTGCCCAAGCCTGTTCCGTCTCCAGTGTGAGTGCGAGCTGCTCGTCAAGCATCAGCAGTGTGTAATAGGTATTGGCGATGCCTGCTATGAGTTGCGTCCTTACTGCCTGCTTGTAGTCTTCGCTTTGGGCGTATAGGGCTTGGGCCTGCCGTTTGGCGTTGCGCATTCGTCCGAAAATGTCTATCTCCCAGCTTGCCGTGACCGGTACGGAGTATGTCTTGGAGGCATCCCCGCCGTCAAAACTGCTTATGTTGCCCTGCGGCGCGAGTGCGAACGAAGGCAGATATGCCAGTTTCGATGAGAGAAGCGTGGCTTCGGCTTCTTTCACCCGGAGCTGTGCCGACAGGTAGTCGGTGTTGTTTTCCAACCCTTTCTCTATGAGTGACTGCAATATGGGGTCGGTGAAGAGTTCCCTCCAGTCGGTGCGGCCGAAGTTGGTCGTGTCGGTGGCCTGCACTGTTTGTCCGTAAAGGTCGGCGGGCACTTCCGTCTCCGGCTGGTATTTCGAGTAGATGCCGCAACCGCTCAGGGCGAAAGCGGTTGCAGAGATTATCAATATATTAACCTTTTTCATGTTGTCTTTTTATTGTTGTTCTTTGTTTAGTGATTCCTTTTCCGCCGTGTTTCTTTCTTTTTCGAGCAGTATCTGTTGGTCGCTCTCCTCGTAAATGGGCTTGCGCAGCTTTTCCTGCAGATATTCGAAGATTATGTAGAACACCGGCACCACAAATACGAGTGCCAGCGTGCCCACGGTCATGCCTCCCACTACACCAGTGCCGAGAGAGCTGTTGCCGTTGGCTCCTGCTCCGGTGGCGAACATCAGCGGGAGCATGCCGAATATCATGGTCAGCACTGTCATGAGGATGGGGCGCAGACGGACCACGGCGGCCGAATAGGCGGATTCTATTATGCCCATGCCTTTGCGGCGGCGTTCCACTGCATATTCGGTAATCAATATTGCTGTCTTGGCCAGCAGTCCGATAAGCATGATGACACCGGTTTGGAGATATATGTTGTTTTCAAGTCCGAAGAGCCTTGCGAAAAGGAATGCTCCCATGAGTCCGAAAGGCACTGACAGTATGACAGCCAAAGGTAGCAGGAAGCTTTCGTAGAGACATGCCAGAATAAGATAGATGACAAGCACGCATATGGCGTATATGAAGACAGTGGAGTTGCCGGTGTTGGCTTCTTCACGCGAAATGCCGCCGTATTCGTAGCCGTAGCCTGTAGGCAGGATTTGTTCTGCCACTTCCTCTATCACTTTCTGCACCTCTCCGGTGGAGTAGCCGGCGGCAGGGTTGACGTAGGCGTTGATCGTGCTGTACAGGTTGAACCTGTTTGCCGTCTCAGGACCGAGTACTTTCTCCAGTTTGACGAACTGGCTGATGGGGGCCATTTCCGTGCCGTTTCTGACAAACATGTTGTTGAGCGCTTGCTCGTCCAGACGGTATTCGGGAGATGCCTGCATCATGATTCTGTATACTTTGCCGAACTGGTTGTAGTTGGATATGTATGCACCTCCGCAATAGCTGCCGAGCACGTCAAGTATGCTGCTCGGGGATATGCCTGCACGTTTGCATTTTGCTGCGTCTATGCTGACCGATATCTGCGGGAAGTTCATGGCGTAGCCTGTGTAGGCCATAGCTATTTCGGGGCGTGCGTTCAAGGCTCCGAGAAACTGCATGGATGCATTGTAGAATTGCGTCATGTCTCCTCCGGTATAGTCCTGCAGGTTGAGTTCCACCGAGTTGCCAAGTCCGTACCCAGGTATCATGCCAGGCTGGAAACAGAGCACGCGGGCGTCTTTGATGCCTGCAAACTGTGCATTGAGCCTTGCCATGACCGCATCAGACGAATGTTCGCTGCCTTTACGTTCACTCCAGTCTTTCAGTCTGATGATTATGGCTCCGTAGGATGTGCCTTGTCCCGACATCATGCCGTAGCCGGCTATCCTGGTGTATTGGTCTATTTCTGGCACGGTTTCGAGGATATCTTCCACTTTGTCCATGATTTTGTTTGTCTCCTCCAGAGTGTTACCAGGAGATGTGCTGACATCGGCCATGATTACGCCTTGGTCTTCCTGAGGCACCAGACCTGTGCGTGTGGTGGCCATGAAGTAGATGAGCAGCGCCACCGATGCGGCGAGGGCTGTCCATACCATCCAACGGTGATGGATGAAAAACATGACACCTTTCTTGTATTTGCCCATGACGGCATTGAACGAGGCATTGTAGGCCGCGCGTACCCTGCCGTTGATGCTCTTAGGGCTTTTCTTGCCATCGGACGGACGCATCATCATGGCACACAACGCAGGTGACAGCGTAAGCGAGTTGATGAGCGATATGCCCACTGCAGTGGCCATTGTCACGCCGAACTGGGTGTAGAATATACCTGCCGTACCGCCCATGAATGTGACAGGCACGAACACGGCCATGAATACTAGGGTGCACGACACGATGGCCATGGTCACATTGCTCATTGCGTCTTTGGTGGCCAGATACGGCGATTTGTATCCTATATCGAATTTGGATTGCACCGCCTCCACCACCACGATGGCATCGTCCACCACGGTACCGATGACCAGCACGAGGGCAAACAGCGTAAGGATGTTGATGCTGAATCCGGCTATGGTCATGCAGGCGAATGTTCCCACCAGCGACACTATGATGGATATGGACGGGATGAGCGTACTCTTGAAGTCTTGCAGGAAGAAATATACCACGAGGATGACGAGCAGTATTGCCACGATGAGCGTTTCCACCACGTTGTGTATGGATTCAAAGAGGAAGTCATTGGTACTCATCATTGTTACGAATTCCACGCCTGTCGGCAGGCTTTCTCCTATCTCCTGAATTTCGGCAGTGATATTCTTGTTCACTTCCGTTGCATTTGAGCCCGGCACCTGGAATGCCATGAATGCTACGGCCGGCTTTCCGTTGAGTTCGCTGGCGAAACTGTATGTCAGCGTGCCGAGTTCCACATTGGCCACGTCTTTGAGTCGGAGCACCGAGCCGTCTTCCATAGAACGGATGACTATGTTCTGAAATTCTTCTTCACTTTTCAGACGTCCCGTATATTTCATGGTGTACTGGTACACGTTTTTCGAGTTTTCGCCGAGAGAGCCTGTAGGGGCTTCCAGGTTCTGTTCGCCGAGTACGCTTGTCACGTCAGACGGTATCAGCCCGTATTGCGCCATGCGTGCAGGATCGAGCCATATACGCATGCTATATGTGTCGCCCATGGCCATGACATCTCCCACGCCTTCCACACGTTTTATTCTCGGGATTACGTTTATGTCCAGATAGTTCGACAGGAAAGTCTGGTCATATCGCCCGTCTGATGCCAGCGCGTTGATTTGCAGCATGCTCGTCTGTCTTTTTGTGACCGATACACCTATTCGGGTGACTTCGGCAGGCAGCAGTCCCTGTGCTTTCGACACACGGTTTTGCACGTTGACCGCTGCCATGTCCGGGTCGGTTCCCTGCTTGAAGTAAATCTGGATGGTGGCGGAACCGGCATTGGTCGCGCTCGATGTCATGTACATCATGTTTTCCACACCGTTTATGCTTTCCTCCAAAGGCATGATGACACTGTTCATCACGGCTTCGGCATTCGCTCCAGTATAGCTGGCCGACACGTAGACCGTTGGCGGCGCAATGTCGGGATATTGCTCTACCGGCAGTGTGACCAGTGAAATCAATCCTACGACAAGGATAAGGACGGATATGGATATGGCCATTACCGGCCGTTTTATGAATATGTTTCCTTTCATGGATGTGGTCTCCTTTTATTATTTTATTTGTGTACCTTCCCTTACAAGACCTGCACCTGCTGCGACTATTTCCTCACCCGGTTTCAGGCCTTCTGTCACTACATATTCCCTGCCGTCGTTGATAGGCGCCACCGTGACGAGCGCAGATACTGCTTTGCCATCCACTACCTTATATATAAGAGTCTTGTCCTGCATCTGCACCGTAGCCTCTTGCGGGATTACTATGCAGTTTTTGTATACGGTGGGGATGATGACGCTGCCCGATGCACCGCTGTGCAGCAGGCGCGATGCGTTGGGAAATACGGCACGGGCGGTGACCGTACCGGTCTGGCGGTCTATTACTCCGCTGATGGATTCTATCTTGCCCTTTTCGCTGTATATGGAGTTGTCGTTGAGGCGCAGTTCCACTTCGGGCATGTTTTTCAACGCTTCGTCCATAGAGCCGTACTGGCGTGTCATGGCCAGCAATTGGTTTTCGGTCATGGAGAAGTAGACGTACATGTCGGAGTTGTCGCTGACTGTGGTCAGGGGTTGCGGCAGCGATGCGCTGACCAATGCTCCTTCCCTATACGGCAAAGCTCCCACCACGCCGTTGCTCGGACTTTTCACTTCGGTGTATGATAGGTTGTTGCGTGCGTTTACTTCCTGAGCTTCAGCTTGGGCAAGTTGGGCTTTGGCCGTGAGATAGTTGTTTTCAGCAGTGCTGAGCGTGAATTCCGAAACGACCTTCTGTGCATACAGTTCCTTGTTGCTGTCATAGTTGAGCTTGGCAGTATTGAGTGCTGCTTTTGCCACTTCCACATTGGCTGTTGCGGTGTTCAGCGCCGCCCTGTATGGCACCTGGTCTATGATAAAGAGGTTTTGTCCTTTGTTTACTTTCTGTCCTTCGGTCACGCATAGTTTGACTATGGTGCCCGACACTTGCGGGTAGATGTCAATGTCCTGTCTTCCGCGAATGGTGGCCGAGTAGGACGTAGACAGTTCTTTGTCAGTAATGCCTACTGTCATAGTCTTGTAATTTTGCGCCATCTGTCCTTGCGGTGTTTGTTTACATGATGTCAGATACATCACGCAGCCGATTACGGTCATCAGCTGCATAAGTTTCATGCTGGTTTTTGTCATATTTTCTTATGTTTTTAGTTTATGGGCGCAAATATAGGACAAATGGTATTCCCGTATTCTTGTCTTCAGTCCTTAAAGATGTTCCATATTCTTTTGGTAACCTTTTTTATTATAACTACTATATATGATTGTTATATAATGATAAAGACTGGAAGAAGAGAACGCTTTTGGAGAAAAAAGGATATGCTGATGTTGTTTTGCTATGTTCCTTTTTTCTTATCTTTGCGCGGATTAATTGTGAAATTCAACAATAGGACTATGAATGATGATTTTATAAAGACTTTTTGTCTGAAAGATTTTTATGACGAGAGACATAATATGCCTGAGGGTTCTTATTTGACTGAAGATTTTGTGCTTATCAGGGATTTGGACAACCTCCCTTATCATGATGGGGTGTTCAGATTTGATTTCGTCGTGTTTTTCTTTTGCGAGAGCGGTTATGTGAAGTTGAGGATAAATGATGAGGTTTATCTTTTGGATTCAGACAGTTATCTGGTTTGTCTCCCCACCATGTTGGTGAAAA
>DVIH01000137.1 GCA_018711405.1 Candidatus Avibacteroides excrementipullorum | reverse complement strand
TCATCTTTGAACATTCCGATGGCTTTCAATGACTGGCGGGCATCCGGTATCTTTTGTGTGAAATTGTTTGCAATCTCTCCTTGATGATTAAACAAATCATCCTCTATTCTTGCAGCCAATACCTCTTTGCTCCATTTATTCGCAAAGGCGTGACGAATGTAAAACAGACGCTCGGCAAGCGATTTGGCCTTACGGACAATAATCATGTGGTGTGTGAATCCCAACCCTAAAAATGATGCGGCATCGAAGCTCTCTTTTTGTATGTTTTCGCGGGGAATCAACAACCGGGTATCTATTTCGCTAACCTCAGTTAGCGATTTATCATCACTGTTTCCGCTAATTCCGGTTAGCGATTTCAAATCATCGCACCAAGTCTCGTAGAATTGACGCATAAATTTGATGTTCGCGGCAGAGAATCCTCGAAGTCCCGGCAGCTCTCTTTGTAATTGTTCGCTGATGGTTTCTATAGCCCCTTTGCCCCAAAAGCCATTGCGAGAGTTTTCAGAAACATATTTACCAATGCCATAATAAAGCGATAATTGTTCTTTGTTGACAATGGAAGCCGCACGATATTGGCTTTGCAATATCGCTTCTTTGATAACTTTTACGGCTTCGGTACAAAACTGTAACCACTCATGTCTCCTTAAATTTTTCTCAAAGGTAAAGAAATAATGCCAATGAGACGGCAAATATCATTGATTCATTTACCCTCCTTAAAGCAAATTATTTGTAATTTTGCAGATACTTGACATCAGACAGGCAATGTTGGACAGACGTAAGGAAATACCGGTACAGAGCATTACCGACATCAGTTTCGGCAATGTGTCGAAGATGCGGTTGCCTAATGGCATCCCGTTGGTGGTGTGCCGTTCCGACCGGGAAGACGTGGTGAGGATGGATCTCATGTTCGACGGGGGCAAGTGGCAGCAGGAGCATCTGTTGCAGGCACTGTTTGCCAACCGCATGTTGCGCGAGGGCACAGCCTCCATGTCGGGTGCCGACATATCGGAGAAGATGGACTTCTGCGGGTCGTGGCTTGAACTGGGCGTGTCGATGCTTCACTCTTTTGTCACCTCATATTCGCTCGGGCGGTATTTCGCCCGCACGGCAGCGATTGTGGAAGACATGGTGAAGTCGCCGTCGTTTGACGAGGAGCGTCTGCGCACCATAGCGCAAATCAACAAGCAGAACTACATGGTGACCAGCCGCAAGGTGGATTTTGCCGCCCAGAAAAACATATTGAAAGCCCTTTTCGGCGAAGACAATCCCGCTGCGAAATACGCCGTGCCCGATGATTTCGATGCGTTGGACAGAGGTCTGCTCGCAGACTTCCACAGACGTTATTACCAATCTGACAACTGCCATCTGTTTTTGGCCGGCAATGTGACCGATGAGGTGCTGGGCGTGGTGGAGAGATTGTTCGGCAGCGAACGGTTCGGCGAAAACCTGCACCGCTGCGAAGTGCGCAGTTATCCTGTCAATAGGCCTGACGAATGCCTGTTTACCTTTGAGGAGAAAACCAACGCGGTGCAGTCTTCGTTGCGCATGGCGAGTTTCATCCCAGAACGGAAAGACAAGGATTTCAGCAAGGTGCAGATACTTGTATCGCTGTTTGGCGGATATTTCGGCAGCCGTCTCATGAGCAACATCAGGGAGCGGAAAGGCTACACCTACGGCATATCTGCCGGCATGGTGTTTTATCCCGGAGTGGGTGCCATGCTTGTCAGTACGGAGGCCGATGCGAAGTATTGCCGCGACATAATAGACGAGACGAAGCGGGAGATGGACAGGCTCTGCACCGAACCGGTGGGGCAGGAGGAGTTGGACAATGTGAAAAACTATATGGCCGGTGAGCTTGCGCGGAGTTTCGAGGGCGCGTTTTCGGTCGTCGACTCGCAGATATTCCTGGTGTCGTCAGGGCTGACGGAACAGTTTTACGGCAACACTGTGAAGACCCTGCGCGAGATAACTCCGGATGACGTACGGGAAATGGCCGTCAAGTATTTTTCGAGTAACAAACTTAAAATATCCCTTGCGGGTAAGACAAATATATAACGACATGAGTAAAGGCATAGTTTTATCGTTGTTCTTTTCATTGTTGCCATTATGTTCTTTTGCACAAGAAAAGATAAACGACAAACCGGGTATAATGAGAAACATCAAATCGCTGTTCACCGGCGAGACACATATAGGCACATACACTTTTTCTGACGGCTCCATCTATACGGGAGAGATAAGGAGAGGAAAGCCGAACGGCAAAGGGAAAACCATCTTCCGCAACGGCAATATCTATGAGGGCGAATATGTGAAAGGCAAGCGGGAAGGTTACGGCATCTTCAGTTTCACCGATGGCGAACGCTACGAAGGCGACTGGTATCAGGACCAGCAGCATGGGCACGGAGTGTATTACTTTGCCAACAACAACCGTTATGACGGCGAGTGGTACAAAGACTACCAGCAGGGAGAAGGCACCATGATATATTTCAACGGCGATTCATACAAGGGCGGTTGGGTAGAAGACCGGCGCAGCGGCTTCGGCGAATACAAGTGGAGCGATGGCTCGGAATATGCCGGATATTGGGAAAACGACTCGAAAAACGGCAGGGGCAGGATGACATGGAGCGATGGAGCCTCATACGATGGGGAGTTTGCCGACAATGGCCGTTCGGGACACGGCGTTTACATCTATGCCAATGGTGATGTCTATGACGGACAGTGGAAAAACGACCGTCAGAACGGCTATGGCAAATATAAGTTCGCACAGGGTGACACGTATGAAGGACACTATGTGGACGGAGAACGGACTGGCGAGGGAAAATATACATATTCCGACAACAGGGTGTATGTGGGCGAGTTCAAAAACGGCAAGATGCACGGCAAAGGGAAACTGACCTGGCCCAACGGCTCGTACTATGATGGCATGTGGAAAGACAATGTGAAAAGCGGTCAGGGTGAATATGTATGGGTCAACGGAGACCGGTATATGGGCGAGTGGACTGACGACATGATGAACGGGCAAGGCGTGATGATAAAGGCCGATGGCACGAAATATAAAGGCAGTTTCAAGAACGGTATCTTTGAAGGGCACGGCATAATGCTCGATGCCAACGGCATAAAGTATGAAGGCGACTTCAAGAACGGGAAGAAGCACGGGCAGGGCACCGAGTATGACAAAGATGGCAAGGAGATAAGGAGCGGGGAGTTTCTCATGGGCAACTTCAGGGGCAAATGACCTGTGCGCGAGATGAAGAATGCTTGCATAATCTCTATGGGCAGCAATTGCGACAAGGCGGAAAACATGGCTGCGGCCAGATCGGCACTGAAAGCCTTGTTTGGCAATGACATCCGTTTCTCGCCTGTACAGGAAACAGAACCGATAGGAATGGATGACGGAGAGACATTCCTCAATGCGCTTGCTCTGGCTCATACTGATGATGACTGTGCGGATGTGACGGCGTGTTTGAAGTCGGTGGAGAGAAACATGGGCAGGACTGCTGAGGAGAAATCGGCAGGAATCATAAGGATAGACATAGATTTGATAGCGTTCGGCGGCCGTGTCTTGAAAAAGGAAGACTGGGGCAGGGCGTATGTGAAAGATTTGTTGCACTCGTTGGATATAAATGGAGGAGACTGGTTATGACATCCGGAAATGTGGTTAAGGCATCTTTGTGTGTCGCTATGTTGGTATCTGCATGTCCACAGGCTGTTGGACAGCAGCAACCTTTGGCCAAGCCGCTGGCCGAGATGGCGGCGAGGGAGAGCAATGTGCGTCTGGTCGTGACGCTGGCGGCGGCATTGCTGGTGCTGATGATAGTGCACATGGCTGTTGTCTTGCTGCGCGAAAGGCGTGGCGGCAAAGTCTATACGGCGGACTATTTCATAAAGCGCAGAAAGAAAACCATAGAGTGGCAGAAAGAAAGGCAGAGAAAGTCCAGCGAAGAGGCTATAAAGACCGGCTCCGGACTGAAGCCTGTGTATGTAGCAAGCGAGGAGTCGGGACAGGAAGAGATAGACTTCTGTGTAAACAGGCTGAACGAGATAAGCGACCGGCTCAAGACGGACGAATACTACAAGTCGGAAAGCGACTATTTCAGGCGTTTGAAGATAGGCAGGCTGCGCTATGCCGGCAAGCGCATAGAGAAGATAAAGGATTTGAATCCCACCGATGCGGCGATAGTGGAAAGAATGAACGAATATGTGAGGATAATCCGCAAAGCTCGGAGAAGAGGCTTTTTCGGGTCATGGTTTTTGCTCATCGTCAGCGTGGCATTGGCTGCGGGTATGTTCATGATCAATTGGCGTGAGGCATCCATTGTGCTGATGCTTGCATCGGTCGTCTATTGGCTTGCCGGGCTTACTCCTCATTATCTGGTGGAGCGGAGGCGGTATAAAGGTTCATCCGATTTGCTCAACGGCATATTGGGCAGTGCATTTTCTTCGGTAGTGGGTCTGAAAAGCGTCAAGGCCATGTTCAGGAAGAAGACCGATGGGGAAGAAGCGGGCGGCAGTACCAACTTTGCCGAGAAGATACTCTATCTGATAGTGTTTCTCATCCTTTGCATAGTCTTTTCGCTCCTCATGCCTTTGTGGAGCACGTTCAACTATCTGAGGAACTACGTGTTTTATTTCTGAAACGTTTATAGCTTGGCGAATCCGTCGTCGGTAAGCACCATGTCCATTACTATGTCATGCGGCTCGATAGGCACACTGTCTGCCAGTTGGAAAGAGAAACAGAGACCTATCTTGCGGCATTTTATGCCGGGCAGCAGTTTGTCATAGAAACCTTTCCCGCGTCCCAACCTGTGTCCGTCCCTGTCGAAAGCCATGCCCGGTATGACGGCAAGGTCTATGTCGGCGAAGTCTGTGAATTCATTTCCCTGCGGTTCCTCTATGTTGAATGCTCCAGTATAGAGCGATGCATTGCCGTCATAGACCCTGAGATGCAGTATGTCGCCGCATACCACAGGCAACAGTATCTTTTTTGATGTCTTCCATTTCTCTACGAATGCGTGTGTTGACACTTCGTCCGGCAGCGAATAGTATAATAATACTGTATTGGCTTTCAGGAAAAAGTCGCTGTCCTCAAGAGTGTTCATGACTTCGGCCGACATAGATCCAAGTTCCTCCGCACTGTGTTCCTTTTTGCGGCGGCGTATTTCCGCGCGTAGTTCTTTCTTGTCCATTACTCTCCTGTAGATTGTTCCTGTTCCGGTCTTTGCGGATAGACTTTGCCCGATTCTATCACTTCAATGGCCGCATTGACTATATTGTCTTTTCGATTTATGTATTGTACGAACTCATTCATGTCGAACGCATCATATATAATGTTGGCGGTGACAGTCCTTTCGAGTCTTTTGTATGATTTGCGTATGAGCAGGTTGCGTCTTTTTACGTTGTGTCGCTCTGCAAATCTTATGAAATCTTCCACTGCGTTTTTGCTGTTGATGAACCTGACTGCTTCGTCTATATCTTTCATCTCCTTGAATTCTTTGCGGTATCTGTCTGCGAACTCGAAAGAGTAGGCTGCTATCAGTCCTGAATTGTTGACCGCAGTGAAATATGAAGTGATGCCGGTGGTGTCTTCTGCGATGAAATAGTCGGGGATGATTCCTCCGCCTCCATATACGGTGCGTCCGATGGATGTGGTGTATTTTTCTGTCTCGTCAACCTTGATGCTGTCTTTGGAGAAGAATTCCCCATGCTCGAACCTGTTGTATATGTCGAGTTCGTATGATTCGTCATGTCCGTCTGAATACGGTTTCTGCACGCATCTTCCCGATGGAGTATAATATCTTGCAACAGTGAGCCTTACCGATGAACCGTCTCTGAAGTCTATGGGCTGCTGTACGAGACCTTTGCCGAAAGAGCGACGTCCTATGATGCTGCCTCTGTCGTTGTCCTGTATGGCTCCTGCGAATATCTCGCTTGCCGAAGCCGATGCCTCGTCTATGAGTACTGCCACCGGGATGTCCTGACATGTGCCGTTGCCGTCGGAGTAGTATTGCTGCATTGGCATTTTCCTGCCTTTGGTATAGGTGATGAGTTTGTTCTGCGGCAGGAATTCGTTGATCATCTGAATGGCTATCTCCATGATTCCTCCCAGATTGCCGCGCAGGTCTATGATGAGCGATTTGCATCCTTTGTATTTCAGGCTTACGATGGAGCCTAACATTTCTTCGTAAGTGGTGAGCGAGAATGTGTTTATCTTGATGTAGCCTATGTCATCGGTAATCATGTAGCATGCGTCTATGCTCGTTATGGGGACGTCTCCCCTGTTGACAGTGAAGTCGTATTCGCTTTTCACCGATGGACGATAGACTGTAAGTTTCACCGGGCTGCCTTTTGGGCCTTTCAGCTTCTTCATCGCATTTTCGTTTGTGGCTGCATCTCCCACAAAAGCCGAGTCGTCTATGGCTATTATCCTGTCGCCCGACAGTAGTCCTACTTTTTCCGAAGGCCCTCCTTTTACTATTTTCATCACGTTGAGGGAGTCGTTTCTGATTGTAAACTGTATGCCTATGCCGCTGAATGAACCGACCAGTTTTTCCTGTGCCTCGCTTTGCTCTTTGGCCGGGATGTATTGCGAATGCGGGTCGAGTTCTGCAAGAACTGCCGGCATGGTCTTTTCTATAAGTCCGCTTATGTCGGGCGTATCCACGTATTGTTCTTCTATTATACGGAGCAGGGTGGTGAGTTTGTTTGACGGTTCTCCTATGATTCCGAGTTTGCCGCCTTCGGAATGCCGTGTGTAGCATGCTCCGATTATGATGCCCAGAACTATGCTGACCGATATTATTATAGGTGTGAATCTGAATCTGTTGTTTGTCTCCATTGGGATGCAGTGTATCGTTTGTTAGTTTATTATTGGCAGGAACTCCACTTCCACGCCGGCCCGTCTCAGCAGTTCTATTCCGTCTTCCAGGCGATATTTCTCGGCATAGACCACTCGTTTTATGCCGGCCTGTATTATGAGTTTGGCGCATTCTATGCAGGGCGATGCCGTGACATATAGCGTGGCTCCCTCGCTGCTGTTGCTTGAGCGTGCTATTTTGGTTATGGCATTGGCTTCGGCATGCAGCACGTATGGCTTGGTCATGTTGTTCTCGTCTTCGCACACGTTTTCAAACCCCGACGGAGTGCCGTTGTAGCCATCAGATATTATCATGTTTTCCTTTACTATGAGCGCGCCTACTTTTCTTCTCTGGCAGTATGAGTTTTCCGCCCATATCACGGCCATTCTCATGTATCTTGTGTCGAGTTCCTTTTGTTTCTTGTCAGTTGTCATTGTCTCTTATGTCGTTTCTTTGGTTTAGTCCAGCGGTCTGAACAGCAGGAAATTCTTTTTTTCATCGTAAAATATCTTTACCGAATTGTAGTCGCCGAGGTAATATCTGGCTTTTTTGAGGCAGTCCAGAAATTTCCTCCCGGTCTCGTCCTGTTCCTGTCCGCTGCTTTCCGTTATCGTCAGTTTGAAATCATAGCTGTCTCCTTCAGCTTCCCAGCGACCGGAAAAAGTGGTGTCGTATGCTATTCCCGAGAATGTCCCGTCGTGGAATGTTATCTGGTATTTTCCGGCAGTGTTCACCGATTTCATTTCTTCCTGTGTCATCAGGGGTTTTACATCGTGTTTCCAATCGTCGCCGTCTACGGTGCAGAAATACGATAGTTTCCACGTCCTGCCCACGAATATGCCTTCTATGTCGTTTTCCGGAGTGCAGCCTGTCGCAGCGGCCGACAGCAGGACCACAGTGAGGATATATAGCAGTTGTCTGAAAGTCGTTGCCATGCCTATTTTATTATTCCGTTTCGTCTGAGCAGCGCGTCTATAGTCGGCTCTTGTCCCCTGAACCGCTTGTAGAGTGTCATGGGCGGTTCGGTGCCCCCTTTTTCGAGTATGTTGTGCCTGAAACTTTCTGCTGTCTCGCTGTTGAATATCCCTTTTTCCTTGAATACGGAGAATGCATCGGCATCGAGCACTTCCGCCCATTTGTATCCGTAATATCCTGCGGCGTATCCTCCGGAAAACAGGTGTCCGAAGTTCGTGCTCATGCATGTGCCTTTCTCTTGCTCCAATATGGCGGCATCTTTCCACGAGTCTTTTTCGTATGCCTCTATGTCGCCTTCAAAAGGTGCTTTCCTGTCGTGCCATGCCATGTCGAGCAGGCCGAAGCTGACCTGGCGCATGCAGGCGTATGCTACGTTGAAGTTGGCTGTATCTATTATTTTCTTGATTTCCTCTTTGGCTGGCTTTTCACCGGTCTTGTAATGTCCTGCAAACGTGTCGAGGAATTCTTCTTCCGTGAGGAAGTTTTCCATGAATTGCGATGGCAGTTCCACGAAGTCCTGGTAGACGTTGGTGCCGCTCAGACTTTCATACGTGGTGCGTGCCATCATGCCGTGCAGGGCATGTCCGAATTCGTGCAGGAACGTGTTCACCTCCGAAGGCGTGAGCAGTGCCGGCTTGTCTTGCGTGGGCTTGGTGAAGTTCATGACCAGCGAGATGTGCGGGCGGCTGTCTGTGCCGTTTTCCTTCCATTGTCCTTTGTATTCTGTCATCCATGCTCCCGAATGTTTGCCTTTTCTCGGGTGGAAATCCACGTAGAGCACGGCCAGGTACGAGCCGTCGCGGTCGAATACTTCGTATGCCTTCACATCGGGGTGATAGACGGCGATGCTGTCGTTTTCCTTGAATGTTATGCCGTATAGCTTTGTGGCAAGTCCGAATACGCCTTTTTTTACTCTTTCGAGTTCGAAATAAGGTCTCAGTTCCTCTTCGTTGTATTTGAAAGTCTCCTGTTTCAGTTTGTCTGAGTAGTAAGCCCAGTCCCAAGCCCGTATGCCGACGTCTTTGCCTTCGAGCTTTGCCGCATAAGCCTTTACGGCATCATACTCCTTGAGGGCTACAGGCTTGTATGCGCTGATGAGTTGTCCGAGCAGGTCGTAGACGTTTTCCGGCTTTTCGGCCATCCTGCGTTTCAGCACGTATTGTGCGTATGTGTCGTATCCCAGCAGGCGGGCTATCGCCAGACGGTCGTTTACTATTTTCCTCACGAGACCGGTCGTATCGGTGTCATTGCCGTGGGTGCAAAGGGTGGAGTAGGCCATGTACAGTTTCTGCCTCAGCTGCCTGTTGTCGGCATATTTCATGAAAGGCATGTAGCTCGGTGCATCGAGCGTGAAGCACCATCCGTTCAGTCCTCTCGATTTTGCTTCCTCTTCGGCGGCGGCGAGCGATGTCTGCGGCAGTCCCGACAGCTCGTTGCGGTCGGTGATGTGCATCACATAGTCGTGCGATTCTTTCAGTGTGTTTTGTCCGTATTGCAGTGTCAGCGTGCTCAGCTCCACCGTCAGTTTTTCGTATTCGGCTTTCTTTTCCTTGTCGAGTCCGGCTCCGTGCCTGATGAAGTTCTCGTAGCAGGTGTCGAGCAGCATGGTCTGTTCCTTGTCAAGATTCAGTCCGGCTTTCATGTCGTACACGTTTTTCACCCGTCGGAACAGGTCTTCGTTGAGCGTGATGCTGTTGGAGTGTGCCGACAGCACGGGAGCCATTTCCATAGCCGTCTCTTGCAGTTCGTCGCTCGACTCTGCGCTGAGCAGGTTGCCCAATATGGTGCAGGTCCTTTGCAGCATTCGTCCTGCACACTCCAACGCCTCTATGGTGTTTTTGAAGTCCGGCTTTTCCGGGTTGTGTATTATGGCGTTTATTTCTTCTTTTTCAAGTTCCATCCCCCTTTCGAGAGCAGGTTTGAAATGCTCGGCCTTTATCTTGTCGAATGGGATGGTATCATGCGGGGTACCGAAATCGTATTGCAACAAAGGGTTTGTTTCTTGGCTCTCCATATCGGTGTCGTGGTTAATTGTGTTTTTTCTGTTTATAATATTTTCGCAAAGATATTCAATTTACGTCAAATGGATTTGCGATATAACTATCATTAACGCGAAAAACTGCTTGTTAAACCTTTAGGCAGCCGATGGGAATTGTCAGTACGCCGTCTTTTCTGCGGTAGGCATATTTGCCGGTGCCGGTAAGTACCATGAGGAATGAAGGCTGACGCATTTTGTCTGAATCTATTTTTTTGGCTAAATCTTTCAAGGCTTTGGCTCCGTTTTCTATGTTGCTGTCTCCTCCGAGCTTGATTTCTACGAGTCCGTATTTTCCGTTTCGCAGATGTATCACGGCATCGCATTCCAAGCCGGTCTTGTCGCGATAGTGGAAGATGGAGCCATCGAGTGCATCGGCGTAAATACGCAAGTCTCTGATGCAGAGTGTCTCGAAAAACAGCCCCATTGTCTGCAAATCGTCTATCAGGTCGTTGGGGCCGATGCCGAGTGCCGCTGTGCCCATCGATGGATCTGAAAAATATCTTGTGTCGGATGTGCGTATGGCTGTCTTGCTTCTCAGGTTTGGATTCCATGCGGCAGAGTCTTCCAACACGAATATTTTCTTTAGAGCTTCTATGTATGATGATACGGTTTCTCTTATGTCGGTGATATTATCATTGGCTGCAATGTCTTCACAGATGGTGCTGATGGTTACTTGTGCGGCTTGGTTGCGTGCCAGCGAGCGGAGTATCCGTCTTGCTCTTTCTGCGTCGCGCTCTATGCCATCTGCTCTCGATATGTCTGAGTTTACTACTCCGTCTAAATAGTCGAAAGCCTGATCCAGCGCCACGTCCTTGTCTATCGTGGTCGCTTTAGGCCATCCGCCTCTGCATATCAGCCATGCAATGTCATCTATGTTAAGCTTGTTCTCAGAGAAGATGTCTTGTCTTTCGTCTGTGAATAGTGAGGCCAAGCTTATTTCTCCGTTTGAGTCGCCTGATTCGTATAGGCTCATTGTGCGCATGGTGAGCCACGAAAAGCGCCCGGTACCCGAGTGGTGTATTTTGCTCTTGTCGGCGGGGACGGCTGAACCGGTAAGTATGAAATGTCCTGTACCGGTGCGGTGGTCAACCTCGTAACGCACGGCATCCCACAGTTGTGGCGCCAGTTGCCATTCGTCTATGAGGCGCGGCGTATTTCCGAGCAGTAGTCTTTTGGGCGACATTTCTGCCAGTTCCATATTCTGACGCATCGTCTCAGGATTGTCCATATACAAGATGCTTTTAGCCTGTTGTTCAGCTGTTGTGGTTTTGCCGCACCATTTAGGCCCTTGTATCAGAACAGCTCCTTTGCCTTTGAGTCGTCGCGCCAATATTTCATCGGCTATTCTTGCTTTGTATTTGTCTGTGTTCGGCATCTTTCTTGTTTATTGTTGATAGATGTTGACTGCCAGTCTGTTTTGTTTGCAAATATAATAAAAATATTTTGCAAACTCTCAAGTTGGCCGGTTTTCAACTCTCAAGTTGGCCGGTTTTCAACTCTCAAGTTGGCAAAAATGCCTGCACAGGCAGTGTGGAAACCTTTCTCGATTGAGTGTTTGCTTAACTCTTTGAATATTAGATGATTTGGTTTGTGGCTTTCAGGCCTGCCGGGGATCGGCTCGGTGTCGGGCCGGGATGTACGCCATCTTTGCCGGGTATCGAGCCGATCATCGGGCAAGATGGCGCACATGCTTGGGCGGGGTAGGACCGGTGTCTTTTGGGGATGGCTTTAATCCTTGCGAATGTATTTTTTTGTCCGTCCTGTTGGCAAGTAATGATTATTGTGTTATCTTTGCGTCCTAATCATCGGGCTTGACCGGTTTTGACGGCGGGTAGAGATGGTAAGTAAGCATGCAGTGCGTTGTGAGGAGGCACTATAATCTGAACTCTCGAAAATTATTTGGCGAAAACAGATACGCTCTCGCTGCTTGATTTGAAGAACAGTAGAATCGCTTAATTTCTGCCAAGAGGCGGAAACGAGACATCGCTCGGAAGTCGCTTTCCTGAGACTAACCGGTACAGCGGTGCAGCAAAATCGGGAATAGCAACGTGAGGCTCCGCTCATGTTGTGAAATAACAGGAGATAAGGCATCGGTTGGTGGCTTTGGTCTTGCCGTTGCACGAAAAACGCAGTCAAAGATAAGCATGTAGAAAGCTTATGGTTTCCTCGTTCGGACGAGGGTTCGACTCCCTCCAGGTCCACTTGGCTCCGGATATGAAAACGGGACGTTTCCTTATCGTAGAATGTCGTAATGAAGAGAATTTGTGCAGTCACAATGGTGCGTAATGATGAGTTTTTCATCAGGAAATGGGTCTCATATTATGGAGCTCAATTGGGCGAAGACAATCTTTATATTTTTTTTGACGGAGAGGATCAGGTGGTGCCTGAGTGCTGCCGCAATGTCCATGCCACTGTATGCAAACGTGTGGAGGGGCTTGTGGCAAAGGCGGACAAGGGGCGCATCGGTTTCCTTTCGGAGAGGGCTGAAGAATTGTTTGCCGAGTATGATATGGTGATAGGCACGGATGTGGATGAATTTCTTGTTGTAGATCCTGCCGTGCACATGTCTTTGCCCGAATATCTCAGCAGTAAACGTATTGACGGCACACTGTCGGGGCTTGGCGTCGATGTGGGGCAGAATCTTGACAAGGAAGTCGGGATAGATGCTTCCATGCCTTTTCTTTCGCAGAGGCGGTATGCCTATCTGTCTCCGCGTTACACAAAGGCTTCGGTCATCTCGCGTCCTTTGCGTTGGGGATCGGGTTTCCACAGGGTGAAGGGGCATAATTTTCATATAGATGAGAATCTGTTTCTGTTTCATTTCGGCTGTGTGGATCTGGAAAGGCTCAAGAGCAAGATGCACAATGCCGATTTGCTCTCCAACGGTTGGTCGAGACACCTGAAGAAGAGGGCGCGCACGATGTTGATTGTCACGCACGGGAAAGCCCGCGCATGGGAAAGTCTGGTGCCGGTGGTGAGGAGGTTGCAGACCTTGTTCAGGCCGGTTTATGCATGGAACAAACCTACGGTATTCGGACTGAAGTTTGTGGTGAAGATACCCGATAGGTTTTCCGAAATAGTGTAATGGGGGATGCGGATATGATTGATGTCGTGATAGCTTGGGTAGACGGCGATGATCCTTCCCATAAAGCCAAACGCAGGATGTATATGCCATCGGAAATGTCGCAGAGCGATGATATTGGTGGCAGCACAAGGTTTGCTTCGCGCGGGGAGATATTGTTTTGTGTGGGATCCGTGCTTCGTTTTGCCCCGTTCGTGCATAAGGTATACATAGTTACCGACAGTCAGCGTCCGGATCTTGATGCGTTTCTTCACAAGAACTTTCCTGACAACCGTATTCCTATAGAGATAGTAGACCACAAAGTCCTGTTCAGGGGATACGAACAGTATCTGCCCACGTTCAACAGCCTGTCCATAGAGACCATGCTCTATCGTGTGCCGGGACTGGAGGAACGGTTCGTTTATTTCAATGATGATTTCTTTATAACTTCTCCGTTGCGTGAGGATGATTGGTTTGATGCCGACGGCAAGGCGGTCTGTTACGGACATAAGTTCAGCTCGGCTTTTGCCCGTCTGTTGCGCCGGTTGAAGCCTGCAAGAAACGGGCATAAGCCTTTCGGATATAAGGATGCGATGCTCAATGCCGCTGATGTGGCCGGCAGTCCCTACTTCTGGTACATACCCCATGCGCCCATACCGCTTTTGCGCAGCTGGTATGTGGACTTCTATGAAAGGCATCCCGAAATGCTGGAGGCGAATATAAGATACAGATTCAGAAATCCCGTGCAGTTCAACCCGCAAGTGCTGTTTTACATCCTTGCCGGCCGCGAGGGACGTTGCGTGACAAGGAGTGCGAAAGGCTTGGTGGAGTTTTTCAAGCCGAAACCGGAGAAGAAAGGATATATGGCAAAGAAACTTGCTGAAGCCGATTCGCGTGACAGACTTTTGTTTGCCTGCATAAATTCGTTGGACAAGGCTTCTGAATCTGATTATGAATTATTCAAGGCTTGGGTATCGTCCAGATTGGACGTCAAATTCTGAATGTTATGAAAAGCGATTTCAAATATAAAATGGTAATCTCGGCTCTTCGCCTTTTTGCGGTTTTGCCGTTGCCTGTGCTTTATGTACTCAGTGATGTGATGTATGTGGCAGTCTATCATCTGGCGGGGTATAGGAAGAAAGTGGTAAGAGCCAATCTTGAAATGGTCTTCGGCACGGGAGACCGTGAAAAGATATTGAAGATAGAAAAAGGGTTCTACCATCATCTGTGCGACTGTATTGTCGAGACAGTGAAACTGTTGCACATATCCGACAAGGAAATAGACAGGCGTGTCATTGTGACCAATGGGGAACTTGTGGATGATATAATCAATTCCGGTCATTCGGTGGTGCTGCTGTTGGGGCATTACTGCAATTGGGAATGGGTGCAGGCCATAATCCATCATTTCAAGGCTGAGCTTGTGGGCGGACAGATATACAAGCCGTTGCACAATAAGGTCATGGATGAAGTCATGCTGAAGATTCGTTCGCGTTTCGGCTTGGAATGCGTGCCTCAGCAGAAGACGGTGCGTCGTCTGCTCGACATAGAGCGTAGCGGACGGCATTTTGTCATGGGTTTTATATCCGATCAGCGTCCTATAGGCAGGAATCTCCATAACTGGACGGACTTCATGGGCATAGACACTCCCTACGCCGTAGGCGGTGAGGTGGTGGGAGAGCATGTGGGTGCGCGTTTCCTGTATGTGGACATGAAAAAGGTGAAGAGGGGACATTATTCGTTGACTTTTCGCCCCATCGTGCCTGATGATAATGATAAAGACCCCAATCCCTATACGCGGTCATTTATGAAGATGCTTGAAAAATCCATTTATGCGGCGCCGCAATATTGGTTATGGTCGCACAAGCGTTGGAAAAAGCATCGTACTTCCCCGTCTGCCCGGTGATGTCTCTTTCTGCTTTGTCCGAGAGACCGGCAACTCCCGTATTTTTATACGAAAGCTGCCAGTGAAAGTATTATGATTTGTCCTGAAATGACTCTTAGGAACATGGCCAGAGGGTAGACTGTGGAATATCCTATGGCAGGAGCGCTGTTGCTCGACAGTTGGTTGGCGTATGCCAATGCCGGCGGGTCGGTGTATGTTCCGGCTATGAGACCCGCAAGGATGAAGTAATTGGTCTTGAAGAATTTTCTTGCAAAGATACCGACAATCAGCAGCGGCAGGAATGTGATGAGGAATCCGCATGCCACCCACAACAGTCCGTCGCCTTTTACCACCGTGTCGAAGAAATCTGCTCCGGCTCCTATGCCCACGCTTGCCAGGAATATGGTGATGCCCACTTCGCGCAGCATCAGGTTTGCGCTTTGCGTGGTGTAGGTCACCAGATTGAATTTATATCCGAATCGTCCTATCAGTATGGCTATGATCAGCGGTCCGCCTGCCAGTCCGAGTTTGACAGGTGTAGGGATGCCGGGAATGGTGAACGGCAGACTGCCGAATATGATGCCCAGAAATATGCCTATGAATATGGTGGCGATGTTAGGCTCGTTGAGCCTTTTCATGGAGTTGCCCAAAGTGAATGCCACGCGCTTCACGTTTTCGGCAGAGCCTACCACTGTGACCCTGTCGCCCATTTGCAGCACCAGGTTGGGGTTGGCGAAGAGGTCTATTCCCGATCTGTTCACCCGTGTGACGGTTATCCCGTAATGGCTTCGCAGGTTGAGCGATGACAGTTTCTTGCCGTTGAATTCCGATTTTGTGATGATGATGCGTCGTGAAATCATCGGTGTCTCCTCTTTCTCCCAATTGAGGCTGACCTCCCTGCCTATGAGTGCGATTATGGCTTCGGCATCCGACTCGGAGCAAACCACGAGTATGGTGTCGTCTTTCATCAGTTCGGTGTCGGGTCCCGGACTGCTCACGTGCCCGTTGCGCAGCAGTCTTGTTATCACAAACGAGCGGTTTGCAAGGGAGGGCAGTTCCGATATTTTCTTGTAGCATATCGATTCGTTGCTCACCCAGATGCTCATGGCGTGTGGTTTTTTCTTTTCATCGTCGCTGTTGTGGCTGATGGCTTCTTCCTCTTTTGCGAAGTCAATCTTGAAAGCATACCTTATTATAATGATGGCCAGGATGATGCCTATTACTCCCAGCGGATAGGCCACTGCATATCCCAATGCTATCGGGTCGCCTGTATAGCCTATCTGGTTCAGGGCTTCTTGCGCGCTTCCCAATCCGGGCGTGTTGGTCACGGCTCCGAACATGATGCCCACTATCATGGGTAACTCTATGCGTCCGTTGAATGCGAAAAACAGTATCAACGCTATGGCAATGTTGAGCAATATGATTATGGTCGTGAGCAGGTTGAGCCTCAGGCCGCCTTTCTTGAAAGAAGAGAAGAAAGAGGGTCCCACCTGCATACCTATGCTGAATACGAAGAGTATAAGTCCGAATTCTTTCAGGAAATTCAGCGTCCCGGCCGGAGCGGTAAATCCGAAATGTCCGGCCAGTATACCCACGAACAGCACAAACGTCACTCCCAGCGATATGCCGAAGACTTTGATTTTTCCCAGCAACACTCCGGCCGATATGACGAAAGCGTAGAGCATCACTATGTGCGCCACAGAATTTGTATCGTTTAGCAAGTTATAGAACCATTCCATAATACATGTAAAATTTTTAGGCTGCAAAAGTACAATTTTTTGGGGATTGGTGCGGCATGTGCAGTTGAAAAAATGATGTGCTGTTTTCGGGGGCGCCCGGGATGTGCGCCATCTTTGTCCGAGACCGAGCCGATCATTGCCCGACACCGAGCCGATCCCCGGCGAAGATGGCGCACATCCCGGCAGGGGGTGCTAAAGCATATTAGGCGGTGTCTTTGCAGGGCTTTCCGCCGCATATTCGGATGCAGCCGCAAGGCCGTGTCGCATTTTTTTGCTTTTTTTACTTTTGCGGCAACTAAAAAAGAGTGTAAAAACATTCTTATATCTAACAAATAGGTATATTTGCAGAACGATAGCGCCGCAGGGGAGGCGTGTCGTTTTTGAAAAAGATTATCAATATTTATTAACTTAATTGATACGATAAACTATGGCAGATAGTAATGAAAAACTCTTTTCGGATTTTCCCCACGTGTCCACAGCTGAGTGGATGGAGAAAATACAGGCCGACCTAAAAGGCGCTGATTTCGAAAAGAAACTTGTATGGAAAACGAATGAAGGCTTTAAGGTTAAGCCTTTTTATCGTGCTGAAGATTTGGAAGGCCTTAAGACATCCAACGCTCTTCCCGGTGAGTTCCCTTATCTGAGAGGAACCAAGAAAAATAACGTATGGCACATCAGGCAGACCGTTGCAGTGGCCGACTTTGCAGAAGCCAACAAGAAAGCTCTTGACATATTGAACAAGGGCGTGGATTCTCTGGAATTCCATATCAAAGGAGCGGACGTCGCAGCCGGAAACATCGAGACTCTGCTGGCAGGTATCAATGCCGAAGCGGTGGAACTCAATTTCTCCACATGCGTGAAACATGCGGCTCAGTTGGCAGAAATCCTTGTGGCTTATTTCAAGAAACAGGGTTACGACCTCAACAAGTGCGAAGGCTCGATAGAGTGCGACCCCATCAACCGTATGCTCGTTCGCGGCAAGAATATGGAAAACATCGGAGCGACAGTCGCTTCGGTGGTGAAAGCATTGGAGCCGCTCCCTCTCTACAGAGGAGTATGTGTGGACGCTCTCTCCCTGAACAATGCAGGCGCATACATCTATCAGGAACTGGGATATGCACTGGCATGGGGCAGCGAATACATGAACGAACTCATGGGCGAGGGCCTGAGCGCAGTGGATGCGGCAAAAAGCATCAAATTCAAGTTCGGCATCTCGTCCAACTATTTCATGGAAATAGCAAAATTCCGCGCGGCAAGAATGCTGTGGGCTGAAATAGTAAAGAACTATGCCGGATGCGATTGCCGGGAGATGAAAGAAGCTGCAAAGATGAAAGTGCATGCCGAAACATCTACCTACAATCTGACTATATTCGACTCTTATGTTAACCTGTTGAGGACTCAGACCGAAGCCATGAGCGCAGCCATAGCAGGCGTTGACTCTCTGTCTGTCACTCCGTTTGACAAGGCATACAAGGCTCCCGATGAATTCTCCGAACACCTGGCACGCAACCAGCAGTTGCTGCTCAAGGAAGAATCGCACTTCGACAAAGTGGTAGACCCTGCCGCAGGCTCTTATTATATAGAGAACCTTACGGTAGCCATAGCTGAGCAGGCTTGGAAGCTGTTCATCGAAACAGAAGAAGCAGGCGGATTCCTGGCAGCTGTCAAGGCAGGCAAGATACAGGGTGTAATCAACCAGAGCGGAAAAGACCGCCATGCAGCTGTGGCAAAACGCAAGGAAATACTGCTCGGAACCAACCAGTATCCTAACTTCAATGAGCTTTCAGACGGCAAGAGACCGGCAGACAAACATTGTTGCTGCGGCGGTAACGAGTGCGAAAAAGACTTGGAAACTCTGGTATTCGACCGTGCTGCAAGCGAATTCGAGCAGTTGAGATTCGCAACCGAAGAATCGGGCAAACGTCCGGTGGCATTCATGCTGACCATAGGCAATTTGGCCATGAGGCAGGCTCGCGCTCAATTCTCTTGCAACTTCCTGGCTTGTGCAGGATATAAGGTGGTGGACAATCTCGGATTCAAAACTGTGGAAGAAGGCATCGAGGCGGCTATGGCAGCCAAAGCCGATATCGTGGTGCTTTGCTCGAGCGATGACGAATATGCCGAATATGCAATACCTGCATACAAGGCTTTGGCCGGACGTGCCATGTTCATCGTTGCAGGCGCTCCTGCATGTATGGAGGAACTCAAGGCCGCAGGCATAGAAAACTTCATCCATGTTCGTGTTAATGTCTTGGATACGCTTAAAGAATATAACCAAAAGTTAGGAATAAAATAATGAGACCGAATTTTAAAAACATAGATATATATGAAGCTCTTCAGGCCAAAGACGGAAAGGCTTGGCAGAAAGAGAACGGTATAAAGGCAGACTGGGAAACTCCCGAACACATCTGCGTGAAATCAGTTTATACCAAAGAAGACCTTGAGGGCATGGAACACCTCGACTATACGGCAGGTATCCCTCCTTATTTGCGTGGCCCTTATTCAATGATGTACACGTTCCGCCCTTGGACTATCCGCCAGTATGCGGGATTCTCCACAGCTGAGGAATCGAACGCATTCTATCGCCGCAACCTCGCTTCAGGACAGAAAGGTCTGTCAGTGGCATTCGACCTCCCCACGCACAGGGGTTACGACCCGGACAACGAGCGCGTGGTTGGCGATGTAGGTAAGGCCGGTGTTTCCATTTGCTCCATAGAAAACATGAAGACCCTGTTCGACGGTATTCCTTTGAACAAGATGTCGGTGTCAATGACTATGAACGGAGCGGTGCTGCCCGTCATGGCATTCTACATCAATGCAGGTCTGGAGCAGGGAGCAAAACTGGAAGAAATGGCAGGTACCATCCAGAACGACATATTGAAAGAGTTCATGGTGCGCAACACCTATATCTATCCGCCTGCATTCTCCATGAGGATAATTTCCGACATATTTGAATATACTTCCAAGAACATGCCTAAGTTCAACTCCATCTCCATATCAGGCTACCACATGCAGGAAGCAGGTGCTACAGCCGACATAGAGCTGGCCTACACTTTGGCAGACGGTCTGGAATATATCCGTGCCGGAGTGAACAAAGGCATTGACATCGATGCTTTCGCTCCGCGTCTGTCGTTCTTCTGGGCCATAGGCATGAACCATTTCATGGAAATAGCAAAAATGCGTGCAGCCCGTGTGCTGTGGGCTAAGATTGTGAAACAGTTCAACCCGAAGAATCCTAAGTCTCTGGCTTTGCGTACACACTGCCAGACTTCAGGCTGGTCGCTTACCGAGCAAGACCCGTTCAACAATGTGGGACGTACCTGTATCGAGGCTATGGCGGCTGCTTTGGGACACACTCAGTCATTGCATACCAACGCGCTCGATGAGGCTATTGCATTGCCTACCGACTTCTCGGCACGTATTGCCCGCAACACTCAGATCTACATACAGGAAGAGACTCAAGTCTGCAAGAACGTAGACCCATGGGGCGGTTCTTATTATGTGGAAAGCCTTACCAACGAGATCATACACAAGGCATGGGAGCACATCCTCGAAATCGAGAAACTGGGCGGCATGGCCAAGGCTATCGAGACAGGCCTGCCGAAGATGCGCATCGAAGAGGCTGCCGCACGTACTCAGGCGCGTATCGACTCAGGAGCACAGACCATCGTGGGCATCAACAAGTACCGTCTGGAGAAAGAAGAGCCTATCGACATACTTGAGATAGACAACACCGCAGTGCGCAACGAGCAGATAGAAAAGCTCAAAGAGTTGAAAGCCAACCGTAACGAGGCAGATGTGCGCAAGGCTCTCGAAGCCATCACGGAATGCGTCAAGACCGGTCAGGGCAACCTGCTCGAACTGGCTGTGGAGGCTGCACGTGTGCGTGCTACTCTGGGTGAGATATCCGACGCTTGCGAAGCTGTCGTAGGACGTTATAAAGCAGTAATAAGAACCATTTCAGGAGTGTATTCATCAGAAAGCAACAATGATGCGGACTTCAAACGCGCATGTGAGCTCACTGCCAAGTTCGCAAAGAAAGAGGGTAGACAACCTCGTATCATGATAGCAAAAATGGGCCAGGACGGTCACGACCGAGGCGCCAAAGTCGTTGCAACGGGTTATGCCGATTGCGGTTTCGATGTCGACATGGGACCATTGTTCCAGACACCGGCAGAAGCTGCCCGCGAAGCTGTGGAAAATGATGTCAACGTAGTGGGAGGCTCTTCTCTCGCCGCAGGACACAAGACTCTGATTCCTCAGCTCATCGAGGAGCTTAAGAAACTGGGCCGTGAGGATATCCTCGTCATTGCAGGTGGTGTCATCCCGCCGCAGGATTATGACTTCCTCTACAAAGCAGGTGTTGCAGCCATATTCGGTCCCGGTACTCCGGTTGCCGAGTCTGCATGCAAGATCATGGAGCTGTTGCTCGATGAGGAAGCCTGACAGTTGAATTCATAATTTTTTACATACAATATTAAAGTGGAGGAGAGGCTGCCCTGTGAAGGGTGGCCTCTCTTCTGTTTGGGATGTGCGCCATCTTCGCCCGGGATGGCGTATATCTTTGCCCGGGACCGAGCCGATCATCGGGCAAGACCGAGCCGATCCTTCTCCCGTCGGTTGAAAGCCTGTCTGAGGCGTGGTCTCATGCGGGGCTTCAATAAGCAACCCAAAAATTGGCGTGTCATAAAAAAGTATTATATTTGCGGAATATTTTACTTTTTAGAGAAAACATGAAACTAAACAAATCGTTGTTACTCATCGGGTTCGCATCTTTGGCCTTTTCATCCTGCATAAAAGAGGAGGCGCCGAATGCGGAAGCGGACATAGAATATGTGCTTCTGGAAGATGTGAACGGAAATTTCCTTGTCAGAAAGAACGATACGATAGTCAGTGTCGGGACAGATGCCATCTCCAACCATATCAGCGTGATGGTGCACCCCGAAGCCGACTTGAGCAGTGTGACTCCGCGTTTCAAACTGACGGAAGGTGCATCCATTGCCATAAAAAATGGAATAGAGTTTGACCCCGAAGTGGGAGTGCCGCTTAATTTCAGCGAATCGCAGACTTTTGTCGTTACGTCTGAGGACGGGCGTTGGCAAAAGGAGTATGAACTGTCGTTCAAGACGGTGGCTATTTTCACAAAATTCAGCTTCGAGCATGTGGAGAAACCGGCAAATGCCTTGTACGATCATTTCTTTGAGACTTTGGGCAGCCGCAGATATGATATATGGGCCACGGGCAATCCCGGTTACCAGTTTTGCGGACTTACGTCTTATCCCACAGTTTCCAACAATTTCGGCGTGGCCGGCAAGAGCGTCTGCCTGAGGACTGCCAGCACCGGCGGTTTCGGTCTGCAACTCAATATGGCTATAGCGGCGGGCAACCTGTTTATAGGCAGTTTCGATGTGACCAATGCCACCTCAGCCCCTCGTGAGGCCACCCGTTTCGGCTCTCCGTTCAACAAAGTGCCCAAAAGGTTTACCGGTTGGTACAAATACAAGCCGGGCGATGTGATGACCGATGAAAAGGGCAAACCGATAGGAGGCGAAGACCGTCCCGACATATATATAGTAATGTATAGGAATGCGGTGGACGTAGACGGCGTGGAGCATGGCATCACCCTTGACGGCGACAACATACTGAGCAGTGAGAACATAGTGGGTATGGCGCGCATAAAGGATGTGGTCAAGGTTAATCCCGGTGAAGACATAAACAAGGCCGAGTGGCAGCGCTTCGACCTGGAATTCGAGCTTGACAGAGGCAAGTCCATCGACAGGAACATACTTGAGAATTACGGCTACAACCTTGCTGTGGTGTTCACGTCGAGCGTTGACGGAGCATATTTCCGTGGCGCGGTGGGCAGCACGCTCTATGTGGACGAAGTGGAAGTGGTTTGCGAATAAAAAAACAGAAATAATTTATGAAACCGATGAAATATATATATGCGTTCCTTGCCGGAGCATTGCTGATGTTTGCGGCATCGTCTGAGGCTTATGCCCAGAAAGAGCGCAACATGGGGATAGTACGTTCCGCCCTCAGAGGGTTGCACTATTCCGTCAGGGCAGGATATAACATAGGCGGCACGTCTCCGCTGCCGTTGCCTGTGGAGATTAGAGGCATAAACAGTTACAAGCCTCTCATGGGCTTTTCCATAGAGGGCAATATGGAGAAGTATCTGAACAACAACTGGGGACTGTCCATTGGTCTCAGACTGGAAAACAAGATGATGAGCACCGATGCCACAGTGAAGAACTACAAGATGAGCATGATATCGGATGAAGGCCGCCTGGACGGATACTGGACCGGCAAGGTCAAGACGTATGTGAAAAACTCCTACATCTCGTTGCCGGTGCTCATAACCTACCGCATAGGGCAGAGGTGGAAAGTGAAGCTCGGCCCGTATTTCTCCTATCTGATGAGCGGCGATTTTTCCGGTTCGGCCTATGACGGCTATCTGAGAAAATCCACCCCTATTGGCGCAAAGGTGGAGCTTGATGCCGACCATCCCGGTTCTTACGACTTCTCTGATGATTTGGAAAAGTTCAATGCCGGACTTCAGTTGGGGGCTGAGTGGAAAGCTTTCTCGCATCTGAATGTGTACATGGATCTCAACTGGGGATTGAAGTCGGTGTTCCCGAAAGATTTCGAGACTATCACGTTTGCCATGTATCCCATTTATGCCACGTTCGGCTTTGCTTACGCATTCTAAAAGTATGACTATATTTTTTATTAACGTTAAAAACGAAAAGATATGAAAAAGTATTTTACATTGATGATGTCATTGTTTATGGCATTTGCATTTACCGCCTGCTCTGAGGACAAAGGCGGCGATGATGGCGAGAAGACGGTTACTTCTGCCGATGTGGCCGGCACTTACAACGGTTCGTTGGAAGTGACTTTGGGCGAAAGCGAACCTATAGTGAGCGAAGGGACCATAACCGTATCAGCCAGTGGCGATAACGGAATCGGTTTCTCTTTGGAAAATTTCAAATTGCAGCAGGCCGGAGGCATTACTCTCTATGTGGGTAACATCGCTCTGAGCAATGTCCTTCTCGATATTGACGGCCTCAATGCTTCTTTTGCTACAGAGCAGAATGTGAAGATAACTGCCGGAACAGAAGAACTTCCTGCCGGTCAGATGTGGATGGGACCTATGCTTTCAGGTGAGAACGGCCTTGCCATCAAAGTGTCAGGAAACTATACTGACGGTAATCTTGTAATGTCCATAGAAATACCTTTCAACGGCATGAACATAAAGGTTAAATTCGATGGTACAAAGTCTGGCAACGGTTCTGTCGGCGGAGATGATAATGAGCCGAGTGAGCCGGAAGTGCCGGTAGCTGAACTTACAGCCGACAGCATTGCCGGAGTTTACAACGGTACTATGGCTGTGACCTTGGTGGAAGGGACACAGGCCATAGAGCAGGAAGGCCGGGTGGAAATTACCGCAGCGGGCGAGGACAAGCTTACTCTTTCGTTGAAGAATTTCAAATTGCTTTCCGATGCAGCATCTGGTACATATATGTATGTAGGCAATATAGAACTGACAGACGTGGCTTTCACTGTTGAAAGCGGTGAAGCTGTATTCTCTGTAGAGCAAGGCATACAGATTACGGCAGGCGATGAGGAGCTTCCGGCAGGTCATGATTGGATAGGACCGAAGCTTACAGCGACAGCGGGTCCTGACGGAATACCTGTGAATATTGATGGTAATTACAGCGGAGGAGCAGTGAGCATGAACATAAATATACCTTTTACTGGCATGAACATCAATGTAGAGTTCAACGGAACCAAATAAGATTCCGATCATTGTTGATACAACAATCGCGCTCCTCCGGCATCCTGTCGGGTGAGCGCGATTGCTTTTCTACAAGCCGTCCGGGATGTGTCAATGATCCAACATAGACGATATTCTCCTTTTCAGATTTAGGCGGCTTATGTCTTCTTCATTCAAGTCTAATTCGACTGTGACTCTCACTTTCGACATGTTCAGCTCAGATTCCTTTTTATCAGAATTTGTCTGTGTTTTTATCGAATACAATTGTGCGAAGTCATAGTCCAAAGCCACAGATACGTTATAGAGCGTATCGGTATCTATGCTTTTTCTGGTAAGCATATAATCAACGCTTTGCGGCCTTATTTTCAACCGACGCGCAAGTTCGGCTTTTTTTATTTTCTTGTCAGCCATTACTTGTGCTATGATTTCTCCGATATAAATATTCGTCACTTCCATGTTAGTAAAGGTATGTATTTGCCGGAACATATCTATTCGGGCTGAATCATATTTTATATGTTGTATATTCGTCTTTTTATCCTAATTCATTTGTTTTATAATATAAATTATTATACTTTTGCATGAATTTCATTAACTAAAATCAAAAACTACTATGAAGTATTTTTTCTGTTTTGCAGTTGTCGCATTGTGCGCACTGGCTTTTAATTCATGCGGTTCGTCTCGATTGCCTAACGACTATCAGGCTTTTCTTGCCCATCAGCAAGAGATAGGCAGAGGTGAAGAGACACCGGAGTGGGAAACTGTTCAGCTCAAGCGTAAGAAACGTGAGTTGGACGAGTGTCTGGTCATGGCCAATGAGGAGTCTGACGCTTTTCGTTCTTATGGCGTGGGTGTGAGCTATCGTGAAAACATAGCTTTGGACAATGCTGAGTCTGACGCCGTATCGCGTATGGTGCAACAGATAGAAACAGCAGTGGAAGGTGCCAGGAAGCGTTATACCGGTAGTGCCGGCAAGAATCTTTCGACTGCCGATGAGGAGCGCATACAGGCCATGATTATGCAGTTCATCAAAGGTACAGTATCTTATCGCGTGATAAAGACAAGCATGTACGATTTGTCAGACGGTACCATCCAGTGTTATGTCTGCATAGAGCAGAGGGTTTCCAAAGACGAGGCGGCCAAAGGCCTTGCCAATGTCCTTTCAGATTCTGGAGTGCTCGGCATAGAGGAAAACAGCGACCGTTTTGCCGAATCCATAAAGGAGGATATGGAGAGATATCGTCAGGAAAGGGCGGAGAGCGATATGCAATAAGTTGACGGATATGAGACATTTTTTGTTTTTTATATTGTTCCTGCTTTGTTGCGGTTCTACTTTCGGTCAGCGTGAGATAATGAAGTCTGATAAGCTTCGTCCGCAATGGCTGTCCAAGACACCGAAACCTACCAATCCATCGTTCATGTATGTGGTTGTCACCGGCGAGGGAGCAACACTTGAAGGAGCGCGTGCCAAGTGTCTGGAGCGTTTGGCTGACAATCAGCAGTTGAGAAACTCCGTCTCTGTCTCTATGGACAGGGAGAATGAAAGCAAGGTGGAGCAAAGTTTCACTAACGGCAGGCTGGATGAGCGGGTAAAGGAGTATTACACCGTGACAGTCAATATAAAGGGTAAGGAGGTGAAATTGTCTGCCAACCGTGTGGATGAATATTGGGAACTTGTCATGATGGGCGGAACCCGGCAGTATGTGTGCCGCACGCTTTATATGGTAGGCACATCGTCTGCTCCGGTGTGGTTTGACGATGTGACTTTGACGACCAAATACGGTGCGAGAGGTTTTTTCCGCTCGTTGATTCCCGGCTGGGGACAGATGTATAAAGGCAGCACGGTGAAAGGTGCTTGTATTCTCGGTGGTGAGATTCTTCTCGTAGGTGGAGTGATAGCTTCCGAAAACCTGCGTGCTTCATATCATAAGAAGATGCTGGAGCAGCCACGCTTTTACCAGAAATACAATACCAAATCGGACAATTGGGAAAACATACGCAATGTGTGCATCGGTGCGGCAGCTGCATTCTATGTGTACAACCTGATAGATGCCATTGTTGCTCCGGGAGCCAGGAGGGCTGTAGGCAAGTCGCATCCTTTTGTGGAGGTCAAGCCTGTGGCGCAGAATGACTTTGCCGGTTTGGGGCTTTGCATAAATTTTTGAGGTAGATAAATGTTTTATTAAAGTAAATATATAATTGTATGAAAAAGACATTGGAATCTTTATTTGTGGTGGTTGCCATGTTTCTGGCAATCTCGTGTACAAAGGATGAAGCGAATCCGTTCGGGACGATATTCGGTACGGTGACCGATTCGCAGACTATGGAACCTATACAGGGAGCTAAGGTTACGCTGACTCCGAGCGGCAAGTCTACCGTGACGGGAAATGATGGGACTTATGAACTTGTCGATCTGGAGGCGGGCAGTTATAAGATAACGGTACAGGCCAGCGGATATCAGAGTACTTTGAAAAACATCACAGTGCTTGCCGGTGAAAGGGCTTTGGGAGATGTTTCCTTGCAGCCTACGGCAAAGAACAGTTCTGTGGGAGTGGACAAAGACATGATCACTTTCTCGAAAGGAAACTTCGTGCAGACGCTGATGGTGCAGAATCTCGGCAATGCAGGCAGTCTGGAGTGGACTATAAGCGGAGTGCCGACTTGGGCTTCTGTGTCTCCCACTCAGGGTATAACCGATGTGGGCAAGTCGAGCGCGGTGCAGATTTCCGTTGACGCATCGTTGACTGAGAACCGCTCGGCTGTGATAATAGTCAATGCCAAAGGCGAATCAGTACCGGTAACGTTGCTGGTGGATGTGGACGGTACGGGCGGAGGCAACGAGCCTGGCGATGATCCCGATGAACCGTCTGTATCGGGCGATGTTACTTCCGGGCTGTATGTGTATTACAAGTTTGAAGGTGACTTCAATGATGCGGTCAATGGCGTGAACGGTTTCGGCAGTAACGGCCCGGAGTTTGTGGAAGGCGTTAAGTCGGGAACCAAAGCGGTGAAGTTTTCGCGCACCGAAAATAATTACATGACTGTGCCGTCGCCTATCATCGACTCGAAAGCCATGACTATATCTTTCTGGGCAAAGGACTTGTCGGATGGTAACATATTCTATATGTTATCTTCAAATAATAATCAACCTATGTTTTCATTGAGCATGAGTGGCGGTCTTTTGAAATTTGTGGTGAGACGTTATAATATAGACATCAAATTTGATGAGATGAAAACGTTCTCCCATGTGGATTTGAATGACGGACTATGGCACCATATAGTTCTTGTGTCTGATTTCAATAAGACGGATTATGGTGTTATAACTACAGTGTTGTATATGGATGGTCAGAAA
>DVIH01000136.1 GCA_018711405.1 Candidatus Avibacteroides excrementipullorum | reverse complement strand
GTTTCAGTTCGGTATCGTTTTTTTCTGAAAATCCGGAAAAGAACCTTTTCATGGTTTCCGTCTGTTCCGGTGTCAGAAAATTGTAGCCGGCATCTATTTCTTTCAGGTCTTTTATGTTGGCAAACAGTCTGTCGGCATCGGCCAGCGATTTGTCGGTGTTGTCGAAATCGTTCAGCAGCACTTCTCCCCATGCGTAGAACTCGTCCAGGCTTTCCTGCGTGCCGGTCTCTTCCTTGAATATTTTATATAGGATGCATGTCAGCTTTATCCTGTCTCCTTGAGCGTAGCGGCTCATGCGGCACAGCATCTCATTGATGCTCATATATGCCGGCGACCACATGGGCTTGTCCGATTCTGCCGCCAGATAATTGTTTATGAATAGTCCTGCCCTTTTGTTGGGGAACACCAATGCAGTTTGTGACAGATCATTTCCCCATTTGGCATATATGTCTTGCGCCGTTATTTGCAGGAATGTTTTTATCTTGTCTTCATTCATATCACTTTCTCTATTTTGTTTTCGTATACATACCACAAGTATCCGCTTATGTTGTTATATCCCATCTTTTTCAGCAGCGCGGCGTATTCCTTTACCTGCCGTGAGTATCGTTTGTTTTCCTTTCCGAACTTGAAGTCCACGATGATGGCATTGTCTGCATCTGTCATCACCCTGTCGGGCCTTTTGGTGAGAGCCTTTCCGTCTTGCGAGTAGATGATGTTGCACTCGTTGTACAACCTGTATCTTCCGGAAAACCATTCCGCGACTTCAGTCCTGTTTATCGCCCTTGTCACAAATTCCTTTATCTTTTCTTTTTCCGAATATTCTATGACGCCTTCTCTTATGAGGTCATCTATTCCGTTTTCCACATCATCGGCGGTTTCTATCGTGGAGAACAGCCGGTGATATAATTTTCCGGCGTCTATGTAAAGGTGGTTGGCTGTTGTCTCTCCCTCTTCCGTAATGAATAATGCCGATTCGTTGGACTGTCTGAACGAAAGTTCTGTCATGGAAGAGTACATGCCGGTGCCGATGTTTTGCTCTTTGCTGAGGAATATGTTGGCACTGTTTTCTTCCTGTTTCTCTATTGACGGCACTATGCTGCCGTATTCGAATGTGCTTCTGGCGTTGCCCTCTGCTGTTGCCAGGCTTTTTTTTAGGAGAGATGATACGGTCATGACTTTTTCTTTATTGTCGTCCGGCTCTTCGTTTTGGCCGAATATTATGAGGTTTTCCGAAGCTCTGGTGAATGCCACGTACAGCACGTTTATGTTGTCTATCCATTGTTGCAGCTGCTCCTTATGGTAGCTTGAGGCATAGGCGGAGTGCTCCAGATGCCTGCCGTATTCCACAGGCACCAGATCTATCTCGCTGAAAGGAGCTTCATCGGCTTTGCACCATAGCTGGCCGCCTCTTTTCTCCAGTTTCCAAGTGCAGTATGGCAAGATGACCGTGTGGAATTCAAGTCCTTTTGACTTGTGTATGGTCAGTATCTTTATGCCGTCCACGTTTCCTGCCGGTATTTTGTCGGAATGAATCTTTTCGTCCCATTGTTTCAGAAATTCTTCTATCGTTGCGTAGTCGTTTCCATCCTGGAATGCAGTTACTTCATCGAGCAGTGCGAATACGTATGCGTCTCCGCCTTTTGCTGCATTCAGGTGCAGGGTGCGGTATATGGTTTCTATGCATTCATATGGCGACAGGTCTTTTGCTTTTTTTATTCCGTCAAAGATTTCTGCCGGCATTTCATAGGTCAGACTTGTTTCCTCATCGTTTCCGATTACGATATTGGAGTAGAGGTATGAACATTCATGTCCGGCAAGGATGTTGTCCGGGTCGGATGCATAGCGCAGACATGACACTATGAGCCTTACTACAGGCGAATAGTCGAGCCTGAATGCTTCATCTGACACTATCGTAAGCTCTGGGTGATGGCAGTTGAAATAGTTGCATATCCCGGCTATCTCGGTGTTTGTGCGGCAGAATATGGCTATGTCTTTTTGTGCCACGCCTTTGTCGAGCAGTCCTGTTATGCAGGCGTGAAGCTCTTCAAGCATTTTTTCATCGTATGTACTCTCTCTGTCCAGCTCTATAAACGTGCAGCGCACATAGCCTCCTTTCTTGCCTTTGTTTCCGGGTTTTTGTTTCACATCTGCATAGATGTCTTTCAGTATGTCTTTGCGTGTGTTGTCGCCGATGTTTCCGGCCAGCAGGGTTATGATGTCCGAAAAAATGTTGTTGTTGAAGTTTATAATCTCCTGTGCACTCCGGTAATTGGTGTCGAGCTGTTCGAGACGTATAGGGTAGATGCTGTGGAATTTGTCTTTCATCCCGGCCAAAATGCTCCAGTCTCCGTTTCTCCACCGGTATATGGATTGTTTCACGTCTCCCACGATGAAACAGTCGTTTCCTCCTGCAAGGCATTCGGCGAAAATGTTTTTCAGTATGCTCCATTGCATGACAGATGTGTCTTGAAATTCATCTACCATTATGGTTTGTATCACGCTCCCTGTCTTTTCGTAGATGAATGATGTGTCGTTGCCGTTAACCATGTCGTGCAGCAGGAGGATTGTCTCTGCCAGCATGAAGTTGTTTTTCTCTTCGTTTATTTTTCTTACCTCCGTATTTATCTTGTCGAGCAGGAACAGGTTGTTGAAATGGCGCATGGTCTCTTTGCATGATGTTATGGTGTGTTGTGCGTCTTTCCTTTTCTTTTCTGCTTTGTCAAGTAAATCCATCAATGTGCTTTCGGCCATAGCCTTTATGATTGCTGCGTTTGCCGATTTTTTCGATGCCCATTTGTTGCAGTCCGTCATGGCATCTTTTGTCCTGCTGTTTAAGAGTTTGTCATCGCATTGTCCGTTTTCCAGCTTTTTGAAGTAGCCCCACACTCCTTTGTCTTTGTATAGGAAATCGTCTGCTCCGAGACCGGCTTTTTCTGTGAGTTGCATAAATTTAGAGCCTTGTGCTTTCAGCTCGTCTTCTGCTTCTTTTTCTATCAGGCGGAGGCGGTTGCGCAGACTGTTCATGTGTCCGGCATCTGCAAGCTGTTTGCGCAGATGCTCTTCTGTCTGCATATATCGTTCGTTGAATATGTTTCTGCCAAACGATTTTATTTCGTTTGCTATGTTCCATGATTTGTTGTCGGAGATTTTTTCCTCCACATAGTCGGCGAGCCATTTGAACACAGGCGATTGGGGCGTAAGTTCTTCTATCATTTTGTCTACAGCCATGTTCAAAATGGCCTCATCGTCTATTTCAACAGAAATGTTAGGCGACAGATTCAATTCTCTGGCAAGCCCTTTCGCCATTGTCTGAAAGAATGAGTCTATGGTCTCTATGCGAAATGATGAGTAGTCGTGCAATATGCCCGACAGAGCTTTCCCGCACTGCTTGCGTATGTAGTTTATGCGGTCCTGGTCGTGTGTGTCATAATTGTCTCCGCATATTGTTTTCAGATATCCGTCTGATGCAGGCAGGCTGTTGGCTATGCCATACAGCTGTCCTATTATTCGCTTCTTCATCTCATCGCATGCTTTGTTGGTGAAAGTCACAGCCAGGATGTTTTTGAAAGAAAACGGATTGGCAACCAGACGTTTGATATACTCTACCGTCAGGGTGAATGTCTTACCCGAACCGGCTGAGGCTTTGTAGACTATCAGCTGCACTTCTTTCATCGTTTTTTATTTCGCAAATTGAAGTTAGTGTAAATTTGGATATCTTTGTACCCGAAAATGTCGGATAAAAAACTGAAACAATGAACAAAGATATAAAATATATTGACTGGGGAATTATAGAGTACAGTGAAGCATTGGCAAAGCAGGAAAAAATGTTTAACGATGCGATAGCATGGAAACTCGGAGGTGGAAACGTGGACAATGCGCTTGTGATGTGCGAGCACCCGCATGTATATACTCTCGGAAAATCCGGTAACGAAGGTAATATGCTTATCAATGAAAGTGCGCTGAATGCTTTGGGGGCGAAACTGTTTCATATAAGCAGGGGTGGCGATATAACCTACCACGGTCCCGGTCAGGTGGTGGCTTATCCTATATTCGATATAGAGCAATACGGCATAGGGCTGAAGGAATACATTCACCGCATGGAGCAGAGCGTCATAGATGTCTGCGGCTATTACGGTATAGAGGCCGGCAGGCTGGAAGGTGCTACGGGGGTGTGGCTCGATGCCCATACTCCTCAGGCAAGAAAGATCTGTGCCATTGGTGTGCAAAGCAGTCATTATGTGACGATGCACGGGCTTGCGCTGAATGTGAATACAGACCTGAAATATTTCCATTACATCAATCCTTGCGGATTCCGCGACAAAGGGGTGACTTCCATATCGCAGGAGAAAGGATGTGCCATTGATATGCCGGAAGTGAAGCACCTGTTGTTTGATGCTTTCAAACGTAATTTCTCCTGATTTAGAACCATCTTTGCAGGCTGTGGCATAAGTGTTTTCTTGCTGATAGTGTAAAGTTGCAATGGAAAGTACTTTAGTTTGTGATGCTGTGAAGATGTGAAAATTGATTAAATCGGGTGTTAATTTACTCTTTAACTTTGTCCCGGTTTCTTTTTTAGCTACTTTTGCGCCGTAGTAGTGTTTTTTATCTATAATCTTTATGAACATGAAAAGGATAATATTGTGCTTTTCTGTGGCACTTTTGTTATTCGCTCATTCTGTTACGACCAAAGGGCAAAGGATTGCTGTGAAGACCAATCTTTTGGAGTGGATTGTCATGTCTCCTAACGTGGGTGCGGAATTTGTATTGGGCGATAAATTCTCGTTGGAAATGGACGTGGCTGCAGGACCTTTCGATTTTAACAAGGTAAAACTGCGTCATTTCACATTGCAGCCGGAATTCAGATTCTGGACGGGGCGTCCTATGGCCGGGCATTATGTGGGATTGACCGGCTTTTTTTCAAACTACAGTACAAGATTTGATAAGACATCTTATTCAGGCGATGCTTTTTCCATAGGTGCATCCTATGGTTATGTGTTTGTGCTTGGCGAACGGCTTAATCTGGAAACTTATATAGGTGTCGGCTATCTGAAAAGCCGTAACTGCAAGTTCGGTAAAGGGGAGGAATGCCCGACAGAGCCGAATAATGTGAAGCAGATGGTTGCCCCGATAAGGTTGGGCGTTACGCTTTCTTATATAATAAAATAGCACATAAATCATGAAGAAAAATATCTTTTCAGCAATCGGATGCCGGCTGTTTTTGTTTGTGGCGTCGGTCGCTTTTTTGTTTTGTGGCGAAACTGTAGCACAAGACAATATCCGTGTCAGGGGGCATGTCGTGTCGGATGAAGGCAAGCCGGTGGAGGATGTTGCAGTTTCTGTTGTTGAGACCGGACTGACAGTGGGGGTCACTGACAGTGATGGCGCTTATGTGGTAGTCTGTCCGCGCGATGCTAAACTGGTTTTCAGTTGTATAGGATTCAATGATGAGACAGTCGATGTGAAAGGACGTCTTAAAATAGATGTGACAATGATTTCCTCCGTACAGGAATTGGAGGAGGTCGTGGTTAAGGTAAAAGTGAAAAACAAAGTGCTTCCGGAGCCGACCGATATAGAAATGAAAGGTAACTATTTTCATGTCAAAACCAGGTTTACGGTACCGAAAGAATTGTTTGAGTCAGATACCAGGCTGGTGGTGCAGCCAAGCATATATGACATAACGTTGAAAGAGCGTAAATACATGTTGCCGCTTGTCTTTGACGGACGGGAGTATAACATAACCCAAAAGCGCATGTATGATTACGATATAGAGAGAGACCCTTTGCATGACTTTATCACGGTGAAAGAGACAGGCAAAAGGAAAAGCGATTTGATAACCTATCACGACTCGTTGTATGTCGATTTTGTAGACCATGACTACCGTGCGGATGTCTATATGGCTTTGGAGGGTTACAACAAAGTGATATATCGAGATACATTCTCCATAGCGCAGGGTGTTGTCAATCCGTTGCGTTTCTTTGAGTATTCGCTGCCGGCGAGAAATTTGACAGATTCCGCATATATCCCGAAAGCTGAGATGCAGCTGATGGATTCCAAAGGCTCGGTCAATCTGAATTTCCTGATAGGCAAGGCTGTGCTTGATGACAAAAATCCGACAAACCGGACGGAACTGGAACGGCTGGGCAATGAGTTGCGTCACATAGAGAATGACAAGGATGCTTCTCTGCATACCATGAATATAACCGGTATAGCTTCTCCTGACGGATTGTATGCCAGCAATAAACGCCTTTCGGAAAAACGTACTGAGGCTGCTTTTGAGAGGATAATGTCTATGCTGTCTGCTTCGACGAGAAACGTTATAACCTCATCTTCCGATTCAAAAGTGGCGGAATGGGCTGATGTCGTAGCTTTGATGGAGGCTGATTCCCTTTATATGGAAGCCGGACAGATAGATTCCATCATAGACAGGTTTGACGGGAATCGTGACAGGCAATTGCGAGAGATAAGGAAACTGCCTTATTACAAATCGGTGGTTGCTGAGATATATCTGCCAAAGTTGCGTAAGGTGGAATACGAATATACATACTCCATATTCCGTTTCCTGACCGATGAGGAAGTGCGCGCACTTTATGATAAGAATTATAAGGAACTGACTAAAAATGAATTCTGGCGTATGTTCAATATAGAAAAAGACACAGTGAAACTGGAGAAAATCTATCGTCAGGCATTGGAAAAATATCCGGAGTTCCTTATTGCGGCAAATGATTTGTCGGCTCTTTGCAACAAGCAAGGCAAAGGTGACTCAAAGATACTTGAGAAGTTTATTGACTCTGACGTCCCTGATGTAGTGATAGGCAATCAGATTGTGGCTTTGTTGCAGGAACGGAAATATGAAGAAGCGGAAATGTTGCTCGGACGTTTGTCGCACAGTGAGGACAATGCCATGATAA
>DVIH01000135.1 GCA_018711405.1 Candidatus Avibacteroides excrementipullorum | reverse complement strand
AGGGTGAAATATAGAAAACTCACAGAATAAAATACACGGATTTTTGCCATTGTTGACAAAATGTCACGGCATCTGTCCCGATTGGCGTAAAAACCGGCACTTGAATAGAGAAAAGTGTCGGTTTTTATTGTCGGAATGAAAACATTTTCGCATATTTGCGTCAAATTTATTGCTATGGAAATTATAAGAAATTTTAAACAGTTAGTAAACCATCTGAAGAATGCGGACACTAAAAAGCGCATGGCTGTGGCTTGTCCGCATGACAGCCATTCGGTAGAGGCAATCGAACGCGCAATGAAGGAAGGCATTGCCGACTTTATCCTGTTCGGCGACAAAGATAAAATACTTTCTTTCCCTTGCTTTGCCGATAAAGCCGACCTGAAAATAGTAGACATCAAAGATAACGACGAGGCGGCTGCGGCTGCGGTAAAGGCCATAAAAGACAAAGAGGCCGACATCTTGATGAAAGGGTCTATCAACACGGACAATATCCTGCGTGCCATATTGAATAAAGAGCATGGCATCTTGCCGAAAGGCAATGTGCTGTCGCATGTCACGGTGGTGGAGATACCGGGACATGACAAACTGATGTTCATGACCGATGTGGCAGTGATACCTTATCCCACATTGGAACAAAGGGTGCAGATGATGAAATATCTGCTTGCCACATGCCGCAGCTTCGGCATAGAATGCCCGAAAATCGGTCTGGTGCATTTCACTGAAAAAGTCAATCCGAAGTTCCAGAACTCATTGGACTATGTGGAACTGAAGAATATGTGCGAGGCAGGAGAGTTCGGCAAGGCCATAATAGACGGACCGCTCGATTTCCGCACGGTGTTCGACAAGGAAGCTCTTGACATAAAGGGCATAAAGAGTCCCATAGATGGCGATGGCGACGGAGTGATGTTCCCCAATATCGAGTCGGGAAACATCTGCTACAAGGCATTGACCTATTTTGCCAAAGCAGAGCTTGCGGGACTTGTCATGGGAGCCATGTGCCCTGTAGTGGTGGCATCGAGGGGCGATTCGGTAGACTCCAAGTTCTACAGCATTGCTATGGCTTGTCTTCTCGGTTGAGTTTTATTAATTAAATCCAAGAAATAGGAAGTATGAAAATATTGGTTATAAATCCCGGATCCACATCGACCAAGATAGCAGTATTCGAGGATGAGAAACAGGTTTGGATAAAGAATATCCATCACTCGGCCGATGAGCTGAAGGAATTCACACGCATAAGCGACCAATACGATTACAGGAAAAACTATATCCTGGCTGAATTGAAAGAAGCCGGATATGGCATAGATTTCGATGCTGTCATCGGCAGGGGCGGACTGTTGCATCCCATAAGCGGAGGCGTGTATCATGTGAACGACAAGATGTGCGAAGACCTGCGCAATGCCAAGAAAGAGCATGCGAGCAACCTGGGTGCGCTGATAGCAGCCGAGATAGCCGTGCTGTCGCACCATTGCCCGGCTTTCATTGCCGACCCTGTGGTGGTGGACGAGTTGCAGGATGTGGCGAGAGTATCGGGATTGTCGGCTTTGCCGCGCATATCCATATTCCATGCCTTGAACCAGAAAGCGGTGGCACGCCGTTTTGCTGCGGAGCAGGGTAAGAAATATGAGGAAATGGACTTGATCGTGGCCCATCTCGGCGGAGGCATCTCGGTGGGAGCGCATCATCACGGCAGAGTGATAGACGTGAACAATGCACTCGACGGGGAAGGTCCTTTCTCTCCCGAAAGGGCGGGTACGTTGCCGGCAGGGCAGCTTGTTGACCTTTGTTTCAGCGGACAGTACACGCAGAAAGAGGTAAAGAAGATGATCAGCGGCAAGGGAGGTCTGGTGGATCATCTCGGCACCAACGATTCGCTGAAAGCGGAGCAGGCGGCTGAAGCAGGCGACCGGAAAGCCATACTCATCAACGAAGCCATGATGTATGGCGTGGCAAAAAGCGTCGGTGCCATGCATGCGGTGCTGAAATGCAAGACAGAAGCCATACTTGTGACGGGCGGAATAGCCTACAGCAAACCGCTTATGGCTTTCCTCAAAGAGTTCGTTCAGGACATGGCGCCGGTGCATGTGTATCCGGGCGAGGATGAGATGGGCGCTCTTGCACTCAATGCGCTGAATGTGTTGAGAGGAGAATTTGCCGCTCAGGAATACAGATAAAAATTTGTGTTGTCACATACTGATGAGCCGGTCAGGCAGAGAGGTGTTTATGCCCTTTGTGCCCGACCGGCTTTCTTTATTGCCACAGGCCTGTTTCCGCACCTCTCCGGGTATCGGCCCGATCTCCGGTCATGACCGAGCCGATACCGGTCAAGGATGGCGCACATCCCGGACGAAGATGGCGTACATCCCCGGCGGGGTGCGAAACGGGTTGTGCGGAGGTGGGGAGGAGCGGCTTTTTCCTGCGATTTCCGTATTTTTTTCATCCACCTTTTGCGCGTTCGGGAAAATATAGATAACTTTCACCGATTTTTCGGCCTCAGGGCTTTACTATATATAATGTGTGGAAATGAGAAGAGTGTTTCATGCTAAAGCAGGCAGGGGCAAACTGGCGGTCATAGCAGTGCTGGCGGCAGTGTTGGTCTATCTCATGTGGGTGAAACTGGCCGTCTTGGCGGTGTTGGTGCTGATACCTTTGCTGTGCCTCATAGACAATGTGATAAATAGCGAATATGTGATAGACCGCGACGCGCTCACGGTGAGGCGCGGGCGGTTTCTCGGCATCAGGACGATTGCGCTCACGGAAATAGGCGAGGTGAGATGCCGTGCCGGCGGGCAGGGAGTGGAGATGGTGTGCGGCGGGAGTGTCATGGCAGTCACGCCGGAAAACGCGGAGTCTTTCGCCAAAGCCTTGCGCGATGCCATCGGCGCGGGCGGCAAAGGAGAAGAATGAATGTAGAACTTAAAAAATAATTATACCAATGGTTTTTGACGTAGCTATAATAGGTGGCGGCCCTGCCGGATATACGGCGGCGGAGCTTGCCGGAAAGGCCGGGTTGAAGACGGTCTTGTTTGAGAAAAGAAGTCTGGGCGGAGTGTGCCTGAACGAAGGTTGCATACCGACCAAGACACTCCTCTATTCCGCAAAGACGTATGACAATGCGCTGCATGCGTCCAAATATGCTGTGAGCGCGGAAAACGTGGCCTATGATTTGCCTAAAATCATATCGCGCAAGACGAAAGTGGTGCGCAAGCTGGTGCTCGGCATCAAGGCCAAACTGACGGCTGCCGGTGTCACTATGGTGACAGGCGAGGCGGTGATAGCCGACAAGAACACAGTGAAGTGCGGCGAGGAGACATACCAATGCAAAAATATGCTGATCTGCACCGGCTCCGAAACTTTCATCCCGCCCATACCGGGAGTGGACAAGGTGACTTACTGGACACACCGCGAGGCTCTGGAGTGCAAGGAACGTCCCGAGTCGCTGTGCATCATAGGCGGCGGAGTGATAGGCATGGAGTTCGCATCGTTTTTCAACAGTCTCGGCACGAAAGTGACTGTGGTGGAGATGATGCCCGAGATACTCAACGGCATAGACAAGGAACTTTCGGGCATGTTGCGCCAGGAGTACGCCAAGAGGGGAGTCACATTCATGCTTTCGGCAAAGGTCACTGCGCTGGACGAAAAGGACGGCAAAGTGTGCGTGTCATACGAGTGTGACGGACAGAACGAACAGCTCACAGCCGACAAACTGCTGCTGAGCGTGGGACGCCGCCCGTCAGTGAACGGCTGCGGTCTGGAGACTTTGGGCTTGCAGACCAACGAGCGCAGATGCATCACTGTGGACGGACACATGATGTCGTCTGTGGAGGGCGTGTATGTGTGCGGCGACCTGAACGGGCATTCCATGCTGGCGCATACGGCAGTGCGCGAAGCGGAAGTGGCCGTGCACCACATCTTGGGCAAGGAAGACAGCATGTCTTATGATGCCATACCGGGCATAGTCTATACCAATCCGGAAATTGCGAGCGTGGGCATGACTGAGGAGAGCGCGGCTGCCGCCGGCATCTCTTGCAAGGTGTTGAAGCTGCCTATGGCCTATTCCGGCCGTTTCGTGGCTGAAAACGAGGGCGTGAACGGAGTGTGCAAGCTCGTATTGGATGAAACAGGCCGCGTGAGGGGTGCGCATCTGCTCGGCAATCCTGCTTCGGAGATAATCACTCTGGCAGGCATGGCCATAGAGCTGGGCCTGACTGCGGAGCAGTGGGGCAAAGTGGTGTTCCCGCATCCTACGGTGTGCGAGATTTTCAGAGAAGCCATATCGTGATACATATATAATAAGGTGTGCAAGGGGTTGTGCCGAAATGGTAAATTTTGGCGCAGCCCCTTTATCTCTTGCCTGTGAAGCAGGGAAGATGTACTTTTGATGCGGCATCAGCAGGCATGGCGGAGTGTACAGGAAGATAATACATATAGACATGGATGCGTTTTATGCTTCGGTGGAGCAGAGAGACCATCCGGAATATCGAGGTAAGCCCATCGTGGTGGGGCGCGATGACAAGCGCGGAGTGGTGGCCGCAGCAAGCTATGAGGCGCGCCGCTTCGGCATACGCTCGGCCATGTCGTCAGCCCGTGCCAGACAGATGTGTCCGCAACTGATTTTCGTGCCGGGACGCATGGATGTGTATAAGAGCGTGTCGCGGCAGATAAGGGAGATATTCCAAGATTACACCGACCTGATAGAACCGCTCTCTCTGGACGAGGCTTTTCTGGATGTGACCGACCACAAGCCAGATTTCCTGTATGCCACCGACATAGCCAAAGAGATAAAAAGACGTATCAGGGAAGAACTGCATCTTGTGGCATCGGCCGGCGTGTCATACAATAAGTTCCTGGCAAAAGTGGCATCAGACTACCGTAAGCCCGACGGGCTTTGTACCATACATCCCGACCGTGCGCTCGACTTCATATCCCGCCTCCCGATAGAAGCGTTTTGGGGCATTGGCCGTGTCACAGCCAGGAAGATGCACGCTCTGGGCATACATCGCGGAGCCGACTTGCAGAAGTGTTCGCTCACCATGTTGCGCTCGGTGTTCGGCAAGGCCGGAAAGTTGTTTTTCGATTTCGCGAGAGGAGTGGACGACAGGCCGGTGGAGGTGTATCGCGAGAGGAAATCGGTAGGTTGCGAGCATACCCTCGACAACGATACCGATGACATGATGTCTCTGACCATAGAGCTGTATCATGTGGTGGTGGAACTGCTGTCGCGCATGGCGAAATCGGGCTTTACCGGCAATACGCTGACGGTGAAGATAAAGTATGCCGACTTCTCCATACGCACCCATTGCCTGACGGTGGACCATCTGCTCGTGGACAAGAAAGACATATTGGCTGTGGCGAAAAGACTGCTGCGGGAGATGTGCGCCGACGGCATGCGGCCTATAAGGCTCGTAGGCGCATCGGTGTCAAATCCGCAACAGCACAGTGGCGGAAAATGCGAACAGCTGCTGCTCGACCTGGACTTCTGAGCGTCCGGGCGGTTGCTAAAATTGGTGTATTTTGCAATGCTTATGGTTAATAAAGATATAAATATTTTTCTGTGGAGATAAATGTTAGTATTTTCGTTGTGAATTAACAATTAACGATGTTTTTCTATGGCAACTTATTGGATTTTGTTTATAGCTGTGGCAGTGGTGAGCTATCTGGTTCAGGCTTCCCTGCAAAGCAAGTTTAAGAAGTATTCGGAAATACCTACCGACAACTATATGACCGGCCGTGAGGTGGCCATGAAGATGCTCAACGACAACGGCATATATGACGTGCAGGTGACGTGCACTCCGGGACATCTGACCGACCACTATAACCCTGCGACCAAGACTGTCAACCTGAGCGAGAGCGTGTATGACAGCAACAGCATAGCGGCTGCTGCGGTGGCGGCGCACGAGTGCGGACACGCAGTGCAGCACGCATATGGCTACGCCCCTCTGAAGATGCGTTCGGCTCTTGTCCCCATAGTGAGCCTGGCTTCGAGCTGGATGACATGGATATTGCTCATCGGAATGCTGGTGGTGAATGTGTTTCCGGGACTTTTGCTTTTCGGCATCATCCTGTTCGCTTCCACCACGCTGTTCAGTTTCGTGACATTGCCGGTGGAGATAGATGCCAGCCGCAGGGCTTTGGCATGGCTGGACAATTCGGGCATAGCGCGCGGCGAAAGGCATGAACAGGCAAAAGACGCACTGAAGTCGGCGGCATATACTTATGTGGTGGCCGCGCTTGGCTCTTTGGCTACATTGGTGTATTACATCATGATATTCGCCGGACGTAGGGAGTGACGAGGTGACACATATATTTATATATATCATAGCAGACGGAATCGGGCGCAGGGTGGACCTGTTGCCCGGTTTTTCTTATAAATAAGATTCTGCTGTGTTAAAAAATACGTCAGGACATGCAAGGTGATATTATGATACACACTCTTTTCGTATCTTTG
>DVIH01000134.1 GCA_018711405.1 Candidatus Avibacteroides excrementipullorum | reverse complement strand
CAAATATATAGCTTTAGTTCCTTATTAAAAAATGATTTAGTGTTTTTTTATTTAAATAATTTCACTATAAAATCCGCAGCGAAGCAGCAAGCCTCACAAGAGGAGTCGGTCTGACAGCAGCTGAGGATATACGCCATCTTCGAGCAAGATCGGCTCGATCCCCGGCAGGTATCGAGCCGATGTCGGGGAAAGATCAAGCCGATCTTTTCCCGGCATCTTGCATGACCTCGTAAATCATTAAAGTATAGAGTGTTTCTTTACAAAGTCGAGTATCTCTGAAATGTGCCCGAAAGCGAGTCCCGTCACGGTGTCGGCGCAGCCGTAATAGATAGCCACACGGTCTTTCTCCATATCGCACAGCGAAGCGCATGGGAACACCACGTTGGGCACATCGCCCTGCAACTCGTAGGGTGCGGCCGGAGCAAGGAGGTATTCGCGGGTGCGGTAAAGCAGTTTCTCCGGATTATCCCTGTCGAGTATGGCGGCTCCCATAGAATATCTGAAACCGTTGCACGTGGTTATCACGCCGTGATAGAACATGAGCCATCCCTCTTCGGTGAGGAACGGCACTGAGCCTGCGCCTATCTTGGTGCATTGCCATGCGCTCTCCTCGAAAGGAGTGACTTTCATGACAGAACGGTGCTCGCCCCAGTATTTCATGTCGGGACTGTAGCTGATGTATATGTCGCCGAAAGGCGTATGCCCGCTGTCGCTCGGACGGCTCAGCATGGCATATTTGCCGTTGATCTTCTGCGGAAACAGCACTCCGTTGCGGTTGAACGGCAAGAATGCGTTTTCACACTGGAAAAACTCCTTGAAATCAAACGTATAGCCTATGCCTATGGTAGGGCCGTTGTATCCGTTGCACCACGTAATCCAATAGCGGTCTTCAATCCATGTCACACGCGGGTCGTACTTGTAGTCGGAATCTATCATTTCGGTGTTTCCCGGTTTGAATACTATCGGCTCATGGCAGATGTCCCAGTTCAGTCCGTCTTTGCTGAAGCCTGCGAATATGTTCATCTGCACTGCCTTGTTGTCGCAACGGAACACTCCGGCAAACCCATCGCCGAAAGGCACTATCGCACTGTTGAATATACTGTTGGAACACGGTATGTGATAACGGTCTATCACAGGATTGCGGGAATATCTCCACACCACATCCCGGCACGATGCCGGACGCTCTTCCCAAGGGATATTTACTTTTCTGTCCATAATCTTTTTTACTTTAATTAATCCATATCTTTATTAAAACACAATCGGAGTGCAAAGATACATCATTTTTTCGCTTCATCATTATAAGTGAAAGGAATGAAATAGGTGACTATCAATCCGGGTATGGCCGCAAGAAGCACATAGATAAAGAAATCACGGTAGCCGAGCATGTCGCTGAAAAATCCGCTCATCATGCCAGGCAGCATCACGCCCAAATTCATAATGCCCGAAGCAAAGGCATAATGCGACATCTGGTGAGGACCGGGAGCTATCTGCTGCATCATGAAAAGCGTAAGCCCAACAAACCCGAAACCGTAGCCGAAATATTCCGCCACTATTCCCGCTCCTATCACATAAATGTTTTCAGGCTGGTATATGGCAAGAAGCGTATAGGCTATGAAAGGGAAGTTGAACACGCAGCAAAGCGAGAACAAAGTCTTCTTCAGCCCGAATCTCGATACGTAAACGCCGGCAAGCAACGAGCCGAGCACGAAAGCAGCCGAGCCGAAACCGCCGTTGAGCGTGCCTATCTCGGTGAGTGACAAGCCCAAACCGCCGTCATCGCGTGCCGAACGCAGAAACAGAGGGGCAATCTTCATGACAAACCCTTCGGCAAAGCGATAGAGTATGATGAAACAGATGTAGTAGACTATATGTTTCTTGGTGAAGAAATTTTTTATCACAAGCACCAACTCGCGCATGACCTCGCCCGCCGAACGGGTGACATGATTGCCGCTCTGGCTGCAAGGCAAAATCTTGATGTGATACAGCCCCAGCAGGATCATCATGACCGATATGACTGCAAATATCAGCATCCATGCATCCTTATAGGCCGGCATGTTGTCTTGCATGCTTGCGTTCTCCACCGCCCCGAAATGCTCTGCCAGCATTCCGGCAAGCGCCACAAGGCCGCCGTTGGCCACAAGTTTGGCAATATTGTAGAACGCACCCTGCACGCCTATGTATTTCGCCTGATCTTTCAACGACAGTTCTGCCATATACACGCCATCGCATGCTATGTCATGAGTGGCCCCGCTCAATGCTATGACCGCCATGGTCGAAATGCTTATGGCAAAGAAATAATCGAAATTGAGAGAGAATGCCACCACGCCGAACAACAGGCCGCTGAGCAACTGTGTAAGCACCACAAAGAATTTCTTAGTCTTGTACATCTCAAGAAACGGACTCCACAGGAACTTCAATGTCCAAGGCATCATGATTATAGATGTCCAAAAAGCAATCTGCGTATCGGAAATGCCCAAATCCTTGAACATGAATGTAGACACCAGATTTATGGCGATAAACGGCATACCCATCGCGAAGTATGCGGTAGGAACCCATGTTATGGGGCTTCTTCTTTTCACTGTATTTTTCATCGTATCTTAGTTTTTTAGTTACATCATCGATTTCATGGCAAAAGTAGAAAATTTATAACAAATCACAATCATTGCCACACCCATTCCTTACCATTTCACAATCACATCCACTCCATCCGGGTCATTGGCAAATGTCAACAACAGGGTCTTGCTCTTTTCATCCCATGCGTAATCAAGCCCATCGGCCGCCTCCGCATTTATTTCTTCCGGCTGCGAGGGCAGGAGTATCCTCATCACATTGTCAGTCCCGGCAGGCGACTTGCATGTGAAGCTGTAGCAGCGCGTTCCGACTGTCTCGTCATACACCCTTGCCGCTCCGGCAAGCACACGCGGTGTTGCATCAACGCTCGCACGCGAAAGGTCATAAAGGAAGAAACGGTCGCCGGGAACTACAGTCTTCGATTGCACTATGCCCAGCTGCGGGTCGAACAAATCGATGTACAGGCCTGAGAGGGTCAAAGACTCGTCAGATACGCTTTCGGTCATGACAGCACCAGCCAGATAGCATCCCCGCTGCACCATGAAACTGTTTTTGAACAAGATCTTCTCGCCGTCGGCAGACTTTTCATACAAGTCTGATACCAGATCTACAAAAGCCCTGTCGCCATCGGCCTGCATGACAAATTCTTTCGGATCCTGCCTTATGACACACACACGCCCTTTGCCTACATTATATATACCGTCACTCGGATGCCTTTGCATTCCCATCAGCCCAAACAGATGCTCCGATGGGGCAGCAAAATCGTTCGTCCCAGAGTTCCACCATTCCGGCACACGGCAAAATGCATCATTGTCTCTTGAGACATACACCAGCGTACCCCCGTTTTCCACCCAACGGGCTATATGGGCATGGCAGTCTTCAGACATAGGTTTCATGTTGGAATACGTCATCAACAACACTTTGGTATCCGCCCAAGTCTTTTCGTAAGCCACATTTTCCAAATGCAGCATACTGACAGGCACTCCCCTTTTCACAAAAGGCATGGCAAGTCCGAAATAATCGGCCAACTGCGGGTCTTCATAGCCTTTTATCTTTTCTTCATCACGTTGAAACATAAGCGAATTGGCCATAAGCACGCTCACGCCGTGACTGCCAGACACTCGCGAATCTGACTTTGGCATATCATTGAGCGCATTGACCATGATTTGCATCTGGGTGGCGAAAGCCGGAGAAATGCTCTCCATGCTGTCACTGGCAGCCGAAACCTTGTACTTGCCCAGATATATTCTTTCCGGCCAAGGCATAACTTCAAAATTATCATTGCCCGGATAGAGCAGCTCCGCCACATAAGTCGCCTCGTAATTCTGTTTATAGTCTTTCCAGTCTCTCGGACGGTCCTCTATGGGATCTGTCAGAAAAAAGACTTTCCGGCCTGTCGGCTCAGTCATGGAATAAAGAGTGCCATACTCCAGGTATGCAGTCTCAAATACCCTTTCGCCTATCTTCCCGTCAAAATAGTTAAGCACGCGCGATGTGCCTGTCCATACCTGCGCTATGTATCCGTCCACACAGTCGAGCGAGGCAAGGCTTGCCTCCGGGCTGACAATATTCCATTGCGAATAATTTATCAGGGAGTGCGTAGGCACATAGCATCTCACATCCATGCCTTTGCTCCTGCCATATTCCTTTGCAAAAGAGAAACACTCGTCAAGGGCACGATAGAAAAGATGGTATTTCAGTTTGTTCGACAGATACAGACTCTCAGGCGACTCGTTTTGCGGCTTCCACTCCGAGCCGTAATAATCTTTCCATTCCCTTTTGAATGCTTCGCTATATCCGGCAAAAGCCCAGAACTCCGGCTCCTCCAGATATATGGCATCTATACCTGCATCTATGGCGCGTTTTATGTGGCATTGCTTCATATATTCTATAAAATTGAGCGTAGGAACCACGTATGGCACTCCCGGCCCGTGCCAGATAGTATCTCCATGCACATTCATCTGGCCTTCATCAAAATGGGTCTTACCGTCCCATGAGCCGTTGAAATAATCCTGATATTCTCCCCAAGCCATTCCCGTCATGTAATGCACGTCGTACCCGCGCTTCCTCCAAGAGTCTGCACGCTGCTCAAACGATGTGACATCCTTTCCGCCTTCGTTGCCGTGCGAATTGACACTATACACTATAGCCACATCCGACCGCACATCAAGTTCCGGACGCCATGCTGCACTTGTCTGAAAAGCCGTTTTCTCGCGTCCGCCATCACTATGCCTTTCTGATGACGGAGAGGAGCATGAGAAACATAAACTTGCCGTCAAAAGAACACATGCCGCACCCCACTGCCACGACATGGCATTATGCCTAAAAACTGAAACTGTATTTGCTGTTTTCATACCTTATTTATATATGCTTTTTCTTCTTTCTTCCTTTTCTTCCACAATTGCCAACTGTTGATTATGTTTTGCCAGACCACATAGGCGCCGGGACCTATTGCCGATGAAGGATTGAGGTAGGTACCGGCAATCCAAATGGCCAATATCGTATTTTTCTGTCCCAGTCCCTGTCCGCCACTGATGGAATCGCCATATATGCGTCCTATTTTCTTTCCTATGAAAAACAAAAGGCAACAAACCGCAAGAGAACATAAAGCTATCACTATCTCGGTGCCTACAGAGGTAGTGCCAGACAATATAGCCTGAGTAATCTCCGCCATAACTATGGCCAATGATGCCGCCCAAATATAAAAAGCCGCTCCGCTACACTCTTTCAGCTTGCGATAGACTCCCGGCACTATGCCTCTCAGCAAGACAGACAACAAGAACGGACATATCAACAAAGGAAAGACTTTGGAAAATATTCTCATCGACAAGACCAGAAATCCAAGTTCGGCATTCTCCTCCACCAAAGGAAATATTATCGGCACGGCCATTGCCGTCCCCAAATTGGACAACAATGTATAGGCCGCAAGACTTGCCGCACTGCCTCCCAACTTGGCCGTAATCACTGCCGAAGCCGTAGCTGTAGGAGCTATGACACACACCATGACGCTTTCAGCCACAACCTTCCCCAAAGGATAAAACAGATAATAAGCCGCCACACTGCCCAATATCTGAATGAGCAAAAGCCACAAATGCATGAACGAAACTTTCATCTCAGAAGGCTTTATCTTGCAGAATGTGAGCAACAACATGGCAAATATCAAATACGGGGTTATGAATTCCAATTGAGACAACCACCCGTAAAACAATGCACCGATAAGCATAGCAATCGGCAATGCCCAGTTTTTTATAAAAGATATCATTTAAGAAAACATGTAGAAATCACTGTGCAAAATTATTAAAATTGACAAAACCTTTTATGTTTATGGGAGTTTTAAAATGAAAGTTCTAACTTTGCGTGCGAATACATTTACACATTACCGAATGAGACTTTTTAAATTCATATTCTGCATCATCGCAATAACATTCCTTTGCCCGGATACTGCCCGTACAGCTCCGACAAAGAGATTCACTGTCGTCATAGATGCAGGGCATGGAGGAAAAGACCCGGGCGCAATAGGTAAAAAGAGCAAAGAGAAAAACATCAATCTGAAAGTAGCTCTCGCTCTCGGCAAACTGATAGAAGACAATTGCAAAGACACGAAGGTGATCTACACACGCAAGAAAGACGTATTCATTGGGCTGGCAAGACGTGCCGAAATTGCAAACGAAGCAAAAGCCGACCTTTTCATATCCATACACACTAACTCTGTGGGAGGCAGCAAACAAGTGAAAGGAGCATCCACATGGACACTAGGTTTGGCCAAGACCGCCGAAAACCTGGCTGTGGCAAAACGGGAAAACGAAATAATACTTTACGAAGACGACTACCAACAAAAATATGCAGGATTCAATCCGAACTCATCGGAATCATACATAATATTCGAACTCATACAAGACCAATACATGGAGCAAAGCGTACATTTTGCCTCCCTGATCCAGAAATCGTTCAAAAATACAGCCAAAAGGATAGACAAAGGGGTGCATCAGGCAGGATTTCTCGTACTGAAAGCATGTGCCATGCCAAGCGTCCTGGTGGAGCTCGGATTCATAAGCACTCCGGAAGAAGAGAACTACCTGAACAGCGCAGCCGGAACAGCCGCGCTGAGCAAATCCATTTACAAGGCATTCCTGTCATACAAAAACGAACACTTGGCACGATTTGATACAGGCAAAAATGACAACGCCCCGCTTCTGGCAAAAAACGACAGCAAGCCTCAACGTATAGAATCGGCGGCATCAGACGGAAACCCGGTGTTCAAGATACAAATACTCACATCGTCCTCCCCGCTGAAAAAAAACGACAAAAGACTGAAAGGCATAACCGACATAGATTATTATAAAGAAAACGGCATATACAAATACACCTACATGGAGTCGGAAGACTACTCGAAAGTATACAGCGAACGCAAAAAAATACTGACAAAATTCAAAGACGCATTCATCGTTGCATTCAAAAACGGAGAACGCATGGACATAAACGAAGCGATAAAACAATACAAATCAAACAAGAAATAAAAAAAACACTGAGACATGAAATACTTTACGAAAGAAGTAAAAATAGGATTGGCCGGAATCGTGGCACTGTTCATGTTGATTTATGGCCTCAACTACCTGAAAGGCGTAGACATATTCAAACCGAGCAAATACATATATGTGAAATTCTCCGACATCAACGGACTGACAAAATCAAGTCCGGTATATGCCAACGGTTTCAAAGTAGGCATCGTGAGCGACATTGTGTATGACAACCTGCATCCTGGCAATATCGCAGTAGAAGTGGAACTCGAACAAGACATAGTATTGCCCAAAGGCACATCGGCGGAGCTTCAGGCCGAAATGCTCGGAGGAGTAAGGATGAATCTGCTGTTTGCCGAAAACAAAGGAGACTTTTATGCCATAGGCGACACATTGCAAGGCGCCAACAACGCCGGACTGATGGGCGACCTGTCCACCGAGCTCATGCCGAAGATAGTAATGATGATGCCAAAACTCGACTCCATACTGGTATCGCTCAATGCGATTCTGGCCGACAAAAGCATCCCGTCTACCCTGTCCTCGCTGGATGCTACCATGAAAAACCTGGAGCGAAGCAGCGCCAGCCTGAGCGTATTGCTCGACAAGGACCTGCCACAGGCCATGACCAAACTCGACAAGATAGAAGACAATGTGGTAACTCTGACAGACGAGCTCAACGATGCTAACATAAAAGACACTTTCACAAAAATAAACAGCACGCTGGCCGATGTAAACCAATTCACATCCAAATTGGGGCAAAGCGACAACAGTCTCGGACTTCTGGTCAACGACAGAGCTTTCTATGACAACCTCAACGCTACGGCAGAAAACGCCGCGAACCTGTTGAAAGACCTGAAAGAACATCCGAAGCGCTACGTACACTTCTCCTTGTTCGGCAAAAAAGACAAATAACGGATAAAACGATATTTTTTATCGCCAACATTTTAGCATGAAAAATAAAAAGCATATCTTTGCACAAAATTACCATTACACATTTATCGTTACCAATATTCGTTTAATAAGTTAACAATAAAACAACAATAAGAAATGAAAAAAGGTATTCATCCGGAATCATATCGCCCGGTAGTTTTCAAAGACATGTCAAACGGAGACTGTTTTCTCTCACGCTCCACTTGCGCAACAAAAGACACTATAGAATTTGAGGGAGAAACTTATCCTTTGGTTAAACTGGAGATTTCAAGTTCTTCTCACCCGTTCTACACCGGTAAATCCAAACTTGTAGATACGGCAGGACGTGTGGACAAATTCTTGAGCAGATACGGAAACCGCAAGAAATAACGTTTCATAAGATACAAGTTTTAGTTAAACATTCAACAAGAGACGGGACATGCCAATGTTCAGTCTCTTGTTTTTTTATTATTTTTCCTGTAAAATTTCAGACAAAATTCAAAAACAAGTCTTTACTTTGCCTGTAGAATCCCTAAAAACGACTTGTCATGAAAATACTCGTCATAGAAGACCAGAAATCGCTCAGAGAACTAATCTGCGAGACATTGGAAAAGCAGAAATACACAGTAGAAACCGCGCAGGACTTCATCAGCGGACTGAGAAAAATAGAAGACCACGATTATGACTGCGTCCTGCTCGACATAATGCTGCCGGGCGGCAGCGGACTGGAAATACTGGAAGAACTGAAAAAGATGAGAAAAAAGGAAAATGTCATCATAATATCGGCAAAAGACTCCATAGAAGACAAAGTAAAAGGTCTGGAACTCGGAGCCGATGACTACCTGGCCAAACCTTTCCATCTGGCCGAACTCATAGCAAGGGTGAGAAGCGTAATCCGCCGAAACCAGCATGAAGGCAATCTGGACATCATACTCGGCAACACGACCATAAAGCCCGACACGTATCAAGTATATGTAAACGGCACCCCCCTCGACCTCAACAAAAAAGAATATGACATACTGCTCTTTTTCGCCAACCGCAAAGGGAGGCTGATAGACAAGATAACACTGGCCGAAAACGTATGGGGAGACCATATAGACCAGGTAGACAATTACGACTTCATATATGCCCAGATAAAAAACCTCAGAAAAAAACTGAAAGACTCCGATTCGGACATACAAATCAAGTCGGCATACGGATTCGGATATAAAATGGTAACAGAATGAAGCCATGAAACTGAAATACAAAATAATAGCAAAACTCACGGCAACGCTTACCGTGCTGCTCACCATCTGGGCCATATTCTTCTACATGGCCATGATAGAAGAAATAAACGACGAAGTGGATGATGCCCTCGACAGCTATGCCGAAACACTGATCATAAGGAAACTCGCCGGACAGGACATGCCCACCACGAGCGACGGTTCAAACAACCAGTACTACATCACGGAAGTGACCGAAGAATACGCCAAGTCCAAACCCATAATAATATACAAAGACTCCATAGCATACATGGAGGAAAAGAAAGAGACAGAACCGGCAAGGGTACTGATCACCATTTTCCCGGATGAAAACAATACATACCACCAGCTGACGGTACTGACACCTACCATAGAAAAAGAAGACCTCAGGCTGTCCATAGCCAAATGGATCATATTGCTCTATGCAGCCATGCTCATAGTCATCATAATAGTCAACATCATAGTGTTCCAGAAAAACATACGCCCGCTGTACATACTGCTGAAGTGGATAGAAGACTACAAGACAGGAGGCAAGAACAGACCGTTGGACAACCCCACCAACGTGACGGAATTCAGAAAACTAAATGCAGCGGCAAGCGAATTCGCCAACAGGCACGAGAAACTTTTCGAGGAACAAAAGATGTTTATAGGAAATGCATCGCACGAGATGCAGACACCTCTCGCCATATGCATCAACCGCATAGAACTGCTGATGGACGATGAGAACCTCACCGAGAAACAAATGGAGGAACTGTTCAAGACGAAGCAGACGCTCGAACACCTCACCAAGCTGAACAAATCGCTGCTGCTCCTCTCGAAAATAGAAAACAAACAGTTCACTGACACCGTACAGCTGAATCTGGACGAACTGATATTGAAATATCTGGGCGACTACAAGGCCGTATACAAAAGCAGAAACATAACCACCGAATGCCGCATGGAATCACACTTCACAGTCAGTATCCATGAGACACTCGCGGTAATGCTGATGACCAATCTGCTGAAGAACTCGTATGCCCACAACCGCCCTGACGGACACATTACGATAGAAGCCGACAAAAACCACATCACCATTGCCAACACGTCAGACTCCGACGGAGCACTGGATGCGGAGCACATCTTTGAAAAATTCTATCAAGGCAGCAAACGCGAAGGCTCCACCGGTCTGGGACTCGCCATCTGCGACTCCATCTGCAAGATATCAGGACTGTCGCTCACATACGCATACAGGCACGGGATGCACTGTTTCACGATAGAGAGAAAAAAATAAACAATTTTTCCGGGTTTCAGGTTTATTTCAGTTTTGCCCCTGATCTTTGCATCAGAAAACAATGAAACAAGGAAAACATAAGCAAACAATCAAAAAAACGAAAAGTCATGAAAAAATTATTGCTAATCATTACCTGCCTGTTTTGTATGACAACCACATTCGGCATGGCAGACGACGACAGACCTATCAGAGTGGAACAATTGCCGGCAAAAGCGCAGCAGTTCATCAAGACACACTTTGCCGACAGCAGAATCGCCATCTCCAAAGTAGACACCGACTGGTTTGACAAGACCTATGAAGTCATTTTCACCAATGGAGACAAAATAGAGTTCAACAGATCGGGGGAATGGAAAGACATTGACTGCAAACACAGCGCAGTGCCCGAAGCAGCCGTACCGGAACAGATAAAAAACTACATCCGCACCAACTATCAGGGAGCGGTAGTGCTGTCGCTCGAAAAAGACAAGAACTCATACGAAGTGAAACTGTCGAACAGGGTGGAACTGGAATTCGACAAATGGTTCAACCTCATCGACATAGACATGTAAGACAAGATTTATAAACCATTAAAGACAAAAAGATATGAAAAACCTATTTTTAATCATCGTTACGATAGCAGCATTCTCCATATTCACCTCATGCGAAAAGGAAAAAAGCATCAGCATGGACGAGCTACCCGCTGCGGCATCCAATTTCATCGACACTTATTTCAGCGACATGCCGATAGCATTGGTGAAATACGAAAAAGACGGACTGCAAAAGCACTATGAAGTGTTTTTCAACAATGGCGAAAGCGTAAAATTCGACAAATCGGGCAACTGGGTCGAACTGCAATTACCAAAGACTCATGTGCCCACAGAGGTCATACCGGGCCGCATCACGGAATATCTGTCGACAAATTACCCCGACACCGCAGTGCTTGAGATAGAAAAAGACAAGTACGGATACGAACTGAAACTCTCAAACAGGATAGAACTGCAATTCGACAAGAATCAAAACATCATGGACATAGACATGTAGACACGACAGCCTGCCCCATCCATAAGCAAAAGCCCGCCACGACAAGATGACGGGCTTTTGTCTTTATCGCCTGAGGCAAAATTCACTTTTCCGCAATCTTATAATCGCCTTCCTCAGCAAGAGCTTTCTGCAAATCTTCCACACTGTATTCCCTGCCGGAAAACACAAGCACGGCCACAGGAGGGTTGAGCGTTACGATAGCCGACACACCGTCCAGCCTGTTCAAAGCATTCTCCACATGCATGCGGCAATGATTGCACATCATGCCTTCAATTTTATACTCCTTCTTCATGATCACTGTATTTTAATGTTAACCTGTATTACACATCCTCCCCGCCTCTGCCGGAAAGAGTGCCTTCGTGCTGCAAAGATAATGCAAATGCCTTACACAATTATGGTGCAGTTTTACACTTTTCCACCCTCCTCAAGGATGGCGTACATCTTCGGGCAAGACCGAGCCGATCCCGGGCGAAGATGGCGTACATACCCGGCGAAGATGGCGCACATCCCGGACGATGACCGAGCCGATAGCTGGCAGCCACCAAAAAAGCAGCCCGCTCCACTGGCATGAAACGGGCTGTAGTCATTGAATATCAGCACTTATCAGTCTATCGCGACTTTCTGCACATGGGCTGTTGCCCCGCACGTGAAACGGACGATGTATACACCCGATGACAGATTGCGGTTTTCAAGCCTTACGCCTGCCATGTCATACACCTCCACGTCTTCGCAAGGAGCGGTAAAGGCTATCTTGCCATCGCCTGCATAATAAGCCTTGACAGCTGCCTCTGCCGACTGGCTGTCCACCGATTTGCCTATTTGGACATCAGCTGAAGCAGCATTGAGTATGGGGCTGGTCTTCTTTTCATCCCAGTCGCCTATAAAGGCCACAACCTTGCATTTCGACAGGTCCACTTTCGCATCGGTCGTTGCGTATGTATCGGGAATCCTCTTTCTGAGCGACATTTCATAAGTCCCGTCGGAGGCCGGTCGGAGCGTATTTCCGTTGTATGAGGTGAAATAGACGATTGGGAAATAATTGTGCACATAGTTCTCATTGTCTTCCGTTGTTCCCGCGCCCGACTGGTAGCCCACATATCCGTCTTGTGTCAGGAGTATGGTCAGCCGTTTTCCTGCCAGGTTTATATTTCCCTTTCCTTTCACCGTCACCGTCATGTTCTTCGTCGATTCATCATAGATGCCTTCCACATCGAGCGTCACCAAAGCCGGTTTGTCTATCTCCTTTTGCAGCATCTCCGTCGTCATGTAGCTGGGATGCCATATTATGCCGTCATACTGCTCCCAGTCTATGCGTTCCTCCTGTATAGACCTGTCGAGCATACAAGCCGGAGCATAGCTCATGCCGAAGAACTTGGCAATCTGCTGGCAGTTATTGTCCCAAAGCGGATCATCCTGCGAATAGGTATAGTAATTGACTCTTACTATCCTGTCTTTCAGTCCTTCCGTGACTTGCTCTATATTGGTCTCCGCACTCGGACAAGCCACGCAGCCTGCACCGGTGAATTTTTCTATCAGTATGGTTCTGTCTACTACGTCATCCTCACCATAGACTGTCAGTTCCTTCTTCATGACATTGACCAGTGCATTGTCCTGCCCGTTTATCTTGCTTATTTTGAAAGTAATCGTCATATCTTCGGCTGCTGCCGGAATATTTACGGTGCAATTTGCCTGAGTGTGGGGCGCCACAGGTCCGGCAAACGCGATTTCCTCGTTCTTTTCCGTTCCGTTTACGGCATAAGTGAGCGTGGCCGATGATATTTCATTAAACGAGTTGTTGGTCATGTAGCACCGTGCCTCTATATTTGAGTTTTCCAACACATACGCATCCACATTCCTGATGTCGTCCATAACCATGCGGTTTTCCAGCTCGGCCATGTCGCCGCCAACCAGAGCCATTATCATGGCATTTCCGAAAACGCGGTAAGACGCATTGCCCGATATGTCTTCATAACTGCCATATCCCATTTTCAGATAAGACATGCCTGTATCGGCTGAAGAGAGCCTGTCGCCGTCAAACCCGTAAGGCATGTCTCCCGTATCAAGCGCCTCATAAGCGATGGAGATGGCTTCCGTGCCGTCTATGGCCACAGGTTCGCTGAGCTGCACATAATTCCAGCCGGCTCCCAAAGACGCGACGTTCTCTGTCGCCACTTCATTGGCCGTAGCAATGTTGTCTCCTTTTTTCACGGTTATCTCCACATCCTGCAACGGGGAATAAAGGCATATAGCCACGAGCGAAATCTCCTTTCCCGCATAGTCGGCCAGAAACTCTTTGGAAAATCTTGTGGCTACACCTATGGTGGTGCCTCCGCCGGTACCCACGCCGCCCACAGAAGTCACATCATCGCTGCAATGTCTCATCCATTCCAGTCCGTCTGCCTGAGGAGCAGATGCCGCCACTTTTTCATGTGCTGCACGGCAAACCGTCTGCGCCCCCATTGTGGCAACGGTCGCAACAGCCAATAAGGTCAATAAAAATCTCTTCATCTTAATATTAATTTTAAGTTACTACTGATTTTCTCTTTTCATGGAAAACATAAAAACCGGACATCATATCATGAAACATTCCGGAAATTGTCCCTGCGAATATATCACAAAGGCATGAATTATCAAAGGATTAATTCAGATTTTATCAATCGGAGTCCGGCTCTTCACCTTCAGTTTCTTGTATTCCGTTGGAGTCATGCCTGTCACGCTTTTGAACTGTCCGCTAAGGTGGGCCGCACTGGAATAGCACAGTCTGTCGGCAATCTGGTTCAACGACAATTCATCATAGTCCAGGAGTTCTTTCACTTTCTCTATCTTCTGCGCTATGAAATATTTTTCCACAGTCATGCCCGTAACGTCCGAAAACACCTTGCTCAAAGTGCTGTATTCATAGTTGCAGGCACGTTGCAGATGCTCCGACAGGTTTTCATTCAACAGTCCGTTGCCGTGATGCACTATCCTTATGATTTCATTCTTGATTTGCTCTGCCAGCATCAGTCTCTTGTCGTCTATAAGCTCAAAGCCCAGAGCCACCAGCCTTTCCTTTATCCGGCCAAACGTGGCTTCATCTACCGGTTCTGCCAGTGCCACACACCCGAGTGTCACCGAACTGACTTTTATGTCCAACGAAGCGAACAGTTCCCTCACTGCCATTACACATCTGTCGCACACCATATTCTTTATATGCAGGCAGACTCCGACTCCCGTTTCTTTTCCTCCGCTCCTGTTCATGAGTTCCTATATTCTCCGGGTCTCATTCCCGTCCTCTTTTTGAAATATTTTCCGAAAAACGACTGCGTGCTGAAATTCAAAAGGTGGGCTATTTCCTGCACAGACATGTTCGATGATTTCAACAGCACCTTTGCCTCCATTATCACATGGTCATCTATCCATGTCCCGACGGTCTTTCCTGTCAGTTCCTTTATGACATGCGACAAATGTTTCGGACTCATGCACATCTTGTCGGCATAAAACGCCACAGTCCTGTTTTCGTTGTAATATTCTGCCAGAAGTTTTAGAAAACGCCTCAATATCTCATGCTTTCTGTTCAGCGGTTTGTCATTGAATTCGGCTTTCTTCCTCACTATGTCGATGACTTCATAGAACAACGCGATGCCCAACCCGGTTATTATCTCATTGCCATAGGCCGTATTGCCCGATTTGAAATCCTTTATCCTTTCCAACATGAAATCTATGTATCCATTGATCATGGCCTCCCCCTTTTTGTCTATCTTAATGACAGGATTTTCGAATATGTAGAAGACAAGGTTCATCAGGCTTTTGTTGGCAGGCACAAGCGACTCCATCAGTTTTCTCGACACTGAGATAAGTATGCAATTCTCCACAGAAGCATCCTTGTTGTACACTATCTGTCCGGGAAAAAGTATAACCATGTCTCCGGACTCTATAATGTAGCTTTTCAGGTTTATCTGAAACTCCGCAACTCCTTTCGTGCAGAAAGCGAAAACCATCATGTCAAGTCTTGTGGGCTTGTCTGACAACACGTTCCGCGAAAAAGACGCATCCCTGAATATCGCTATTTCATTATTGTATTCATCATCATAGTTGTATCTTTCTATAACTTCATCGTAGTCTATCGTAGATATATCCTTTACTCTCATGCCTATACTTATTTATATGTCAAAGATACGGACTTTATTCAAGAAGACAAAAATCAGCAACACCGAAAAAGCTTTTGGAAAAAACGTGTTTGCAACTTGGTTGCATGCAATAATGCATTAAATTTGCATCCGGCACGGACCAAACTCCTATTTCAACTGATGAGGAACAGATATTACATAATATTTTTCATGCTGTTGTCATGCACCGTAATGACAATAGCTACAGTATATCCCCATCATCATCATGACGATAGGATCTGCCTGCTTGCCGACAGGCAGGCAACGAACGGCACATCCGGCAAATGCGACGGTAGTTGCAGCATATCCAATTTCAACATCCGCATTCCGGGCAAGCAGCAAATAAAAAAACATAAACAGACTAAAGAAAAAAATACGTTGGCACATTGCGTAACAATGCATGCCGACGTTTACGACAATCCCGCCATTTGCCGGGCAGGGACAATATCAGACATCATAATACCAGCATACAGTACACACATTACAAGCCAATGCACTACAGGGCTTACGCTCAGGGCACCACCCGTATCGGTACAGACAATAAAATAACTTTCCAATAAAAAACACCTGCCGCCAACCAGCTGTAGGCATTTCGCTAACATTTCAATTAACGTATTTATTATGAAAATAATTTATTACGCCGGATTGTTGCTGTTCACAACAATCATGGCCGCATGCAACAATTCAAAACAAGACATACATACTGAAATACATTCCGAAGAAGACATACACACAGACGGAGCAGCCCACAACGATGAAGAAGGTGCGCACTCTCCGGATGAAATAATAATCAGCAAAGAAAAAGCCATCGAAGCCGGCATAAAAAGCTCTATAGTCACTCCGGGCAACTTCAATGAAATCATAAAGACAAGCGGGAAAATACTTCCGGCCATAGGCAACGAACAGACAATAACTGCCCCGACAGAAGGCAATGTCATATTCATCGACAACATATCGGAAGGCAGCCGAGTAAGACAAGACGGATGCATAGCACACATTACGACAAAAAAGACTGTCGGAACCAACAAGCCGGACTACATAGAAGTGAGATATGAAATAGCAAAAAAAGAATTTGACAGGGCAAGCGTACTGGTCAAAGACAACATCATATCGGAAAAGGAATACAATGATGCCAAGCAAGAATACGAACAGGCCAAAATAGACTATGAGACATTAATGCGCCGTAAATGCAAAGACGGACTGTCGGTCGCACCCAGCATAAACGGATATGTGAAAAACTTTCTCGTGAAAAACGGGGAATACGTACAGTCGGGACAAGCCATAATGACCGTAACTCAGACACAGAAACTATACCTGCGCGCAGACGTTTCGGAAAGAGACCTTTATGCTTTGCCCAACATATCTTCCGCCAACTTCACAACTTCGTATGACAACAAAGTCTATGAATTGGGAAAAATGTCGGGCAAACTGATTTCATCCGGGAAATCTGTAGATGAATCGTCAGTATACATCCCTGTCACATTTGAATTCAACAATACAGGCAATATCATACCCGGCACTTACGCGGAAATCTATCTGATTTCAACTCCGCTGAAAGACGTAATCTCCCTGCCCGTAACAGCCATAAGCGAAGAACAAGGACATTTCTTCGTATACAAGAAGACATGCGAAGATTCGTATAAAAAGCAGGAAGTCACATTGGGCAATGACAATGGGAAAATGGTGCAGATCCTTTCAGGCATAACTCCCGGAGACAATATAGTGACCGAAGGAGCATATCAGATAAAACTGGAGTCTGCCTCCCACACCATACCCGCCCATACCCACGAACATTAAAAACGGAGGAAAAACGTCATGCTGAATAAAATCATTTACTATTCCCTCCACAACCGCCTCATCATACTGACGGCCTCCATCTTGCTGATGGTTGCCGGAATTTTCGTCACATCGAGGACGGAAGTCGATGTATTCCCCGATCTGAATGCACCTACCGTAGTGGTCATGACTGAGGCATCCGGTCTGGCAGCCGAAGAGGTGGAACAACTCGTCACATTCCCCATAGAAACTTCCATAAACGGAGCAGCCGGAGTAAGAAGAGTACGCTCATCATCAACTAACGGATTCTCCATAGTATGGGTGGAATTCGATTGGGACACCGATGTATATCTCGCCCGGCAAATAGTGTCGGAACGACTGGCTACCGTATCGGAAGAATTGCCCGACAACGTAAACCGTCCCGTCATGGGACCGCAGTCGTCCATACTCGGCGAAGTGCTTATAATAGGCCTCACAGCCGACAGCACATCTATGATGGATCTGAGAACATTGGCCGACTGGACAATACGCCCGAGACTGCTGTCAACCGGAGGAGTGGCCCAAGTAGCCGTGCTCGGCGGAGATGTCAAGGAATTTCAGATTTTGCTGGATCACGGCAAGATGAAACATTACGGCGTCACCCTGCAGGAAGTCATGGCTGTGACCGAAGAGATGAACAGAAATGAAAACGGAGGTGTCATATACGAATACGGCAACGAATACATAGTTCGCGGGATGCTGTCGACCACCGATATAGAACAGCTATCCACCGCCCTTGTCAAAAAAGTCGGAGACATGCCGGTGTTGCTGCGCGATGTGGCTGAAGTGAAGATAGGCTATCAGGAGCCGAAACTGGGAACGGCTTCCGTAAGAGGGAAAAACGCAGTGCTCGTCACCGTCACAAAACAACCGGAGACCAACACGCTGGAATTGACCGAAAAGCTGGAGGCAGCCATGAAAGACCTGCAAAAATCCATGCCGCAAGACGTGAAAGTCTACACCGACATATTCAAACAGAGCAATTTCATAGAAAACTCAATAGGAAACATCAAACAAGCGCTCTACGAAGGAGCATTCTTCGTAGTCATAGTACTGTTTCTGTTTCTCGCCAACGTGCGCACCACAGTCATATCGCTTGTCACGCTGCCGCTGTCATTGCTCATATCCATATTGGTGCTGCATCTCTTCGGGCTCAGCATCAACACTATGAGTCTGGGAGGTATGGCCATAGCCATAGGCTCGTTGGTAGACGATTCCATTGTCGATGTGGAAAACGTGTACAGGCACATACGGGAAAACATGATGTTGCCCAAAGGAGAAAGGAAACCTGTGCTGACTGTGGTATACGATGCATCGCGTGAAGTCAGAAAACCCATACTCAACTCCACACTGATAATCATAGCCAGCTTCATGCCGCTGTTTTTCCTGAGCGGCATGGAAGGACGCATGCTCGTACCGCTCGGCATCGCATTCATCGTAGCCCTTGCAGCATCCACGATAGTAGCTATGACGCTCACACCGGTATTGTGCAGCTATTTGCTGAGAAACAAAAAGGAGAAAGTGATGAAAGAGTCTTTGGTTTCCTTGTTCATAAAAAAGCATTACTCCGTTTTGCTCGAAAAGGCTCTCTCCCATAAGAAAGTGCTGCTCGGCTCTACCACCGCGCTTTTCATTGCAGCCATAATCTGCCTGTGCAATCTGGGAAGGAACTTCCTGCCACCGTTCAACGAAGGTTCTTTCACGATAAACATAAGCAGCCTGCCGGGCATCTCGCTCGAAGAATCCGATGAAATAGGACGGCGGGCGGAAGAACTGCTGCTCACCGTGCCTGAAATAAAGACTGTGGCAAGAAAAACAGGCCGCGCCGAACTGGACGAACATGCACTCGGGGTAAACACGTCTGAAATAGAAGCACCGTTCGAGCTTAAAGACAGGAGCCGTGAAGAGGTAGTGCACGAGATACGCACAAAGCTCTCGTCCATAAGCGGTGCAATGGTAGAGATAGGCCAGCCCATATCGCACAGGATAGACGCCATGCTGTCGGGCACCAAAGCCAGCATAGCCATAAAACTGTTCGGCAACGACCTGGAAACGATGTACAAGCTGGCCAACGAGATACGCAACAACATAGAAAGCGTGGAAGGCATAGCCGACCTGAATGTGGAACAGCTGATAGACAGACCGCAGATAAAGATAACCCCGAAAAGAGAGATGCTTGCCAGATATGGCATATCGCTTGCCGACTTTGCCCAATTCGTCAGAGTCAACATGGCAGGAGAAGTCGTATCGCAAGTATATACCGACGGGAAGTCTTTCGACCTGACAGTAAAGGCCAAACACAGCGAGAAAGACAAAATAGAAAAGATAAAAGGCCTGATGATAGATTCTTCCATAGGCAAGGTGCCGCTGTACTATGTGGCAAACGTGACTTCGGCAATGGGACCGAACACAATCAGCCGCGAAAACGTAAAAAGAAAGATAGTAATATCGGCCAATACATCGGGCAGAGATGTAGGCAGCGTGGTGAACGACATCCGCGACATCGTAAATGAAAAAATAACATTGCCCGAAGACTACCACATAGAATACGGAGGCCAGTTTGAAAGCGAGCAGGCCGCATCGAAGATACTTGTATTCGCATCGGCATTCTCGCTACTCATCATATTCCTGCTGCTGTACATGGACTTCAAGAGCGTGAAACTCTCGGCCATAATACTCATCAACCTGCCGCTGGCACTCATCGGAGGAGTATTCTCCATATATCTCACTGAAGGCGAGATGAGCATACCGGCCATAATCGGATTCATATCGCTCTTCGGCATCACCACCCGCAACGGCATGTTGCTGATAACCGGTTACCAACACATGCAGGAAGAAGGCATGAGCCTGAGGGCAAGCATCATGAAGTCTTCGGCAGAACGTCTCAACCCCATACTCATGACAGCCTTGTCATCAGCTTTGGCACTGATACCTCTGGCCATCAACGGAGACCTGCCCGGCAACGAGATTCAAAGCCCTATGGCAAAAGTCATATTGGGAGGACTAATAACATCCACCATACTCAACGGCTTCATCGTACCGGTAATCTACGAAATAACCAACAAAAGGAAAGGAACAGTAAAATGAACAAGACATATATCATCTTAATGGCACTGCCGCTGATGCTTTTCTCGGGCATGGCCCGCTCGCAGACAGTGAAAGACGCATTGGCTGAAATAGAAAAAAACAACATAGCAATCAGGGCGGCAAACAGCACGAAAGAAGCAAAGCTGATAGAGGCCAGACTGGGCAACAGACTGCCCGACCCCACCGTAAGCTACAAAAAGGCCTTTGAGAAAAGCCCCTCTACAGGACGCGAACAGGAAATAAAAGTCACACAAGGATTCGACTTCCCAAGCATCTATTTCCAAAGGAGAAACGTGAACAACACGCAACGCGAATATCTCAGGGCTGAATATGACGAAATCCGCCAGCAGACACTGCTCGAAGCACAGATGCTGTGCCTCGACCTCATCCTGATAGAGAAAGAAAACACCATGCTGAACATGAAAATGAAAAACGCGGCAAAGATTATGGAACTCTACAGGCTGAAGATGCAAGAAGGCAGCGCCACAACCATAGAACTGAACAAAGCCGAACTGGAATATCTCAACGCCGAATCGGAACTGCTGGTGAACAGCACGCAAAAAGAACAGACCCTCCGCTCGCTCATCACGCTCAACGGCGGCATGGCACTGACCGCCGCCCCGACCGAATATGACAATGCGGAGATACTGCCACCGCTGTCGGAACTCAGCGAAGAAGCTATAAGCTCCGATGCCACATCGGTAAAATCCACATTGCAGGAGACAGTCGCAAAAAAGGAATTGAGACTGGAGAAACACCGCATGCTGCCGTCATTCGACATCAGCTACATCAGGGAAAAAAGTTTTGAAACCACATCCAACGCCTTTGAGATAGGCATGTCCATACCGCTGTGGGAAAAAGCAGGAAACGTGAAACGCGCCAAAGCAGCATCGCTGGTCAACACGCTCGAAAGAGAAGACACACACAACAAGATAGTGAACGATCTGGCTGCCAACTACAACGATGCCATCCGCCTGAAAGAAGCCATGCAACGTTTCTCGCCCGACATGTTTGAAGAAAGCCTGAACACTCTGGAAAAAGCATTCGAGCACAGGGAAATATCGCTCATTGATTTTTTCAACGAATGCAACAACATCTACCAGAGCATGCAGACCTACTACCGGTTGGAAAACTCATACCACAAATCGGTAGCCAACCTGTTGAAACACAGAATCTGACAGACACGGGCGCACAGCCCGTGCACCTTGCGGAAATGACGCGCCAAAGGATGTGCGCCATCTCCGCCAGGGATCGGCTCGGTCTTGCCCGAAGATGTACGCCATCTTTGCCGAAGACCGAGCCGATCTTTTTCAATGCATAAGGAAACGGCAAACCGGGCAAACCGAAGACCGTCCCGTTTTAACATTCAAAAACACAACTTCCCAACGTAAAAGAGCAAGCGTTTGCACATTTCATGTTATATATTTATATTTGCATAGTGTTTATTTCCGAACAACGAAAAACAACAAAATAAATTCATACCATTATGAGATTCACTATTTCAAGCAATACACTGTTCACCCATCTGCAAGCCATAAGCAAGGTCATCAACTCCAGACCTACGCTACAGATACTCGAAAACTTCCTTTTCACGACCAAAGGGACACACCTGACAATCAACGCCTCCGACAGTGAAAACACTATGGAGACATACATCGAACTCAACGAATGCGATGAAGACGGCAGCTTTGCCATCTCCGCAAAACACATATTGGACGCACTGAAAGAAATACCGGAACAGCCGGTTTCCATCTCGTTCAATCCCGGCGACTTAGCCATATCCATCAATTACCTGAACGGACAAATCAACCTGATGGGACAATCGGCAGACGAATACCCGCAAACAGCGGAAATCCCCGACGATGAAAACACCGTAAACCTCAGCATACCGGCCGATGTACTCCAGAAAGGCATATCGAAATGCCTGCTCGCAGTAGGAGACGACAGCCTGAGACGGGTCCTGACAGGCATATATTTCGACATCACACCCGAAGACCTCACCATTGTATCCACCAACGGAAGGAAACTTGTCAGAAACAAATACGACCAGATCAAAAGCGAAGGCAAATCGGCCTTTATCCTGGCAAAGAAACCGGCCACACTGCTCAAATCAGTACTTGCCAACGATGAGGAAAACATTGAAATAAAATTCAACAGCAAAAACGCCGTATTCAAACTCGCAGAATACACCCTCACCTGCCGCCTCATAGAAAGCAAATACCCCAACTACAACGCAGTCATCCCGCAAAACAGCCCCAACATCATCACGGTGGAAAAACAACTCATCATAGGAGCGTTGAGGAGGGTGTCGCTGTTTGCAGCATCAAGCGACCTGATAAGGTTCAACATAGAAAACAACAAAATAGTACTCTCGTCGCAAGACATGGACTTCTCCACTTCGGCGGAAGAGACAGTGCCATGCCAGTATGAAGGCATGAACATGCACATCGGCTTCCAGGCATTGCCCATGCTCGACATCCTCAACAACATAGATTCGGAAAGCGTGACCATAGAACTGACCGACCCATCGAGAGCCGGAGTCATCAAACCCGCCGAACAGGAAAAAGGATGCGACCTGCTCATGCTCCTCATGCCGATAACCATAAATTACTAAACTTATACAAACCAGACAGCGAAATACATTAGCATAAAAATAAAGGACAAATGTGCGCTTCTGCATTTGTCCTTTACATTTAAACCTCAACCAATCAATGGAACTCAATCTGAAAAATCCGATAATATTCTTCGACCTCGAAACGACAGGCACCAACATCAACACAGACAGAATCATAGAGATAAGCTACCTGAAAGTGTATCCCAACGGCAACAGGGAATCGAAAACCATGCGGATAAACCCGGAGATGCACATCCCCGAAGAATCCGCCAAAATACACGGAATACACGATGAAGACGTGGCCGACTGCCCCACTTTCAAAAAAGTGGCGAAAAACATAGCCAAAGACTTCGAGGGAGCGGACCTGGCGGGATTCAATTCAAACAGATTCGACATCCCCATGCTGGCAGAAGAGTTTCTAAGGGCGGAAATAGACCTGGACATCAGCAACAGAAAACTCATTGACGTGCAAGTCATATTCCACAAAATGGAGCAAAGGACGCTGTCGGCAGCCTACAAATTCTACTGCCACAAAGACCTGGAAGACGCACACACGGCACAGGCCGACACTATGGCTACCTACGAAGTGCTGAAAGCGCAACTCGACAAATACAGCGATACGCTGAAAAACGATGTGGCTTTCCTGTCGCAATACTCCAGCTTCACCAAAAACGCAGACTTCGCAGGGAGGATAATCTATGACGACAAAGGCATAGAGACATTCAACTTCGGCAAGTACAAAGGCATACACGTGAAAGAAGTCCTGAAAAAAGATCCCGGCTACTACAGCTGGATAATGAACGGCGATTTCACCCTGAACACAAAAAACGTTTTAACGAAAATAAGACTAAAAGAACTTACTGAAAGATAACAAGCCATGCTGAAAGGAAAAAAAATAGTTTTGGGAATAACGGGCAGCATTGCAGCCTACAAATCGGCAGTACTGGCGCGCGGACTCATCAAAGAAGGTGCGGAAGTGCTGACGGTCATGACTCCGGCAGGAAAAGAATTCATCACGCCGCTCACCATGTCTACACTGACGAAAAATCCCGTAGTCTCGGAATTCTTCTCAAGGAAAGACGGCACATGGAACAGCCATGTCGACATAGGACTGTGGGCAGACCTGATGCTCATAGCTCCGGCAACAGCGTCCACCATCGGGAAAATGGCACACGGCATAGCCGACAACATGCTCATCACCACATACATGTCAATGAAAGCGCCCGTCCTCGTGGCACCGGCCATGGACCTTGACATGTATGCGCATCCTGCCACGCAAAACAATCTGGCTACACTCAAAAGCTACGGCAATATTATAATAGAACCGGAAGAAGGCGAGCTGGCAAGTTCCCTTGTGGGAAAAGGACGCATGGCCGAACCCGAAGCCATAATAGACTTCATCAAAAACTTCTTCTCAAAGAAACAATCGCTCAAAGGCAAAAAAATAATAATAACGGCAGGACCTACATACGAAAAGATAGACCCCGTGCGTTTTATAGGAAACTGTTCGAGCGGGAAAATGGGTTACGCACTTGCCGAAGAATGTGCCGAAAGAGGTGCAGACGTGCAACTGATCTCCGGACCGACAAGCCTCACGGCTTTCCACAGCAACATAACCACACACAGAGTGGAATCGGCCGAAGAAATGTATCAGAAAGCCATATCGCTGTATCCCGAAGCAGATGCAGCCATTCTCAGTGCAGCCACTGCCGACTATACGCCGGTAAAAAGAGCCGATGAGAAAATAAAGCACAAAAGCGAGAATCTCATATTGGAACTAAAACCCACAAAAGACATTGCGGAGCATCTCGGCAAAATGAAAACCCAGAGACAGGTCTTGGCAGGCTTCGCCCTCGAGACCAACAATGAAATAGAAAATGCAGTGAACAAGCTGCAAAGAAAAAATTTCGATTTCATAGTCCTCAACTCCCTGAATGACGCAGGCGCAGGTTTCGGATATGACACAAACAAAATAAGCATCATAGAAAAAGGCGGAAACAGAAGTTTCGGGCTGAAAACAAAAAAAGAAGTAGCCGCAGACATTGTAGACAAACTGTGCGAAACGATAAAAGAAAAAAACATCTGACATGAGAATCCTGTCCATAACCACATTGTTCATTTGCCTGTTGTCTCTGAGCACGGCGAAAAGCCATGCACAAGAGCTCAATTGCAGAATCAGCATAAACCATTCGCAGATACAAGGAACGAATACGCAGATATTCCAAACGCTCGAAAACTCCTTGAAAGAATTTATCAACGAAAGGAAATGGACAAATGCGCACTACTCCATTATAGAACGGATATCATGCAACTTCAGCATAGTAGTCAAGGAATACTCAGACGATGGCACTTTCAAATGCGAACTCACAGTCCAGTCATCAAGACCTGTGTTCAACTCCAACTACAACACCACATTGCTGAACATCAAAGACAACAGTTTTGAATTTCAGTACATGGAATACGATCCGCTCGAATTCCGCGATGACGTGATAGACAACAATCTCACGGCCGTAATAGCCTATTACGCCTATCTCATCATAGGCATAGACCTCGACTCCATGGGGCCGATGGGAGGCACGGAAGTCTTGAGAAAAGCTGAAAACATAGTCAACGCTGCCCAAACATTCGGCGAACCGGGCTGGAAAGCCTTTGACGACTCAAAAAACAGACATGCCATCATCAACGATTACCTCAGTGAATACATGAACCCTATCAGACAATTCATGTACGACTACCACAGGACAGGACTCGATGAAATGAGCCAAAATGCGGAAAGAGGCAGAGCCACCATAGCGACAAGTCTGGAACAGCTGAAACAGGCTAAAGAAAACCAGCCCATGTCGGCATTGCCGGAAATAATACTGGAAGCAAAAAAAGACGAATTGCTCAACATATTCTCCAAAGGGCCGCAACAGGAAAGGGAGAACGTGTACGAAATACTTACCTCTATCAGCCCGGCAGATATAAACGATTGGGAAAAAATCAAACAAAACGCTCAATAACCATATATGCTGAAAAATATTCATATTAACAATTTCGCGCTTATTGAAGATCTGAATATAGATTTCCATGAGGGTTTTTCCGTAATAACAGGCGAAACGGGAGCCGGCAAATCCATCATACTGGAAGCCATAAACATCCTGCTGGGACAAAGAGCCGACAACAGAATCCTCAAGGGGAAAAAATGCATTATAGAAATGACATTCGATATTTCCGGATATGACATCAAAAGTTTCTTCGACAATAACGAACTGGAATACGATGAAGAATGCATCATCAGGAGGGAAATATCGGCCACTGGCAAAAGCAGGTCTTTCATCAATGACACTCCTGTGTCGCTCCAACTGACCAAAGAACTGGGCAACGACCTGATAGACATACACTCGCAATACAACAATCTGCAACTCGGCAACGAGCGATTCCAGATTGACACGCTGGACGCCATAGCAGGCAACAAAGCCGCAATGGAAAGATACAGGACAGTGTTTGAAGAATACGGCAAATTGAACAGACTCCTCGATGAAAAAATCGCGGCACACACTCAAAGCCGGGAATACGAAGATTACACCCGCTTCCGGTTGAACGAACTGAAAGAAGCCAATTTCAAGGAAGACGAGCAGGAAACACTCGAAGAAGAACAGAACATATTGATTCACGCTGAAGAGATTAAAGAATCCTTGTTCAGAATCAATGCCATATTCAATGATGACGAAAACGGCACTCTGAACCATACGAAAGAGCAACTCAACAGACTCGAATCGGTCAGCAAGAAAATGCCGCAGACAGAAAGTCTTGCACGCAGGATGGAAAATCTCTACATCGAGCTGAAAGACATATACATGGAGACTTCGGCAATGGAAGAAAACATCACGTTCGACCAGGACAGGCTCAACGAGATAAACGACAGGCTCAATACCATATACTCATTCCAGCAAAAATATCACAAGGATTCCGTAGCAGAACTCATAGGATTGAGAGACGAATTGCAATCGAAACTCGATGAAATAGATTCGTTTGAAGATGATATAGAAGAACTTAAAAAACAAATAGAAGACAGGCACAAAATACTTGCCGGCTACTGCAAGGAACTGACCCGCAGCCGTACTGAAGCAGCAGTGAAAATAGAAAAAGCCATCACCTCATCGCTTATCCAGCTCGGCATGCCGAACGTCAAATTCCATATAGAAATATCGCAAAAGAAAGACTTCTCGGAAGACGGCTCCGATCATGTCACAGTGCTATTCTCCGCAAACAAGAACCAACCCCTCAGAGACATAGGCAATACTGCTTCCGGAGGCGAAATAGCACGTGTAATGCTATCGTTGAAATCGCTGATAGCCGACTACAAGCAACTGCCGACCATAATATTCGATGAGATAGACACGGGAGTCTCAGGAGAAATCGCGGCAAAGATGGGAGACATCATGAAACAGATGGGAAAACAAATGCAGATAATAAGCATAACCCATCTGCCGCAAATAGCATCGAAAGGAAAATATCATTACAAAGTCTACAAACAAGATAACGAAGAACAGACGACAAGCCACATAAAACTTTTGCCTGAAGAAGAGAGAATAACTGAAATAGCACACATGCTGAGCGGCGAAACCATAACAAAAGCAGCCGTAGACAACGCTAAAGAACTTTTAAAATCATGACAGACAATAACATAATATTCGGCCTGAGAGCCGTAATCGAAGCCATAGAAGCAGGAAGGGATATAGACAAAATCATAGTCAAAAAAGACATGCAGGGTGAACTGTCGAAAGAGCTCTTCAATGCAGTAAAAGGCAAAAACATCAACATACAGAAAGTTCCGGTGGAAAGAATCAACCGGATAACAAGAAAAAACCATCAGGGTGTCATAGCCTTCATTTCACCGATAACATATCAGAAGACAGATGAATTGGTACCGTTTCTATTCGAGCAGGGCATCAATCCTATCTTCATTCTGCTTGACGGATTGACCGATATAAGAAATTTCGGCGCAATAGCAAGGACATGCGAATGCGCAGGCATAGACGGGATAATAATCCCGGCCAAAAACAGCGTGTCGGTCAACGCCGATGCCATAAAGACTTCGGCCGGAGCATTGCACACCCTGCCGGTCTGCAAAGAGCAGAACATCAGAGCCACCATAAAATATCTGAAAGACTGCGGCTTCAAGATAACGGCCACTACGGAAAAAGGAGACAAAGACTATACGGCAGCCGACTACTCATCTCCCACATGCATCATAATGGGAGCAGAAGACAGAGGCATTCCCGCCGAACACCTCGCCTTGTGCGATGAATGCATCAAAATACCCATCAAAGGCAAGATACAATCGCTCAACGTATCAGTGGCAGCCGGAATCATTATATATGACGCAATAACAAAAAGGACAAGACAACAATGAAAAAGAATCTACTACTCACGCTATGCCTGCTGTTGGGCGCATTTCACCTGTCATTCTCCCAAAACATAGAAAAATCAGCAAGCAAAAGCAGGAAAAGCATATTCAAGATAACAGCCTACGATGCTGACGGACTGAAAAGAAATGAAAGCAACGGATTTTTCATCGACAAGGCAGGAACCGCCATAACCGATTTTTCCGTCATCAAGGGAGCCGACAGAGCAGAAATAACGACAAGCAGCGGAGACAAATATCCTGTGGCTATGATTTTAGGCAAAGACGACCTGTATGACGTGGCAAAACTGAAAATAGACATAGACAAATCGCAATGCACGGAAAAGGGCGAAACGGCAGCAACGGAAAACAGCCCTGTCTATGTAGTCAGACCCTCCGAAAACAGAACATATACAGCCGGAAAAATCACATCCGCCTCCGACATCAAAGGAGGCCTGAAATATTATTCCGCAGCATCGGAGACATTCAGCATCGAAAAAAGCCTGCCGGCATTGAATGAAGAGGGGAAACTCATAGGAATAACCCAGCCCAATTACGACCAGGACTCAACCATATTTTACATACTCGACATAAACATAGCCGACAGCCTGTCTACAAACGCATTCTCCATATACGACCGCGAACTTGCCGGCATAAACATCATGAAAGCCCTGCCAGCCGATGCCGGACAAGCCGAAATAGCCATGCTCCTGGCAGAACAGGCTCTGCCCGCCGACAAATACGCCCAATACATCGAGCAATATATGCAACTGTTCCCGAAGTCGAGAGCGCCATACGAAAAAGCCGCATATTACTATCTCGGGCAAGACGACATGAAAAATGCGGAGAAAAACATAAAACAGGCTATGGACTACGAACCGAACAAAGCGGAAGCGCACTACATCATGGCCAACTTCATCTACAATGTCACAGCCGCCAAACCTGACGCACAAGACAGAGACCGGAACCTGGACGAAGCCGAAAAAGAGATAGACAAAGCCATAGAAAACAACCCGCTGCCACTCTACATGCAGCTGAAAGCCAATATCTGCATAGCCGCAGGCAAAAACGATGAAGCATTGCGATACCTGCACACGGTAAACCGCTCGAACATGGCCACCAAAGAGACTTTGGGCAAGGAAATATCGCTCATGGAAACAAGCGGTGCAGGACAGGACGACATCATAAACGAACTCGACAGCATGATAGTCTACATGAAAGAGACCAACGCCACCCTCGTTCCCGACCTGATTTATGAAAAAGCCATGCGGAAGTCGGCAGCAGGCAAATACACCGATGCCATAAAAGACATGCAGCTATACTACGAATCGGTGAGTGGCAATGTGTCGGACATATTCTACTACAACCGGAAACAAATGGCTATGGAGGCACGGCTCTACCAGATGGCCCTTGACGACATAACCAAAGCCATAGAACTGAATCCGCAAGAAAACCTTTACAGACTGGAAAAAGCAGCCCTGCACATCATAACAAGAGACTATGAAAAAGCAGCCGACACATTGCAGGAAGTCCTCGCCCAAATGCCCGACTCCCCCGATGCAAACCGGCTTATGGGACTGGCCATGCTGGGAAAAGGCGACAAAGAGAAAGCCGGACAGTATTTCAAGACAGCCATAGCCAACGGAGACCAACTCGCTAAGGATTTATACGAAAAGAACTGCAACTAATGACACAAAAGAGCATGTCGACAGGCTCACGCAGCAACTTTCAACAGCCGGATATGCAGTAACCGACGGTCCGCGCACGACAGGCGACGGACATTACGAAAGCTGCATACTCGGTCCGGAAGACATACAGATTGAAATAGCAGAATAAAAACGCTCCCAGCCCCAGCCCGAATCAGACTTCGCCATAGCAAAAAAAACATCTCGGCAGACATGTTGCCTGCCGAGATGATACTAATATCAAGACCTCATTTCTTTATGAACTTCAGCGTCTGCGTCACATCGCCGCATGTGGCCGTGAGCAGGTAGAAGCCTTGCGGAAGCGTTGACACGTCCACCGTGCCGCCGTCACGTACTGCACACTGATATACCATTCCGCCCAAAGATGCAACGGATACATTGTCGGGACAGACCGCCCTGCCGCTGTTGTCCGTTATGGCAAGTTCGCTGCCTGCCACAGTGGATGGCAGATGCCACGAAGCGGGAGAGGACTCGGAGTCTTCTACGGAGTCGGGCATGCCTCCCCATGCATTCATTGCCGTATAACCATTGAACAACGGATTTGCAAACATGCATTTGTCTCCATTTTTTATCATGCGGAGGTTCGTGTTTGAAGCTGTCCAATGGTATCCGCTGCCATTATTTACCCAACCAATACCCTCTATATATCTGTTATTCAAATAACCGCCACCATTGACACCCGATTCTACGTCAAGCTCATTTTCTACTAAATTGCAATAACGCGCATACATTTGCAATGACATGTTTGACACAGTTTTCAAAACTATGTTTTTACGCCCGTCGGCATAATACACATCTATTACACTGTCTGCTCCTTGAAAAAAATTACAGTAACTTTCACTTTCTATTAAATCGCCATAAAAGATGTCCCCTATTTCTATATTTTCACTGACATCGAGAGCTGATATTAAATCCTCATCCCCGTTCATTCCGTTGAAATGCCTATTCTCCCGATCCATAATGAGGTAGTTGAACAAATGCATGCCAAACTTTTTTTCCAAACACCATAAACCTTTCTCATCGGAGTGACGGAACTCATTAATAAAAAGCTCGTTATTAAGCCCTGTTGCCCAAGAAAAATAAAAACAAAGCGTGGAATCTTCATCAAAGTCATCATATTCTTTATTGATTGCAGGGATGAAAGCATCCGACAGGAAATCGCCCGCCAAGGCCTGAAGTCCGGAAATAAGCCCCTCACCCGGGTAAGAATCTGAGGCATCGTCAGCAGTCATATCCCAAAAGTCCCAATGGCAGGCAGGGGCTGTATAATTCCCGTTTTCTTCATCCAACGACGATGCCACCTGTTCTTCGTTTAATGCCATATCGTAATATCTGAAGTCATAAAGCGTGCCGCTGTATGGCAGAGCATCGGACAGGCTTCCGCCTATCACGAAATGGGATGTCTCGCGCCACCATAAGTCAGAAATGGCATTTTGTCTCTCGTGGTCTTCTATCTTGGATATGCAGTTGTCATCCACATATAAACATATGTTGTAATTGTTGTCGTCAACAAATTCTGTATCGCTTAATACCTGCTTGACTTCATGGATGATTGTCAACGTATGTATGCCATCAAGACAGGGCAATCTGGCAGAATCCTGTTCCATACCGCTATAATACCGAAAACCGCACTTCAGGTACATCGTGTCGTTGTCATTTATGCAGTCCACCCACAGCGTGCCCCTGTCGGCCTTGTCGGTGCCGTCCCACTCGCGGCTGCGCAGGCCGAGCAGAGAGGTCGTGGCATTGTCCTTTATGGAGTCGAAATCTATGGTGAGGCTCACTGTGAAGTCGGCAGCCCAGGGGCGTATGTCGAGGCTGTCCACCGGCACCATGAAGTTGCGGCTGCCGTCCACGTGCAGGCCGCCCTCCGGCAATGGTTCCTGCCCATAGCATTTAATCGAAAATAAGGATATAAACAGTATACATATATATTTTTTCATAATGTTTAATTTTTTCTTATTATTAATTCCGAGCCTTTCTTCATATAAAATCCTTTATCAATCAAGACATTCTCCTCGTAATTTATTATAAGTGAAGCACCATTGTCTAAAATTACGTTTCCTTTTTCTTTTGAGACGCTGACATTTGAGCCTACTTCTACTTTTTTACCGTAGATTTCTTTACTTGAGTTTATTGTCTCATTTTGAATTTCGCAGTTAACAGTTCCATCTACAATCTTACCTTTACCTATGAAAGGAGTGTTAAGAATTTCGTCATTGTTATTATTATAACATTTTACAATAGATTCGGGATCTATAAGATATAAATTAGCATCATCAAAAGATAAAACACCTCTACTTTCTACAACTATTTGAGAATTACCAGATAATCGAATAATAGAACCTTTCATAAAATTTAACTTCGC
>DVIH01000133.1 GCA_018711405.1 Candidatus Avibacteroides excrementipullorum | reverse complement strand
AACATTGCCCTCCTTGGGAGCGCTGGATCTGGGAAAACCACTCTTGCTGAAGCTATGCTTTTCGAGAGTGGCATTATAAAACGTAGAGGAACTGTCGAACAGAAAAATACTGTAAGCGACTATTTCCCGGTTGAACAGGAATATGGCTATTCGGTCTTTTCCACATTGTTCAGCATTGAATGGAATAACAAGAAGTTGAATGTTATCGATTGTCCGGGTTCTGATGACTTTATCGGTTCTACTGTTACGGCTTTGAATGTTACCGACACGGCCATATTGCTGCTCAACGGGCAGTATGGAGTGGAAGTCGGCACGCAGAATCATTTCAGATATACCGAGAAACTCAACAAACCTGTAATATTCTTGTTGAATCAGCTCGATAACGAGAAATGCGATTTCCATAACGTATTGGAACAGCTGAAAGAATCTTATGGCTCAAAGATTGTTCCGATTCAATATCCGTTGAATTGCGGTCCCAACTTCAACTCCTTGATAGACGTCCTCCTCATGAAGAAATATTCGTGGAACCCCGAAGGCGGCAAACCTATCATAGAAGACATTCCCGCAGAAGAATACGAAAAAGCCCACGAAATGCACAAGGCACTGGTGGAAGCTGCTGCGGAAAATGATGAAGCTCTGATGGAGAAGTTCTTTGACAGCGGCACGCTGACCGAAGACGAGATGAGGGAAGGCATAAGAAAAGGCCTTGTGACAAGGAGCATATTCCCGCTGTTCTGCGTATGTGCCGGCAAGGACATGGGCGTAAGAAGACTTATGGAATTTTTGGGCAATGTGGTGCCGTTCGTATCGGACATGCCTAAAGTGAAAAACGACAAAGGCGAAGAAGTGCCTTATGACGTGGCCGGAAAAGAATCGATATATTTCTTCAAGACGAGTATCGAGCCTCACATAGGTGAAGTGTCTTATTTCAAAGTCATGAGCGGAGTCTTGCGCGAGGGCGATGACTTGCTCAATGTCAACAGAGGGTCGAAAGAAAGGATTGCGCAACTTTATGTGGTAGACGGCAGCATGAGAACCAAAGTCTCGGAAATGAATGCCGGAGACTTGGGCGCCACCGTCAAGCTGAAAGACGTGAAGACAGGAAATACTCTGGACGGTAAAGACTGCGATTATAAATTCGATTTCGTGAAATATCCCAACTCCAAATACACGCGCGCCATAAAGCCCGTCAATGAATCGGAAATGGAGAAAATGATGGCCGCCCTCAATAAGATGCGAGAAGAAGATCCGACATGGGTGGTGGAACAGTCGAAAGAACTGAGACAGACGCTGGTGCACGGACAAGGAGAATTCCACTTAAGGACATTGAAGTGGAGACTGGAAAACAATGAAAAGATAGCAGTCAATTTCGAGGAACAGAAGATACCTTATAGAGAGACTATAACCAAAGCAGCAAGGGCCGATTACCGCCACAAGAAACAGTCGGGTGGTGCAGGACAGTTCGGAGAAGTGCATTTGATAGTGGAGCCGTACAAAGAAGGTATGCCTCTGCCGGAAACATACAAATTCAACGGCCAGGAATATAAGATCACAGTGAAAGGCCAGGAAGAAGTGTCATTGGAATGGGGAGGCAAACTTGTATTTGTCAACAGTGTAGTAGGCGGTGCCATAGATGCCCGTTTCATGCCCGCCATCTTGAAAGGCATCATGGGCAGGATGGAGAGAGGACCGCTCACAGGCTCCTATGCAAGAGATGTGAGAGTGATTGTCTACGATGGCAAGATGCACCCGGTGGATTCCAATGAAATCTCGTTTATGCTGGCCGGAAGAAACGCATTCAGCGAAGCTTTCAGAAATGCCGGACCTAAGATTCTGGAACCTATATATGATGTAGAGATATTCGTGCCGAGCGACAAGATGGGCGATGTGATGAGCGACCTTCAGGGCAGGCGTGCACTGATAATGGGCATGGACAGCGAAAAAGGATATGAGAAACTGTCGGCTAAAGTGCCTTTGAAAGAAATGGCATCCTACTCCACAGCGTTGAGTTCACTGACCGGAGGACGTGCATCGTTTGCCATGAAATTCGCAAGTTATGAGCTTGTTCCGTCTGACATACAGGACAAACTGATAAAGGAATTTGTGGACGAAGAATAGTATTTGCCGTTGTGCAAAGCATATTATACGCGAGAGGTTGCCTATGCAGGCAGCCTCTATGTTTTTCTGTCATCAGAGTTCGTCATAATCGGGAATGTGGTCCATAAGCAGGCATTTATTGCTTTCGTAATCCACCTTGCAGCAGTAGCAGTCCACACCGTTGGTTATGATCAGGTATCTCACCTTTAACACAACGTTGTATCTGTAGATTTGCTCCAGTGTCTTTTGCGTTATGGCTACTGTGGGAGCCTTGTATTCCATGATCATTTCCGGTTTCATGTCTTTGCCGAACAATACGCTGTCGCACCGTTTTGCCGTGCCGTTCAGCTCTATAGGCACTTCGTTCATCATAAGTCCGGCAGGATATCTTTTCTTTTCCACCAGATAATTGATGAAAGTCTGCCGCACGTTTTCTTCGGGAGTGAGCCTCACATATTTTTTCCTTAAGATATCCCAGACCTGTATTTTCCCGTCGATTGTTCTGGTTTTTAATATATGTTCCTGCAAACCGGATTTCAACATTTTAGTATATTTGTAGCCGAGTCATGGCAAACGTATGATTGCATTTGGCAAAGATAAGTCTATTTATTGACGAAAACAAAAACAAGGATTGCAGAAAGATGGTTAACAGCGCTACATACGCAGGCATCGTTGCCGACATAAGGAAGAAAAACTATAAGCCTATATATTATCTGGCCGGGCCGGAGGGCTATTTCATCGACCGCATAAGCGAGCTGATAGAAAAGACCGTATTGACAGATGACGAGAGAGATTTTAACCAGGACATTGTGTACGGACGGGATTCCACGTTCGAGAAAGTCATAGAAATGTCAATGGCATATCCGGTAATGTCGGAACATCGTGTGGTAATAGTAAAGGAGGCGCAAGATTTGGGGGGCGACATAGGCAAGTTGTCTTACTACCTCTCAAACCCGCTGAAATCAAACGTGCTGGTGTTTTGCCATAAGAACGAACTGCCCGACAAGCGCAAAAAGATATTCTCGGAGATTGCCTCAAAAGGCGTGTACTTTGAATCCGTGAAACTGAAAGATGCCGCTTTGCCGGGATTCATAACCGATTATCTGAAAGACAAAGGATTTTCGATAACCGGAGATGCGGCATCGGTCGCTGCGGAATATATAGGTTCGGACATAAGCAAGATTGCCAAAGAATTTGATAAAATCTTGCTGTTTAAGACGGCAGGCGACAAAAACATTACGGTGGACGATGTGGTGGCCAATATCGACTCCGTCAGGGAATACAATGTTTTTGAATTGAAAAACGCGCTGATTGCGAAAGATGTCATGGCCGTATTCAAGATCGTGAAATTTCTGGAGAGCAATCCCAAAGCTGTATTCCTGCCAAAGATATTGCCGCTGCTGTTCAATTTTTTCTCCAATCTGATGCTTGCATATTATGCGCCCGACAAAAGTCCGCGAGGGATTGCGTCTTTCCTTGACCTTAAATCCGAATGGCAGTCCAAAGATTATCTGAATGCCATGCGCAGATATACCGGCAAGAAAGTGATGGACATAATAGGCGAAATAAAGAATACTGACGCTAAATCGAAAGGCGTGGGCTATAGAAATGTTTCCGATGCGGAACTTCTGAAAGAACTGGTCTGGTTCATCCTCCATTGAACCGTCATCGACACACATTTTCATACGTTCGGGGATCGGCTCGATCCCGGTCGAAGATGTACGCCATCTTCGGGCAAGATGGCGTACATCCCGGGCAAGGATGGCGCACATCTTCGACCGCATGTTTCTGCGTGCTCTGAATCCTGCAAAAGCAGCTTACGGCATCTATGGAGTTGGTCTCCGTCCGTCTCCTTATCCATCCGCGATTTGTTAAATAATCAATGATAATGTAAATAAATATGTACATCAGTTATGTGTAATGTAAAAATAGGATTTACAAACATACACTTTATTACAATTGAAAAGCAATCAAACCCATATAGCATAATCATAAAAGCATACATTTATAATTGTGAATTATATATTTAACGGAAGTTTGTATATATATTAATATGTTGTATATTAGTTATATTACAGTATGTAAATTAAAGCGTAAGTTCAAATTAAGTCGGTTTTAGTCCGGTAAATGCCGCGAAGGTGGGGTAGGGATGTTAATATACATTTGTATTTAATTGAAAACCAACATACAACTATCAAAATGTAAACCTTTACATCATACAGGTTTTTAGGCGATTTACAAAGCTGCGTATTATAATTGTGATATAATTTGTCATACCGAATTATTAATGTATATTTGTGCAAAGTTATTCTGTGTATTACAAATATAATATATATGAGTGAGTTGAATAAAGAGATAAAAGACGGTATAAGGAAGCGGATAGCTCTGCTGCTGGAGCGTACCAATATGGATAAGACTACTTTTGCGCAGGCTGTAAACATGAGCCAGTCCGCAGTGTCATCATTATTGGGCGGGAGGTATGACCCGAGTCTTAATACGGTATTGCTGCTGCATGAGAAATTTCCGGAGATAAGCATCGAATGGCTGCTTTATGGCAAAGGCGATGATCCTTTTCAGGACAAGGATGCAGACGGCCTGCAAGACTTGTTTTCAAGCGGTACGGAAAGCGGCCGGGATAATGTAAAAGATGAGGCAAGTCCCGGACGGACCATCGCATCGTGCGGAAATGTAATGGAAAAAGCCCCCATGCCACCGCAGAAGAAAATCACGGAAATAAGAGTCTTTTATGACGACAACACTTTTGATGTGTTTTTCCCTGCGAAATAATATAATTTGTACCTTTGCATTATAAAATTGCAGAGTAATGAAAGATTTTAGCGAACTTCTTGCCGGACGTCGCAGTTGCAGGAAATATACGGATGAACCGGTATCGGAAGATGACATTCTGCTTTTGCTTAAAGCCGGACTTATGTCGCCGACTTCACACAACGGCAAAAGCTGGAGATTTGTGGTCGTAGATGACAAGGAAACCTTGAAACTGCTGTCCACCAGCAAAGAGGCCGGAGCATCCATGCTGTCGGACGCGGCACTCGCCATAGTGGTCTGCGCCGACTCGCTGTCGAGCGATGTGTGGGTGGAAGATGCTTCTGTGGCATCGGCCATGATACTTATGCAGGCTGAAGATCTCGGTCTGGGAGCATGTTGGGTGCAGATAAGGGAAAGAAACACTATGCATGGCACCCCGTCGGGCGACTATGTGCGCAACATTCTCGGCATCCCTATGCAGTTTGAAGTCGTATCTATAATATCCATAGGACATAAGGCCGGAACAAAACCTCCCGTGCGCGAGGAAGATTTGCAATGGGAGAAAGTATACATAAACAGGTATGAAGACCGGGAATGATTAAGGACATTTGCATAATCGGAGCAGGAAACGTGGCTTCGAGCCTCGCTCCGGCTCTACAAGGCGCAGGATACAGGATAACACAAGTATTCAGCAGAGATTTCGACAACGCGGCGCAACTGGCCGGAAAAGTAGGAGCCGAACCGGTTTCACGGTTGGATAAGTTGTCGTATGCCGACATGTTTATCTTTTCCGTAAAGGACAATTGCATTGCGCAATGCATAGATTGCATTCCGGAAAATTTGTGTGACGCCGTGTTTGCGCACACTTCCGGCAGTGTCGGTATGGAGGTATTCAAAGGCAAAAGACTGAAACACTGCGGGGTGATATATCCGTTGCAGACTTTCTCCAAAACGTTGCGGATAGGTTTCCGCGATGTTCCGTTGCTGATAGAGGCCTCAGACAAGTTTGCGCTGGAAATTATCAGGAGCCTGGCGCTATCTGTTTCAGACAAAGTGCTTGAAGCCGATTCTGAAAAAAGGAAAAACATACATCTTGCAGCTGTTTTTGCCTGCAACTTCACAAACCACATGTATGCCGTTGCCGACAAGATTTTGGAGGACAAAGGCATCTGTTTTGATATATTGCTGCCGCTCATAGACGAATCAGTGAGGAAAATCCATCGGATGAAACCCGCCGATGCCCAGACCGGACCGGCTGTAAGAGGCGATGCTAACGTGATAGCAGAGCACATGTCAATGTTGGCCGATGAACGGCTGAAGCAGATATACGGCATCATGACAAAAGATATAAGCGAATGGGAGCAATAAATTACGATCTTACAAAAATAAAAGCAATGGTTTTTGATGTAGACGGCGTCATAAGTTCGTCTGCCACATTGCTGTCAAAAGACGGGATACCTCAACGCACATTGAATGTAAAAGACAGTTTTGCAATCCAGCTTGCCGTGAAAAACGGATTTATAGTGGGCGTGATAAGCGGAGGATTCAGCCAACCGATGTACAATGCACTTACGCGGCTGGGAGTAAAAAACATATATATGCATGCATCAGATAAAACGGAACGAATGCAACATATCATGAAATCTTACGACCTGTCGGCAGAACAAATTTTATATATGGGAGATGATATGCCCGACATGAAAGCCCTTTCGATGGTAGCCTTGCCATGCTGTCCTGACGATGCGGCGCATGAAGTAAAATCAGCATGCAGATACATATCCGAATATCGCGGCGGCATGGGATGCGTCAGAGATGTCATAGAGCAGGTGTTGCGTGCCAATGACATGTGGCTGAAAGAAAACTCGTTCGTGTGGTAATTGGCTTATAAATAAAAACTTTTGGGGATGAAAAAATACAGATTGATATTGGCTTCCGGTTCGCCGCGCAGGCAAGAACTGCTGTCCAAGTTGGGAATAGACTATACCGTCCGACTGAAAAACGATATAAAAGAATCATATCCGGCCGATTTGAATCCGGAAAATATACCGGTATATATATCTAAGGAAAAAGCAATGGCTTATATCGACGGGTTGGCAGACGATGAATTGCTGCTGACAGCCGATACTATTGTTTGCTTGGACGGGCAGATTCTGGGCAAGCCAAAAGATAAAGATGATGCAAAGCGGATGTTGCAAATGCTGTCCGACAACACTCACAAAGTCATAACAGGTGTCTGCCTGACAACAAAAGAATGGCAACAAACATTTTATTCGGTGACTGAAGTATGTTTCGACTGCTTATCTGAAAAAGAAATAGATTATTATATAGCGGAGTATGAACCGTTGGACAAAGCCGGCGCTTATGGCATACAGGAATATATAGGATATATAGGAGTAAAATCTATCGAAGGCAGTTATTTCAACGTTATCGGACTTCCTGTGCAGAGGCTGTATCGGGAATTGCGTGAAATAGAGAGAAAATATTCTTGCAGCGTATTGGATAAGCCCTGAGAATCATCATCGCCCTCTTTTATCATAATCTGTATTATGTTTAGTTGCTGCAAAGATAAGAAAAAATTTATGGAATATAAAGGAATGCTTATTCCCCGAAATGCCCCCCATAAACAGACATTTACGGAGAAAGAAGAAATACACTCCTATTTATCGCATTCAAGGGCTTTGTTACTGAGGGATGTAGGCAATTTCGGTTGTACAGATAACAGAGCTTTTTATTATGTGATTAAAGACACATTTGATGGTTTGAAAGGATTGAAACGGAGAGACAGAAACAAGATACGTCATGCCGAAAAATTCTTTTATATACAGCCTCTTGAATATGCACAGTTGAAAAAAGACGGTTTTGAAGTGTATAAGTCTACTTATGACGGATATAAAAAGAAAACCGAACGGATGATGAGCAGACGCGAATACGAGCAACGGCTTGACAAAATAAAAACATCGAGAGAGTTTTTCGGATGCATAGAGAAAACCAGCAACAGGATTGCAGCCTATGCGGAGTTATTTATAATGGACAACGCATGTTTTATGTACACGGTATTGGCTGATCCGCGTTACACTCGCAACGGATATTACGCTTTATATGGATTGTATTACGGGATATGCAGGCATTATTTGTCCGAGAATAAGCTGGCATATGTATCCAACGGTTGCAAATCGATGACCGAAAGGAGCAATGTGCACGACTTCCTTATAGCAAGGTTCGGATTCAGGAAAGTATATGCCGACATGCGGGTGACATATAAATGGTGGTTTGGCTGCCTTGTCCGGGCGTTGTATCCGTTCAGGCATGTCTTTTCCAATAGCAAATTGAAAGCGGTGATGAGACAAGAAGAGATAAACAGGATAATGAAATCTGTCTCCCCTACTGCTTGTTAAGTTTTATAAATGTTTAATTTAGTGCAATATGCGTATAGATATTATTACAGTCCTGCCAGAGATGATAGAAGGGTTCTTCAATTGTTCCATAATGAGCAGGGCGCAGAAGAAAGGACTGGCGGAAATATATATCCATAATTTGAGAGACTGGACATTCGATAAATATCGCCGGGTAGATGATTATCCTTTTGGCGGTTCTGCCGGCATGGTAATGAAGATAGAACCGATAGACCGCTGCATAAGCGAATTGAGGGAACAACGGGAATATGATGAAGTCATTTATACCACGCCCGATGGAAAGATGTTCAATCAGCACATGGCTAATGATTTGTCCATGAAACAAAATCTTATTATCTTGTGCGGACATTTCAAAGGAATAGACCAACGCATCAGGGAGCATCTGATAACAAAAGAGATAAGCATTGGAGATTACGTGTTGACCGGAGGCGAAATTGCCGCTGCTGCCATAGCCGATGCCGTTGTAAGAATCATACCCGGAGTTATTTCCGATGAGCAGTCCGCATTGTCCGATTCTTTTCAGGACAACCTGCTTGCTCCTCCGGTATATACCAGGCCTGCTGAATATAAAGGGTGGAAAGTGCCGGATATTTTGTTGTCGGGTCATGAGGCAAACATACGTAACTGGGAACTGCAGCAATCCATAGAAAGGACAAAAAGGCTGAGACCGGATCTTTTGGATGATAATATAGACTAACTAAAAATATATAATAATATTATGGAATACAAATGGGCAGAAGAAACAAACTGTGCTGTGACAGTTTGCGACAAAGAA
>DVIH01000132.1 GCA_018711405.1 Candidatus Avibacteroides excrementipullorum | reverse complement strand
GAATGAATGCAAGGAACTGCTGCTTCTCATGGACGGAAGCCGCAACGGCGTCAGACATTATCATTGTGTGAATATCGAGAGCGAATGCTGCTGCAATGTCTTGTCTTTCAGTGAAGCGGAGAAGACCGCCGATGCTGCGGTTGCCGATTGCCCGGAGGCTTATCTGTATGAACCGAATGCATCTGTCATGAAAGCCAATGCATGGGGCGTGTTGACAAGGCGGTTCAATGTGGCAAAGATTGCGCGAAACAGCAATCTGTTTACTTCCTCAGAGCCTGTGTGCGATTTTCCCGGCAGGATGTTTGTCATGGACGATGTATACGGTTTCGACAAGAAAGACCTGAAAAGACTGGCGGGCAATGTGAGTGCGGCAAACATCGCAGTGCGCAATTTTCATGCATCGGCCGATGAGGTGAGGAAACGTCTGAAAATAGCGGAAGGCGGCGATAAGTATCTGTTTGTGACTACACTTGCCGATGAGAAGAAAGTTATCTTGCAGTGCTCAAAGTACAAAAAATCATAAAGGAACCATAGGTTTCCTACTTTTTCATATCTTTGTTTCCGGCATGTCTTTATCATGGGATAAAGACTTAAAAACCGAATCTTATATATAACTATAAAACACAAGACTCACCATGTTTGCAAAAGATGTTTATGTGAAAAGACGCCGCATCCTCAAAGAGAAAATGGGAAGCGGACTGCTCTTGTTTCTCGGCAATGATTATGCCGGAAGGAATTATGAGGACAATGTATATGACTTCAGACAGGATTCCACTTTTCTTTATTATTTCGGGCAGCCTTTTGAAGGCTTGTCGGCAGTAATCGATATAGATGAGGACAAGGAGATTATCTTTGGCGATGAATTGTCTATTGACGCCATAGTATGGATGGGCACGCAGCCCACATTGAAAGAAAAAAGCGAAAATGCCGGAATCGACATTGTGATGCCTGCTGCCGACATAGTGTCTTACCTGAAGAAAGCCCAATCCAAGAAGCAGAAGATACATTATCTGCCTCCTTATAGGGCCGAGCATAAAATAAAGTTGCTGGAATGGCTCGGAATACCTTTGGCAGGGCAGGAAGCCGGCGTGTCGACGGATTTTATCCGTGCGGTGGTCAGCCAGCGTAATTATAAGGAAGATATAGAGATAGCCGAAATAGAAAAAGCGTGCGATGTTACTGCCGATATGCACATCGCAGCCATTAAGACCGTGCGTCCGGGCATAAAGGAATCGGTCGTTTCGGCAGCCCTTGAGGAGGTTGCTTTTGCGGCCGGCTGCTCGTTGTCATTTACTACTATTGCTACCATCAACGGGCAGACGTTGCACAACCATTATCATGGCAATACGATAAAGGAAGATTCGCTGTTTCTCATAGATGCGGGAGCGGAGGTGCCTTCCGGTTATGCGGGAGACATGTCGTCCACAGTATGCGCCGGCAAGAGATATACCGGTAGGCAGAAAGAAATATATGACATCCAGAACCTGATGCATCTGGAGGCAGTGAAAGCATTGCGGCCGGGCATTACCTTTGAGGAGGTATATGACATCTCGGCCCGTGTCATGGTGGAACGACTGAAAGACTTGGGACTGATGAAAGGCGATGCTTTCGATGCCGTGCGCGAAGGAGCACATGCATTGTTCTATCCTCACGGGCTGGGACACATGATGGGACTTGACGTACACGACATGGAAAATCTTGGAGAAGTATGGGTGGGCTATGATGGCAAACCTAAGAGCACACAGTTCGGACGTAAGTCCTTGCGGCTTGCGAGAACCCTTGAACCGGGTTTCGTGCATACCATCGAGCCGGGCATATATTTCATACCCGAACTTATAGATTTGTGGCGGAAAGACAATAAGTTCAAGGACTTCATCAACTATGACAAAGTGGAAACTTACAAGGACTTCGGAGGTATAAGAAACGAGGAAGACTATCTTATAACCGAAACCGGAGCGAGAAGGCTGGGCAAGAAAATCCCGTTGACGACAGAGGAAGTGGAAAGTATGCGCAGCTGAAAGAGTTAATATAGTTAAAATATTTCAGAAAGCCACAGTTATTTCAGCTGTGGCTTTGAATTGCAATATTAAAAATATATATTTGTGCAAATAAATCAATGTTAAATTAAAAAAACGAACTATGAAGTACAAATGTGTAGTATGTGGCTGGATTTACGATCCGGCAATTGGAGATCCCGAAGGCGGAATAGAGCCTGGAACTAAATTTGAAGATATCCCTGAAGATTGGGTTTGCCCTCTTTGCGGAGTAGGAAAAGATGATTTTGAACCGATAGAGGAATAATCTGTTGATATATAAATTATTGAGGCTGTTTCAAACCTGTGTTTTTTGAGGCAGTCTCTTTTTTTGCGTGTATTGCTGTAAAAATAATGGGGATTGGAAAAGAAGTCGGATGATGCTAATTCTTCCTGTCCGTGCGGGCAATGTTCAGAATTTGAATAAATTCCGGAGGTAAAAAGTTATGGTAAAGAACACTTTCATTATCTTTGCAAAACAATATTAAAAATGTGGAATATTCAGGAGAACATACATGGAATATAACTTTAGAGAAATAGAAAAGAAATGGCAGAAGATATGGGAAGAGCGTGGCACGTATAAAGTTACGGAAGACGAATCCAAGAAAAAATTTTATGTGCTTAACATGTTCCCTTATCCTTCCGGCGCCGGTTTGCATGTGGGGCACCCGTTGGGCTATATAGCCTCCGACATATATGCGCGTTATAAGAGGTTGAACGGTTTCAACGTACTCAATCCTATGGGCTATGATGCATACGGGCTTCCGGCTGAGCAATATGCCATACAGACGGGACAACACCCGGCGGTGACTACGGAGCAGAACACCAGAAGATACAGAGAGCAGCTTGATAAAATAGGCTTTTCGTTTGACTGGAGCAGAGAAATACGCACATGCGATCCTGAATATTACAAATGGACGCAGTGGGCTTTCATAAAAATGTTCCACAGTTATTATTACAACAAGAGAAACCAGGCCCGCCCTATGGAGGAACTGGTGAAACATTTCTCGGAACATGGAACGGATGGCGTAGATGCCGCCTGTACGGAAGAAATGATGTTCACGGCCGATGAGTGGAACGGCAAGAACGAAAAGGAGCGTCAGGAGATACTGATGAACTATCGCATAGCTTATCTGGGCGACACGATGGTCAACTGGTGTCCGGCGTTGGGTACGGTATTGGCCAACGATGAAGTCGTGGACGGAGTCTCGGAACGCGGCGGCTATCCGGTGGTGCAAAAGGTCATGAAGCAATGGTGCTTGCGTGTCTCTGCTTATGCGCAAAGGTTGCTTGACGGATTGGAGAAAATAGATTGGACGGATTCCTTGAAAGAAACCCAACGTAATTGGATCGGACGTTCTGAAGGAACCGAATTGAAGTTCAGGATCAAAGACTCGGATATAGAGTTCACCATATTTACCACTCGTGCCGATACGGTGTTCGGGGTGACATTTATGGTACTCGCTCCCGAAAGCGAACTCGTGCAGCAGATAGTGACTGCCGACCGCAAAGCTGAGGTTAATGCTTATCTGGAAGCGACAAAGAAGCGCACCGAGAGGGAGAGAATAAGCGACAGGCGTGTCACTGGTGTATTCTCGGGCGCATATGCGGTAAATCCGCTGACCCTTGAGGCTGTACCGGTATGGATTAGCGATTATGTGCTTGCAGGATACGGCACGGGGGCAATCATGGCGGTGCCGGCGCACGACAGCCGTGACTATGCCTTTGCCCGGCATTTCGGACTGGAGATAAGGCCGCTTATAGAGGGATGCGATGTGTCGGAAGAAAGTTTCGATGCAAAGGAAGGCATCATGATAAACTCTCCGCGCAAAGGACATGAGGTGGAAGGCGGTCTTGTGCTTAACGGCTTGACCGTGAAAGAGGCAATAGCCAAGACCAGACAGTATGTGCGGGAAAACGGGCTAGGACGTGTGAAGGTGAATTACCGTCTGCGCGATGCCATATTCTCGCGCCAGAGATATTGGGGTGAGCCCTTCCCTATTTATTACAAGGACGGGATGCCTTATACGCTTGACGAGAGCGAACTGCCGTTGCTGTTGCCTGAAGTGGATAAATATCTGCCTACAGAGACCGGAGAGCCGCCGCTCGGCAGGGCAAAAGATTGGAAGACCAAAGAGGGCTATCCGTTGGAGCTGAATACCATGCCGGGGTTTGCCGGTTCATCGGCATATTATCTGCGTTACATGGATCCGCACAACGACAATGCGCTTGTGTCCCGCCGTGCAAACGATTATTGGGGCAACGTGGATTTGTATGTGGGCGGAACCGAACATGCCACAGGGCATCTTATCTATTCGCGCTTCTGGAACAAGTTCCTGTTCGATTTGGGTGTGGTGAAGATGGATGAGCCGTTCAACAAACTTGTCAATCAAGGCATGATACAGGGCAGGAGCAACTTTGTATACCGCATAAAAGATACCAATACTTTTGTTTCTCTCGGCCTGAAAGATTCCTATGACGTGACACCGCTTCATGTCGATGTGAATATCGTGAGCAATGATGTGCTCGACACAGAGGCTTTCCGCAAGTGGAGACCGGAATACGCAACGGCGGAGTTTATCCTTGAAGACGGGAAATATATATGCGGCTGGGCCATAGAGAAGATGAGCAAGACGATGTACAATGTGGTTAATCCCGATACCATAGTAGAGAAATACGGTGCCGACACGTTGAGGCTTTATGAAATGTTTCTTGGGCCGGTAGAGCAGTCGAAGCCGTGGGATACCAACGGCATAGACGGCGTGTACCGCTTCATGCGCAAGTTCTGGTCGCTGTTCTACTCCAAAGACGATAAATGGCAGGTGACCGAAGAGAAACCCGGCAAGGAGGAATTGAAATCATTGCACAAACTGATAAAGAAAGTCACGGCCGACATAGAGGCTTTTTCGTACAACACTTCTGTCAGCGCATTCATGATATGTTGCAACGAATTGCATGCCTTGAAGTGCTGCAAGCGGGAAATCCTCGAGCAGTTTGTAGTGCTGCTTGCTCCTTTTGCACCTCATGCATGTGAGGAACTTTGGGAGGCTTTGGGGCATGACACAAGTGTCTGCGATGCACATTGGCCGGAGCTTAAAGAAGAATACTTGAAAGAAGACAGCGTGAATTACGTCATATCGTTCAACGGCAAGGCGCGTTTCAACATGACTTTCCCGGCTGATGCAACTAACGAGGAGATAGAAAAGGCTGTGCTTGCCAATGAGAACGCGCAGAAGTACATAGAGGGGAAAACACCGAAGAAAATAATAATAGTGCCAAAAAGAATCGTGAATATAGTCCTTTAGTCTAATAATTTTTTAATATCAAAATGGAGTATGATTGCTAAGTTCAACTATTGGAGAGAGGTAAAAGATTATATACTCATCACATTCGGCATTTTCTGCTATGCTTTGGGGTGGGCCGGCTTTCTCATACCTAACGAAATCACAACCGGAGGAGTTACCGGTATCGCGGCCATAGTGCAGTATGGCACGGGCATACCATTGCAGAACACTTATATTGTCATAAATGTGATTCTGCTCATCATTGCCCTGAAGATTATGGGCTTGAAGTTCTGCTTGAAGACCATCTATGGCGTGTTCTGCCTTTATATCATGCTGTGGCTCCTGCAAGAGGTGATAACCGAGTCGGTTGTGGGCGATGAACCTTTCATGGCCTGCATACTTGGAGCCGTATTGTGCGGCATGGGGCTGGGCATAGTGTTTGTGAACAACGGCAGTACCGGCGGCACTGACATCATAGCGGCCATTGTCAACAAATACCGCGATGTGACTTTCGGAAGGATGGAGATGTATTGCGACATCATCATCATATCGTCCTCTTACATGATTCCCGACTACACCATACAGAAAGTGGTGTTCGGCTATACCACGCTTGTCATAGTGGCTTCTGCGCTTGATTTTGTGGTGAGCAGGGTGCGTCAGTCGGTGCAGTTCCTCATCTTTTCTGCAGAGTATGAGAAGATTTCGGATGCCATCATTAAAAAGGCTCATCGCGGCGTGACTGTGCTCGACGGTACGGGCTGGTACAGCAAAAAGCCGGCGAAAGTCGTGGTGGTAGTGGCAAAAAGGCGTGAATCTGTATCGATATTCAGGCTTGTGAAAGCCATTGACCCTAAGGCATTTATTTCTCAGAGTGCGGTGATAGGCGCGTATGGCGAGGGCTTCGACAAGATAAAGGTGAAGTAGTATTAATCTTTGCATAACTTGCGTTGAGGCCGTCATGTCAGCATGGATGTGGCGGCCTTTCTTGTGTTTTGGCAGACAGACATTACAAAATGATATGTAATGTACATTTTTATGCTTGTTTG
>DVIH01000131.1 GCA_018711405.1 Candidatus Avibacteroides excrementipullorum | reverse complement strand
GTTTTGGATTATATCGGCCTCGCGTTAGCATAATAATGTTTATCTTTGCAACTGTAATGATTATAAATGGAAGAAAATGGAAAAAGAGATTGTTGTGAGCGGAATACGTCCTACGGGAAATCTGCATCTTGGTAATTATTATGGGGCAGTGAGGAGTTTCCTCAGTATGCAGGAGGAATATAATTGCTATTTCTTCATAGCCGACTGGCATTCGCTGACCACACGCCCGAAGCCTGAAGATATCCAGAAGAGCGTGAGAACCATACTTGTGGAATATCTCGCATGCGGGATCGATCCGGAAAAAGCGACCATATATGTCCAAAGCGATGTGAAAGAAGTGCTGGAACTGTATCTGTTTCTCAATATGAATGCATATCTGGGAGAGTTGGAACGCACTACCACGTTTAAGGAAAAGGCAAGAAAGCAGCCTGACAATGTGAATGCAGGACTGTTGACGTATCCTACGCTTATGGCAGCCGACATATTGATGCACCGTGCGGTGAAAGTGCCTGTCGGCAAGGATCAGGAGCAGAATATGGAAATGGCCAGAAAATTCGCACGTCGTTTCAACTCCATGTATGGGGTGGATTTCTTTCCCGAACCGGAGTCTTTCTCCATGTCGAGCAAGGCTCTGAAAGTGCCGGGTCTCGATGGCACGGGGAAAATGGGCAAGTCTGACGGGAACTGCATTTACATAAAGGATACGCCGGAAGAAATAAAGAAGAAAGTGATGAAAGCGGTTACCGATTCGGGACCCGTCGCTCCCAACAGTGAAAAGCCTGAGGTGATACAGAATCTTTTCACCATGCTTGAGATTGTCTCCGCGAAAGATACTTATGATTATTTCAATGAAAAATGGAACGACTGCTCCATCCGCTATGGAGATTTGAAAAAGCAGCTTGCTGCCGATATTGCTGCCGCAATGGCTCCGATACGTGAACGGATAGAGTTTTACTCAAAAGACGTGGACTTGCTCGACAGGATAGCCAAAACCGGTGCTGAAAAGGCAAGGGAAAGCGCGGCGGCCACGTTGAGGGAAGTGCGCGGCATCTTGGGCTTCAGAAAATAACATCCGGCACTTTTGCATGGCGCAAAGGATATGGCGAGAGGGGATTTGCCTGTGCGGCAAGTCTCCTTTCGCTTTTTTTACGGGCGGAGGATTAAATAAAATTTGTAGGACGCATGTGCGGTCAAAAGATGCAATTTGGATAGGAATTGCGTAAATCTTGATGACAATAAGATTGATAAACGATGCTGAAACCCTCATAGTGTTAAACACTGTGTTTGGTTTTTCCATTGTGGCAAGTAAAAAAAATGACAAAATGTTAGGCAGGTAATATTCTTTGACTATCTTTGCAAAGAAATAAGATATTCGGGATAAGGAATGGACCGTAAAGAGACTTCAGTTTTGTTAATATATACCGGTGGAACGATAGGTATGATTGAAAATTCAAAGACAGGAGCTTTGGAGAGTTTCAATTATGAAAGTATGGTTCATCATGTGCCGGAGTTGGGCAAGCTGAATTTCAATATAGATACGGTTCAGTTTGAGCCGCCCATCGATTCGTCCGACATGCATCCGGCAATCTGGTGCAGACTGGCCAGCATCATTGCCGAGAAGTATGATGACTATACCGGTTTCGTGGTCTTGCATGGCACCGACACTATGGCCTATACTGCTTCTGCCCTTAGCTTTATGCTCAGAAATCTGACTAAGCCCGTCATACTGACCGGAGCCCAGCTCCCTATAAAGGAGATAAGGACCGATGGAAAGGAAAACCTGTTGACGAGCCTTGAGATAGCCGCCGCTCAGATAGACGGCAAGCCTATAGTGCGCGAGGTATGCGTGTTTTTCGAGAACCATCTGATGAGAGGCAACAGGACGACCAAGATCAATGCGGAGAATTTCAACGCATTCCATTCGTGCAATTATCCGAATCTGGCGGAAGCCGGCATCCACATCAAGTATGAAAATGCCTACATGCTGTCTCCCGAAGAGGGAAAAGGCATGACGTTGCAGAACAAGTATGACTCGAATGTCGCCATCCTTTCGCTGTTTCCCGGCATACAGGAAGCCATAGTGAAGGCGGTATTGGAGACACCCGGACTGAAAGGAGTGATTCTAAAGACTTTCGGCAGCGGCAACGCACCTCATCTGGATTTCCTGATGAAATATCTTAAGGCGGCTACCGACAGGGGGATTATAATAGTGAATGTCACCCAATGCCTGGAGGGAATGGTGGAGATGGACAGGTATGAAAGCGGCCGCCAGCTGCTCGAAGCCGGAGTGGTATGCGGCAAGGACATGACCATAGAGGCGGCATTGACCAAACTGATGATTTTGTTAGGCCTTAATTATACAACAGAAGAGATAAGGGAACAGATGACTGTATCGTTTGCCGGTGAGTTGTCTTGATATAAGAATATTACTTTACTATTCATATATGTGACGCTTGTCTCAAGCCAATCTTTTTAACTAATCTATTTACTTTTAGAACACATCGGAATCCGAACTCAGTGATGAATTCGGATTTTTTTTATTTCAGGAATACGAAAGCCTCTTCCAGTATGTCGACGAGCATGGGTTTTGCTCCGCTGACGAAACATTCCACGCCGATGACCATAAGGATAAGTCCCATGAGCCTCATCATTACGTTGTTGCCTGTCTCGCCGAGAAACTTGAGCAGACGTGTGGATGCCCTCAGTATGATGAAGCCAATGATGAACACAGTGGCAATGACTCCCATGAGGACGAGCTTGAGCGTGATGGACGTGGCATCGTTCATCATGACTATGCCGTTGGCGATGGCTCCCGGACCGCACAGCATGGGGATGGCGAGCGGAGTTATGGAAATGTCGCTGGTGTAATGTTTTTCCTGCTCCTTGTCGTTGAGTTTGATGTGCGAGAATTTGGCCTGCAACATGTCGTAGCCTATTTTGAAAATGATGAATCCGCCCGCTATGCGGAATCCGTCGGTTGATATTCCGAAGAACTGGAAAAGGAATTTGCCCGACACCGTAAATGCGATGAGAATCAGGAATGCGGTGAAAGTGGCTTTTTTCGCAATCTTCTTGCGTTCGTCTTCGCTAAGGCCGGCCGTCATCGACAGGAATACCGGCATGGTGCCAAGAGGGTTTGTCAGTGTGAAAAATGATGTGAAAGCCAACAGTGCGAACGGCAGTATGTTTTCTAAAGTCGTGTCCATGTCTTGTGTGTGTTTTTAATTCGGGCGCAAAAGTAATTATTTTCCTTGACATTTGTTGCTTCTTGTGCGGTTACTTTTTTTGTCTGCGATAAAGTGAAATGTGTGCTGTCCGCACCCTTGTAGCGGTGGCTTCCGGCGTTGTTTTCCCGCCTTCTTGGGGATCGGCTCGGTGTCGGGTCGGGATGTGCGCCATCTTTGCCCAAGATGTCCTACATCTTCGCCCGGGATGGCGCATATCCTTGCCGGAGATCGAGCCGGTGTTTTTTTGCTCTCTCTCATGTATCTGTCCTATAGATGATTGCGGTGTGCTGCCACTCGTCAGTAAAGGCCGTAGGTGGTCCTTGTCACTTTGAACTCGGTCCTTCTGTTGAGCGCGTTGCATGTTTCCTGCCGGTCTTCGGGCAGGGCGAGGATGAATTCTTCGGTGAGTTCGTCATTTTCTTTCAGGAAGGGATGCTCTTTGGCTATGGATTTTGTCACGACCACCGGTTTTGTCTCTCCGTATCCTTTGGCCACGAGGCGGTCTTGCGCTATACCTCCCTCGATGAGGTAGTTCACCACCGATTCAGCCCTTCGTTGCGAGAGCCTTTCGTTGTATTCGTCCCGTCCTTTGTAGTCGCAGTGCGAGCTTAGTTCTATGGTTATGTTGGGGTTGTCGTTGAGCAGTTCTATCAGTTCGTCGAGCGATGTCTTCGATTCTGGCGTGAGGGTGGCTTTGTCGAATTCGTAGAAAATGTTTTCTATTTTCACCGGACGCGATATGGATGCAAGTGGAAACTCTATTTCATATATGGAGTCTCTGTCCATCTCTACGGTCGAGACGGAACGCTTGCAGTTGAGGTATCCGCGGCATCCGGCGAGCATTACGTAGCAGATGCCCTGTTTCAGGTCGCATGAGAACGAGCCGTCGCTTTTGGTGGTCACTTTCATGTTGGTGCCGTCTTCGCCTACGATGGTCACTTCCGCATTGGCGAGCATGTCGGCATCTTTGTCGTACACCCAACCGTCAAGACGGCATTTTGTCACCGGCAGTTCAAAGGAGTATATATGGTCCCAGCCTCTGGCATCGTTGCGGTTTGACGAGAAGAAGCCTTTGTAGCGCCCCGGTTCGAATGTCATGCCGAAGTCGTCTCCCGCGCTGTTGACCGGGTAGCGGAGATTCTCTACGCTCCATTTCTCGGCAACTGTGTCGAATACGGCTTTGAATATGTCGAGACCTCCCATGCCTACGTGTCCGTCGGAGGAGTAAAACAGTTCGCCGAAACTGTTGAATGAGGGGAACATCTCGTTGCCCGGCGTGTTGATGGGCGCTCCGAGATTTTCCACCGCACCCATTTCAGCCGGGAGTATTTCCGCACGCCAGATGTCGAGTCCGCCCAGTCCGCCGGGCATGTCCGACACGAAGTACAGATAGCGTCCGTCCGAACTTACCGCCGGATGTGCGTAGGATGACAGCGTGTCTTTGCTCAGTTCGCATTTTTTCGCGCCGCTCCAGTTGGCTCCCGTCCTCGATGCGGTGTATATTTCGGCATAGGCCGGTGCGTTGTTTTTTATGATGCAGCGGGTGAAATACATGGTTTTGCCGTCGGGGCTGAAACTGCATGCGCCGTCTTCAAATTCGGTGTTGACATCGCTTTCGAGTATCTCAGGCTCTTTCCATTTGCCGTTTTCATCTACTGATGCCACAAAAATGTCTGCGCTTTTCATGCCTGTTATGCCGTTCAGGTCTTCGCCTTTGGCATCATCGCGCGTGGATGTGAAATATATGGTTCCGGTGTCTTCTCCCGGAAATGCAGGCGAATAGTCTGCTCTCCGCCCGTTGAAGGTCTTGTCTTTCTTTACGATGTAGCGTGTGGGGTTGGCTTTCCACTCGGCTGCCTGTCTTGCCGAAGTGAGCCCGTTGATGGCGATGCTGTCGCCGGGCCGGCTTTCGAGGTATGTCAGAAAACTCTTTTCGGCATCTTTATAACGCCCCATTATCATCTCCGTCTGCGCTTTGTAAAGGAATACTGTGGAGTCGGGATAGTTGTATCTTATGGCGTTGAGGTATGCTCCTCTTGCTCTTGTGGCGAAGTTGATGCGCCTGTAGCAGTCGCCCATCTTCCAGGCAATCTCGCCTCTTTGCGGTCTTTGTTTGGGTGGGACTTTGGCGTATGCCTTGCGGTAATATCTTGCGGCTTCATAATATTCTCCCATGCCGTACCGTTCTTCGGCTTTCTTGAGGTTTTTGCTCGGGCCGCACGATACGGCGGCGATGATTGTTGCCGACAGTAATATAAATATGTATATGAAGCTCCTGTGCACTTGCCAAAATTTTCTTCCGTACTAAGTTAATAACAGAAAAAGCCGCTCTTTATTATGTCATTGTTTTTCTTTTTCTTCAAACGGCTGTCTGAAGCGGCATCCTTCCCTCCAGCGCGAACATCCGTATGCCGCCTTGCCTTTTATGATGATGCCTTTGCCGCAGATGGGGCAGGCCTGTCCTTCTCTGATTGAGGGCAGCGGGCTTGGTTTTTTCCTTTGTTTCTTTTCTTTTGGCGGCTCTTGAGAGGTTTCTTCGGGAGCGGATATGCGGTGGTTTGAATTGTCGTTTTTCACATCCGTCACTATGTTGCACACCATGCTTTTCAGTTCCGTAATGAAGTCTCCTGCGCTGTAGGTCTTGTTTTCTATCTGGCGCAGTTTCTTTTCCCACTGCCCTGTCAGTTCCACCGATTTGAGGAGGTCTTCTTTTATTATAGCTATGAGTTCTGTGCCGGTAGGGGTAGGGTTGAGATTTTTCCTTACCTTTTTTATATAGTTCCTTTTCAGCAGGGTCTCGATTATGGCTGCTCTGGTTGACGGGCGTCCTATGCCGTTTTCTTTCAAGGCATCGCGCAATTCCTCGTCATCTACCTGCTTGCCTGCTGTTTCCATAGCGCGGAGCAGGGTGGCTTCGGTATACGGTTTGGGAGGCTGAGTCCATTTCTCGTTGAGCTGCGGGGTGTGTGGGCCTGATTCGCCGACGGTGAATTCGGGCAATGTCATGTCTTCGTTTTCCTCTTCTTTCTCTTTCTTGTCAGGCTCGCCGATGACCATGCGCCATCCTGCGTTTTTTATCTGTTTCCCGCTCACTTTGAATGCTATGCCGGCGGCTTCGCCTTTCACGGTGGTGCGCATGAATGTGCAGTCGGGGTAGAATGCCGCTATGAAACGTCTTGTCACAAGGTCGTAGACGTTGCGTTCCATGTCGGTGAGTCCGCCGGGATTCACTCCGGTGGGGATTATGGCGTGGTGGTCGGTCACTTTGGCGTTGTTGAACACTTTCTTCGATTTCGGGATTTTCCTGCCGTCCAGCAACGGGGCCGTCAGCCGGGTGTAGTTTTTCAGGCCTTGCAATATGCCCGGCACTTTGGGATATATGTCATCGCTCAGGAAAGTGGTGTCCACACGCGGGTAGGTGGTGTATTTCTTTTCGTAGAGTGACTGTATCAGTCTGAGCGTGTCATCGGCCGAGTAAGCGAATTTCTTGTTGCATTCCACTTGCAGGGATGTCAGGTCGAAGAGGCGCGGCGGAGCTTCGCTGCCATCTTTTTTCTGCACGTCTGTCACCGTGAACGGGGCTTGTGCGGCTTTGTCCATCAGAGCCTGACCTTTCTCCTTGTCTTCTATCTTTTCTGTCGTTGCGGAGAAAACCACATCTCTGTAGCAGGTCTTCAGTTCCCAATATTGTTTTGGCACGAAGTGGTCTATCTCTTCCTGTCTTTTCACTATCATGGCGAGGGTGGGTGTCTGCACGCGGCCTATGGAGAGCACGCCGGCATTACCGTTGCGCCCCGTCCTGTATTTCATGGTGTACAGTCTTGTGGCATTGATGCCGAGTGTCCAGTCGCCTATGGCTCTTGCCAGCCCTGCGGCGTAGAGCGATTCAAATTCTGCCTGGTCGTGCAGCGCAGAGAAACCTTCTTTTATCGCTTCCTCTGTAAGCGATGATATCCACAGCCTTTTGACCGGGCATTTGCATCCGGCTTTCTGCATGACCCACCGCTGGATTAGTTCTCCCTCTTGTCCGGCATCTCCGCAATTGACCACCATGTCGGCTAGTGCAATCAGTTTTTCTATGGTGCCGAATTGTTTTTCTATGCCTTTGTCTTCTATCAGGCCTATTCCGTATCTTGCCGGTATCATGGGCAGCGAATGTAAAGACCAGTTTTTCCACTCAGGCTTATATTCGTGCGGCTCTTTCAGACGGCACAGATGTCCGAAAGTCCAGGTCACGCAATATCCGTTGCCTTCCATGTATCCGTCTTTGCGGTTTGTCGCTCCGAGTACTTCGGCTATGCTTTTTGCCACGCTGGGCTTTTCCGCTATGCAAACTATCATTTGTCGTTTTTTCAAAAAATGGGAGAGCAAAGATAATAATTTTTCGTTTCAGTGCTTTTCTTCCGGTGTCGTGCTGCCGGTCTGGTCTTCACCGGCGTGTTGCGGCTGTGGCGGTTCCAGAGATTTGGTCCATTTCTCGTAGAGCATATCGTTTTCTTCTTCATTGTCATCTTCGTGCGGCGGTCGTTCCGGTTCCGGGCCTTTATGTCTGAACAGTATGGCTGCAATGATGCCGCATATCGCGCCCGACAGGTGCCCTTCCCACGAGACATCGGGCTCGACGAATTGCGGGAACATGCCCCACACTATGCTGCCGTAAAGAAAAGTGATGAGTAGTGAGATGGCAATCAGTGCGCGTGTCCTTTTTATCATGCCGCTGAAAAACAGGAAGAAAGCCATGCCGTAGATGACTCCGCTTGCACCGATGTGCCATCCGGCTTTGCCTATCAGGAAAGTCAGCAGTCCGCTGCCTGTCCAGATGAAAAAAAGTATGGCCGATGCCGTGTCACGGTAAAAATAGTAGAGGCACCACGACAGAACGAAAAACGGCAGCGTGTTGGCTGCGAGGTGTTTCAGGCTGCCGTGTATGAAAGGATGAGCGAAGATGCCCAGCACTCCTTTCTTCTCAAGCGGATATATCCCCATGTGTGCGAAACTGG
>DVIH01000130.1 GCA_018711405.1 Candidatus Avibacteroides excrementipullorum | reverse complement strand
CTGAAATTCACATGCCTGCACAAGTCAATACATTCTTCCGGAGTAAATCCGAATTTTGTTTCCTCTTCGGCTATATGGATTTGCAAGAGACAGTTCACCACCCGCCCATTCTTTCCGGCCTCTTTGTTTATCTCCTTCAACAGCTTCACGGAATCCACGCTATGAATCATGTGCACAAAGGGAACTATATACTTCACTTTGTTTGTCTGAAGATGTCCTATGAAATGCCATTGTATGTCTTTGGGCAAATCGGTATACTTCTTTGAAATTTCCTGCGCATGGTTTTCGCCGAAACTTCTTTGTCCGGCTTCATAAGCCTGCATTATTTCATCTTCCGAATGAAACTTTGAGACAGCTATCAAAGAGACATGTTCCGGTAGCTGCTTTCTTATCTTAATAATGTTTTCCTTTATATCCATACACTGCCTAAATATCAATCATTGCAACGTCTCCGGGTGCGCATCCTCGTTTCTGTCCTGCAATTCATACGGATATACATCCATCAACGCAGTTTCCGCCACCGATGCTATAATATAGTCGGCCATCGTACCTTTCATGCCTTCACCTATATGCTTGATTGCCTCACGTATATCGTTTGCCTGCACCAGAACATTCGTTGAAGTTTTTTTCTCCATTCCGTTTTTTTCATCCAGCATGATGAATTGCAGTTTGGCCTTGAACCATCTATCTCCGTTTTCGTTATCAAACACTTCCGTATAGTTCACTCTCTTTATGTCTGCCACAGAAAACTCTCCCGACATATAAGGCGATACCAGTTCCAGTATGCGCGCTTCCGCTTCTGTAAAAGACAGTGCATCGACAAGATAAGGCTCTGTAACTTTCTTGTTCATGCCGTTCTCCATTGTTTTCTCATATCTTATCTTACACTCGAACCAAGTATGCATTCCCATATCTCTATATACTTTTATATATTTTTATATCAAATAGTCATACAAGCCGTTTCCGACTTTACGTTTAATCTCTAAGCCTCATAGAATTCACGGATTTCAACAACTTGTCGTCTTTCGACATAGCCCTGATAGCCATAACCACCAATATGATGCACACTATCGGAAGAGCGACCGCCCAATTGAGTTCAAGTTTTGAATAAAGCCCGTCTTTCACCATGAGCCAAGAAGCCAAAAAAGCAAAATGATAGCCCACGAGCAAAATAATGTTGAATATAGACAACCTTATCTGAAGGATTATCTTCTTATACAAGAAAATAGTAAGGAAAGAGACTGCCGCGCTCAACATAAGTATGACAAACATGCCAAACACGGCGTAACTTCTACCGCTGCCGGGTATGTCTATGTAAAGGGGAGTAAATTTGCAAACCTCCTTGACATCATCCACAAAAAAACCTACCGGCAAGAAAGCAGCCACGACCAGCAAAATCGTGACCAAAAATAAATATAATGACTGTATCCTCTGAATAACCATTGGTTGAAACGTTTTTAAGCTAAAAACCGGATATGACAAACCTCATAAAGATCATCACATCCGGCCTATCCGCCCTATTGTTTATTACTGCAATTTCTCTTTTTCCTTAGCCGGGTTGCGATAATAGATTTTACCTTCCTCGTATTCTTTTGTCGCAATCAGTGTCGGTTTCGGCAATTTTTCATAGAATCTTGAAATCTCTATCTGCTCCCTGTTTTCAAAGACTTCTTCCAGGTTATCGCTGTATGAAGCAAATTCCTGAAGTTTCTTAGACAGTTCGTTTTTTATTTCCTGCGAAATCTGATTGGCTCTTTTGGCTATGACCATTACCGTCTCATATATGTTTCCGGTATCTTTACACAGTTCCATCAAATCTCTCGTGACTGTTGTTGTAGGAGCATTTGTCTTTTTGTAATCCATAATCAAAATTATAGTTAGTCTGTTGTTGTATATTTGCTTGATTGTTTGAAGATATTGTTGGCGTCTTTCATATACTTGCTTTCCGGAAAATCGTTTATGAAAGAATAATATTCGTCAACCGCATCCCTGTATCTTTCTATTTTTTTGTCTTCCACACTTTCCACAGCCATCTGGTATTTAGCTTTCAGGACGAGAAAAGACAAATCTTCCCGATATATGGAGAAAGGATAATCTCTCAATGCGTTTTGAGCCGTCACTACGCACGCCTGATAGTTATTGCCCATATAGTTACCCAAATTATAATACAATTGAGCCGCCAGATAATCTTTCTCCACCAGCTTATCCTGAAGATTGTTGATCATCTCCTGCGCCTCATCCTTGTGCACGCTTTCCGGATACAAGTCCACATACAACAGCAATTCTTCCAAAGCTGCATAAGTACTTGTCTGATCCAGACGCGGTTCGGGCGTATCAAGATAAAGCCCCTTTGCGCAGATAAACCTGGCCTGCTCCACAAACATGGCACGGGGGTAAGTTGTGTAATATCTTTTGAAATAATGCGAAGCCGTGACATAGTCTTCCTGATTGTAATAGGTCATAGCCAAAAGAAAAAGTGATTCTTCAGCATATTCGCTGCCTTTCATGGCTATCACAATGCTTTCCAGGATAGACGCAGCCTTGCCGTAATCTCCTCTCTGGTAATACTTCTTAGCCACTTCGTATCGTGTCTCGTCACTCGCGTTCTTGTAGATCTTATTGTAATCAGAGCAGGACAAGACCGAAAGGACTATGGCGACCAAGACAAACAGTATAAGACTCTTTTTCATTAACGGATATAATTTGGCGCAAAATTAACCATAATAACCGAATCAAACAATCATCAAAATATATTTTATGTCAAAAAATACATTTTAGCATCATCCTTTACAGTGATTTGTCCATTTACAATATATTTGTATTCTTATTCATATATGCAAAAAGATGTTCGAGATTTTCATGGCCAAACGCCTTTTCCACGACACAGGCAACAAAGACAAGACATCCATGCCGGCCATCCGCGTGGCAGTCTTCGGAGTATTCATAGGCCTGACCGTCATAATACTCTCCATAGGCATAATCATAGGTTTCAAGCATGAGGTGAAAAACAAGATAACGGGGTTCAGCAGCAATATAAACGTCACCAGTTTCAACTACAGCGACTCATACGAGACTGACCCGATAGAAGTTTCCGACAGCCTTGTCAACCTGCTTTATTCGCTGCCCGGCATAGACCACATACAAAAATTTTCCACCAAACCGGGCATGATTAAGACAGACGACCAGTTTCAAGGCATCGTGCTGAAAGGAGTAGGTGCCGAATATGACACAGAGTTTCTCTCAGCGCACATCACAGATGGCAAGATGCCGTCATGGGGCGGAGATAAAGCCAATGACAGCATCATAATATCGGAAACCATATCAAAAAAGCTTTTGCTCGACATCGGAGACAAGATATACACGTATTTCGTCAATGACAACATCCGGGCCAGACGCTTCATCATAAGCGGCATATACGAGACAGGGTTTTCCGACTATGACAACCTTTTCATCATAGCCGACATAAGGACGGTGAACAGGCTCAACGCCTGGAATGCAGACCAATATGGGGGGATAGAAATAAAGACACGAGACGATGCCGATGCTGCTGAAGTTGCCGACAACATCTTCAACACCCTGTCTTACCACACGGACAAATACGGAAAGACCTATTTCGTACAGACCATAGAAGAAATGAATCCATCCATTTTCTCATGGCTCGACTTGCTGGATATGAACGTATGGATTATATTCATCATCGTACTTGCAGTCACAGGATTCTCCATAATATCGGGTCTGCTCATCATCATACTGGAAAGGACAAGCATGATAGGCGTACTGAAAGCGTTGGGAGCTTCCAACAAATCGGTCAGAAAGATATTCCTCTATTTTGCCGCCTGCCTGGTGGCAAAAGGTATGCTTTGGGGAAACATCATAGGCATAGGTTTCGGACTGCTGCAATACAAATTTCATTTCTTGAAACTCGACCCGACGGTATACTACGTGGATTATGTGCCTGTGCGCTTCGACATACCCGTGCTGATTCTGACAAACATTGCTGTATTCTGCCTCTCCATACTGTTCATGATAGGACCTTCGTTCATTACCACACACATAAATCCGGCAACATCCATGAGATATGACTGACAGCCAGCTCCAACATGCGCCAACAAATATTTAAAATAAGTTACATACATCAAAAATATATTATATATTTGCAAACTCATATTACAGTATACAATCTTTATATCAATCATGACAAGAAGTCCGCTCTTTACACTGCTCATTTCGATAATGCTCATCTCTGCTCTCCATTCATGCGACATAAGCGGAAGGCAAGAGGCGGGCAGCAATGAGATCACCATATACAGATACGACAAGCTCCAAAGCGAATTCATAGAGTTCAACAGTTTCAATGCTTTCCAGAAAATGACCACGGAGTATATAGATGCTACAAAGCTCCTGACCGAGAACATACTCGGACTGGGAGACGTGCGCGACCCCATGATGGGAATAAAACTCAGAAACTACTTCTGCACAGACTCCATACTGACAAGAATAAACAAGGACGCAGAAGATAAATTCAGCGACATGTCGGCCTATGAAAATGATTTCGGAAAGGCTTTCGGCAAACTGAGCAAAGAGATAGACGGCATAAGAATACCATATATATATACGCAACTGTCGGGACTCAACGAATCCATAGTCATAGGCGACAGCATCATAGGCATAAGCCTGGACAAATACATGGGCAGCGACTACAAACTGTACAAACGTTTCTACTATTCCTACCAGCGCAAATACATGTCGCCGGAAAGAATAGCATACGACTGCATGTTCTACTACCTCACCAATCAGTATCCGTTCAACACCGACCAGGCGCACAACCTGATAGAAATCATGATATATTACGGGATAAACAACTATGCCGTATCGAAACTGCTGGACTATGACGAACAGAAGATAATGGGATACAGCGATGAAGAGATGAAATGGTGCAAGGACAATGAAAAAGAAATCTGGAAATACATGGTCAGCAACAATCATCTCCACTCCACCGACCTGATGCTCATCAGAAAATATTTAGGCAATGCGCCGTTCACGGCATTCTTCGGCAATGAGTCGCCCGCAAAAGTAGGCACATGGCTGGGACTGAGGATAGTGAAATCATACGTCAAAAAGCACAAGGCAGGCATAAAGCAACTGCTGGAGACGAAAGACTATAACGAAATATTGATAAAATCAGGATATGAATCATAACATAGAGACTGCACTCTACCTGTTTCCCGTCACTCTCGGCGACACGGAAACGGAACGCTCGCTGCCTTCGTTCAACAACGAGATACTGTCGGGCATAAAGCATTTCATAGTGGAAAACATCCGCACCGCACGGCGTTTCCTGAAAAAGACCAACCCGGATTTCGACATCGACAGCCTGTCGTTTTACGAACTCAACGAACACACCGCAGCGGAAGACATCTCAGACTACCTGAAACCACTGGAAGACGGACATCCCATGGGCATCCTCTCTGAGGCCGGATGCCCCGCCATAGCAGATCCGGGAGCGGCAGTCGTATCGATGGCACAGACTAAAAGGCTGAAAGTTATACCGCTGGTAGGCCCTTCATCCATAATACTGTCGCTGATGGCTTCCGGATTCAACGGGCAGAATTTCGCATTCAACGGCTACCTGCCGGTAGAAGCGCACGCACGGATAAAAGCCATAAAAGATTTGGAGCAGAAAGTCTATGCCGAAAACCAGACCCAGATATTCATAGAGACACCCTATCGCAACGACAAACTCATGGCCGACTTGCTGAAAACATGCCGTGACAACACACGGCTGTGCGTTGCGGCCGACATCACATGTGCAGGCGAATCTATAGCCACGCGCACCGTGAGACAATGGAAGAAAGAAAAAACCGTCATAGGAAAGATGCCGTGCATCTTTCTCATATACAAGTAGCCAAGACGGACTTCAGACGCTGCCTCTGGCTGCAAGACGCCGCTGCGGGGCCAACCCCGCACGGCAGCATCAGTCGAAATTTATATCTATAAGCCCGAGCGAAGAGTCATCACCCGCAGGCCCGGCTTCGTTTGTCCCGACTTCAGAAGTTGCGCTTTCGCCGTTTTCATTGTCTTCTATAAACTTCACAGCCTGCTCCAAACTGGAAAGGAACTTTCTGAGATCTTCCCTGTAGATCCAGATCTTATGCTTTTCAAAAGAGACTTGAGCATTCTCCCCCTCACCGCTGACCACTTTTTTGCTTTCGGTAATCGTCAGAAACTTATCATTGTTCCTATTGTTCTTTACATCGATGTAGTAAATCCTTTTCCCCGCTTTTACCGATTGCGAAAAGATAATATCCTTATCCTCACCGGCACTAATCTTTTTGACGTTTTCCATATCCTCTCTTTAATATCTTTTTGTTTTTGACGCTGAAACCGGCAGGAAACACCCTTTCCCGATTTCCGCGTCAAAAATGGCAATATTTTTTTTCATACACAAAAAATGAAAAGAAAAATATATAAAACGCGCTTCGAGACAGCATCATAGACCGCATGTTGCACGCCGGGACAAACCGCCTTTTCACAGCAGCCAGGGATGTACGCCATCTTCACCCGGGATGTGCACCATCTTTGGCCGGGATCGGCTCGATCATCGGGCAAGACCGAGCCGATCCC
>DVIH01000129.1 GCA_018711405.1 Candidatus Avibacteroides excrementipullorum | reverse complement strand
AAAATATCATAACAGAAAATGTTTCACTATTTTATGTGGATTTTTGGGCAAGGTATATGAGGATGAAAAACGGTGATGATGCCCAATCGAGTATCTTCGGAAAAGTAAGTTTAAACAACAGGTATATTCAAGGTCTTGGTTGGGTAAATAACGGATATGGTATGCGTCACAGCATGAATCTCCGCATGATAAAAAATGGAGATAAATGTCTATATATAAACCCATTGTTCAATGGTTATACGGCACTGAACGCACGGGGAGTCATGCCCGACTCCGTAGAAGATGCCGAGTCCTCTCCCGCTTCGTGGCATCTGCCATCCACTGTGGCAAGCAGCGAACTTGCCATAACGGACAACAGCGGCAAGCCGGTCTGCCCGGACAGGGTATCCGTCACCTCAATAAGCGGAGCGGTATATCAGTGCGTGGTACGTGATGGCGGTGCTGTAGACGTGTCATCGCTCCCGCAGGGCTTCTACCTGCTCACGGCCACATGCGGTGATGTGACGCAGACGCTGAAGTTCATAAAGAAGTAGAGTCTTGATTTTGCCCCCTCCCGGCAGGCTTGTCGGCTTGCCGGGAGGGATAATTGTTTCAAGACTGTCATACCTGCCTGCTACTTTTCCATTGCAATTTTTAAGCCAGGCATTTTCCACCATAACGCACAAAATCTGTTAACAATAACTAAACCATTATGAAATCTCAATCCATATCGCTTTATTTGTAACGATTACTAATTATTAATATTTACAAAGCTGTATGAAAACGAAGAAAAACTTATTCTTAACGTTGATTGCCTGCTCGACTGTTCTCTTGTCGGCTTGTAGTGAAGATAATGGCCCGAACACCCACAACGGTAAAATCCCGGAACAAGTAGTGGAAGCTTTCAACAGCCAATACCCGGAAGCCTCGAACGTGAGCTGGTCAGTGGAAAACGATTATGCTGTGGCAAGTTTCGACATGCCCGAAGCAAAAAGCGCTGAGGCCGGCAAAAACAAGGCATGGTATCAGATAGACAACGCACAATGGGCGATGAGCGACATGGACATCCCCTACAACCTGCTGCCCGAAGCCGTGAAAACAGCATTCGAAGCCACCGAATACGCACAGGCGCCATGGCGTGTGGACAACGAAGTGGACGTGATAACACGTCACGGATATGACGAAACCATATATGTCATAGAGACAGAAAAACATGAAAACGGAGTGGAAACGGAAGCGGAACTCTATTACACCGTAGACGGGATACTGGTCAACCTCGTCATAGACGCGGAAAAAGACAACGACCACAGCGACATGCTGCCGCAGACAAAGCCATCGGACATAATGGCATGGATAAACCGGCACTACCCTGATGCACGCATCATAGAGATAGACAGGGAAGACGGAGGCATAGAAGTGGATCTGATACACGGCGGGCTGAAACATGAAATCGTCTTCACCGCATCGCAGCAATGGCTATACACCAAGACCGAATATGAACACCGACACCTCGACATGATAGAACAGACCGTGCTCGATGCCCTGAAACAGTCGGAATATTACACCGGAGACCACAATATAGACGACATAGACCGCTATGAGACAGCAGCCGGAGACACGTTCTACTGCTTCGAACTGGAAACACGTTTCGATGACGACATAGAGATATACATCTCCATTGACGGCGAGATACTCTCCGGACGACCGTCGCTGGGACATGACAGCGGAACCGCTGTGGACGAAGACATAGCATCGTTCATAGCACAGAAATATCCGGGAGCAGTCATAACCGGAAAAGACCACGACGACGGTTACATAGAGATAGAAATCCGCCACGACAACACGGAAAAGGAAGTCTACTTCAACGGCCGCCACGAATGGATATACACCAAATGGGAAATATCAATCCACCGCCTGCCGCAGGAAATAAAAGACGTGATAGAAGCAGCCGGATACTCACTCCTCCAAATAGACGATGACGACATAGATGTGATAGAAACCGCCGACAAACTCATCTACGAAGTGGAAGTGGAAACTCACGGAGACGATGTGAAACTGATAATAGAAAACGGCGTGATAGTCAACGTCATAAGAGACTGACCCCCACCCCCTGAAAAGATCGGCTCGGTATCGGGTGATGACCGAGCCGATCTTCACCCGTTACCGGCTCGATCCCCGCCCGATACCGAGCCGATCCCCGGACGACATATCCATGCCCCGAAATTAAGATGAACAAATGTGCCCGCCCGAACGAAAAAATGTCTAATTTTGCACGTTCGAAAAATCATCTTAACAAACCATTATGCTGATATACAACACCACCTATCATGTGGAAGATGACGTACGAGCCAACTTCCTGATATGGACAAGACAATATCTCATCCCCACGATAGCCGGAGAAGGCACGCTCGGCAACCCGAAACTGCTGGAAGTGCTGAGCCACCGCGAGGAAGGCTCGAGCTGCTATACCCTGCAATGGGAAGTGGCCGACAGCGCTTCGCTGCACAAATGGCACCTGAAACAAGGCACGACCATAAACGAACAACTGACCAAGACATTCAAAGACAAAGTGGTGGGATTCCCCACACTGCTGGAAGTGCTCGATACGGAACAATGACGCCAATAAAAGACAAGATAATACTCGGCATAGATCCGGGCACGACCATCATGGGATACGGCCTGCTGCACATTGCCGACAACAAGCCGCAGATGCTTGCCATGGGGGTGCTGGAACTGAAAAAATACAGCACGCACTACCTCAAACTGCAAAAGATATACGAACGGGTAATCTCGATAATAGACTCATACCTGCCCGATGAACTCGCCATAGAAGCCCCGTTCTACGGCAAAAACGTGCAATCCATGCTCAAGCTGGGACGCGCGCAAGGCGTGGCTATGGCAGCCGCCCTGAGCCGCGACATCCCCATCTGCGAATATGCGCCGCTCAAGATAAAGATGTCGATCACCGGCAACGGGCAGGCCAGCAAGGAACAGGTGGCAGACATGCTGAAAAGGATGCTGCACATAAAAGACGAGATGATGCTGCCGCAACTCGATGCCACCGACGGACTGGCTGCGGCATACTGCCACTATCTGCAATCGACCAAACCGGAAACACATAAAGACTATAAAAACTGGCACGATTTCATTGCGAAACACCCCGACAAAGTAAAAGGACTGTAAACACTACACGATATGGAACAGGCTCGAACAGTAGAACACTTCAAAGTGAAACACAACAGGATAACCGGACTCATATATGCCATAATATCATCGGCTTCATTCGGCATGATACCCATGTTCACCGTACCGGCCATAAAAGCAGGGATGGACAACAGCTCCATCATATTCTACCGCTTTGCATTCTCCACCCTGCTTTTCTCGCTCCTCATACTTTGCAAACGACCGGACATGAGAATCAGGGAAAAAGCCATATTGCCTCTGCTGATACTGACACTGTTCTACGCATTCTGCTCTCTGTTTCTGCTTACATCCTACTCCTACATGCCCACAGGAGTGGCCACCACCATACATTTCCTCTACCCGGTATTCGTGACCGTGCTGATGGTGACCTTCTTCAAGGAAAGGCTTTCGCTGAAACTCATTGCAAGCGTTGTGCTCGCCATAAGCGGAGTGGCGCTGCTCAGCCTCAACGGAGGAGGAGGCGCCATAAGCATGAAAGGAGTGGCGATAGTGCTCGTCACCGTGTTCTGCTACGGCTCATACATAGTAGGCGTGAACAAGACTAAAGTAAAAGAGATGGACAGCATGGCAGTGACATTCTATGTGCTGCTCCTCACCACAGTGTTCTGCATAGCCAATATAGCAATAAGCGGCCACACGCTACAGGCCATACCCGACATGCACATAGGCCTGAACCTCGTGATGCTCGGCTTCATCCCCACTCTGGTCTCAAACCTGTGCCTGGTGCTTGCCATAAAGCATATAGGCTCCACCACCACATCCATTCTCGGATGCATGGAGCCGCTGACAGCCGTTGTCATCGGGGTGCTGTTTCTGGGCGAGCAACTGGTGCCGATGCAATATGCCGGCATAGCAGTAGTACTCATCTCAGTACTGATAGTACTGACAGACAAAACATCAGCCAAATAAACGACATCGAAGAAAAAAGATATTCAAGACAAAACTGATATATTTGCAAACATATTATGAAAGGATAAAAGATGAACAAGACCGACCAATACGAATTTACTATAATAGTCCCCGTCTACAATGAGGAAGACAACATATACAATCTTGAGACAAAACTCTCGTCATATCTGCCGCAGGCTCTCTACAAGACATGCGTGCTGTTCGTCAACGACGGGTCCAAAGACAACAGTCTGAAATACCTGAAAGAGATATGCCAAAGAAACGCCGATTTCTTTTTCATATCGCTGACCAAAAACTCCGGACTGAGCGCGGCCATAAAAGCAGGCATCGACTCTACCGGGTCGAAATATGTGGGATATATGGATGCCGACCTTCAGACCACGCCCGAAGACTTCAACCTGCTGCTGAAAGACATCGACAAATACAACCTTGTAATGGGTATACGCGCCAACAGGAAAGACTCCCCGTTCAAGAAACTGCAATCGAAGATAGCCAACGGCTTCCGCCGCATGATGACCAACGACGGAGTGAAAGACACCGGATGCCCGCTGAAAGTGCTCCGCACCGAAAACGCCAGGAAAATACCTTTCTTCACGGGCATGCACCGCTTCATCCCTGCATTGATACTGCTCCAGGAAGGCACCATAAAGCAAGTACCCGTGAGGCATTTCCCGCGCACGGCAGGCAAATCCAAATACCACCTTTGGAACAGGCTCGTATCTCCTTTTCTCGACTGCTTCGCATACAGGTGGATGAAGAAAAGATACATCAACTATGCCATAGGTGAAAACAATATACAATAAGGAAAATGAATGAATCTGTCATAGTACTGGGCATAGGTTTTCTGGCGCAGGCATTCTTCTCGGCAAGGATACTCGTGCAATGGATTCTGTCTGAAAAAGCAAAAGAAGTACTGTCGCCATCCATATTCTGGATACTGAGCATAGCCGGCTCATACCTGTTGTGCCTCTACGGTTGGTTCAGAGAGGACTTTTCCATCATTTTGGGACAGTTCATCTCCTACTACATCTACATCTGGAACCTCAAGGAGAAAGGCATCTGGACTAAAATATACGGCATAGCGAAAGTTATCCTAATAGCCACCCCAGTAGTGGCACTGCTGTTCATGCTGAAAGACGCTTCGGCTTTCATCGATGACTTCCTGCGCAATGAAGAAGTACCGTTGTGGCTGCTCATATTCGGCTCGGCCGGACAGGTGATATTTACCCTGAGATTTGTCTACCAATGGTTCTACTCTCACCACAAGAAAGAATCGCTGCTGCCAGCAGGTTTCTGGATCATCAGTCTGGCAGGCTCGCTCACCATCGTCACCTACGCCATCATACGACTCGACCCCGTGCTGATATTGGGACAATCGTTCGGAGTAGTGGCATACGTAAGGAATCTGTGCATAGGATACAAACACGCCCACGACATAAAAGAACCAATAGCGAAACGACAATGAAAAGATACGGTCTGTATATAGCGGTACTGATAGCCGTACTGCCCATAATAATACTGAGAGACTACACCCCCGACAACGAACTCCGTTACCTGAGCATAGCCGATGAGGCACTGAGCAACGGCAATATATTCGCATTCTACAATCAAGGCATCCCCTATGCCGACAAGCCGCCTCTCTACATCTGGATAGTCATGCTCGGCAAACTTATCTTCAGCACACACCGGATGTGGTTTCTCTCGCTGTTCTCTCTGATACCGGCTTTTGTCATAACCGACATCATGGACAGGTGGACCGCCGATGAGATACGCCCCCGATACCGTCTCGCCGCACGACTCATGATGCTGAGCTGCGGGCTGTTTATCGGTCTGGGACTGGTGCTGCGCATGGACATGCTCATGTGTATGTTCATAGTCCTGGCCCTGCACTCTTTCCTGAAGATGCATCACAGCGGCAAATACAGCCTGCTGTTCCCCATATATGTTTTCATGGCCGTATTCAGCAAAGGCCCGGTGGGCATACTTGTGCCGTTGCTGTGTACGATAATATTCCTCATCATAAACAAGGATGCACGCGCCATAGGCCGCTACTGGGGCTGGAAGACATGGGGCGTATTGCTCGTGTTATGTGCATTGTGGTTCGGCGCGGCGTATGCTGAAGGGGGTTATGCCTACATAGACAACCTGCTGTTTCACCAGACCATAGACAGGGCAGTAAACTCTTTCCACCATGAAGAGCCGTTCTGGTATTATCTCGTATCGGTGTGGTATTCGCTCATGCCATGGGCATTTGCAGTCATAGGCATGATCATATTCGCTGCGGTCAAAAGGCAGGTTACGTCAGAGACCGAACGTTTTTTCCTCACAGTCATTGTCACCACCTTTGTCATGCTTTCGGTCATCAGTTCCAAGATTGCAGTATATCTGGCTCCGACATTCCCGTTTTTCATATATCTCGGAGCGATATATCTGTTCCGCACCGGGTGGAACAAATGGAAAGCCTTGTCGCTATGCATACCGTTTGCGGTATTCGCCTTGTCGCTCCCGGTCATTATGATACTGTCAGGCAGGCCAGATACGGCGTTCCTGTCGCAAACGGGATTTTACATTGCGGCAGGCATACTGAGCGCGGCAGGCATAATCGCGCTGTTCCGACTATATAAAAACAAAGACATGAACAGCGCCATAACGACACTGGCCGCAGGACTGTTTGCGGCAATATTCGCCGGCGGATGGTCAGTGCCAAAAATCAACAGCGAGATAGGCTACGGAGCATTGTGCCGCACGGCAAGCATGGCAGCAGAAGAAAACGGCACGGAGGGCTTCTGCGTATGGAAAATATCGCGTCCCGAAAACATGGACGTATATCTCGGGCAGGACATACGCAAGGTGACTAAAGAGGACATCACTTCGGGAACGTTGAAAAACACCATCCTCATGCTGCCCGCCAAAAGGACCGGCGAAATAGCAGGCCCGCTGACCGACAACTGCAAAAGATATGACATAGGACGATACAGCATAATAGTCTTACAAAACTAAAGAAAGGCATAGAAAAAAATGAAGATACTGGTAACAGGCACGGCAGGTTTCATAGGATACTGGACTGTAAAAAGACTGCTCGGCAAAGGGCATGAAATAGTAGGTATAGACAACATCAACTCATATTACGACACAGGGCTGAAATATGCACGCCTTGCAGACACAGGCATAGTACAGGAAGAAATAAAGGACAACAGGTTCGCACACAGCAAAACGAATCCCGAATACAAGTTCATGAAAACAGACCTCACCGACAGGATAAACCTGGCGGAGCTGTTCAGGCAAGAGGCATTCGACATAGTGATCAACCTGGCCGGACAGGCTGGAGTGAGGTATTCGCTGGAAAATCCTTTCGCCTACGCCGAATCGAACGTGCTGGGATTTCTCAACATACTGGAAAATTGCAGAATCCACCGCATAAAGCACCTGCTCTATGCCAGCTCCAGCAGCGTATATGGCATGAACGAACATATCCCCTACTCTGAGGACGACCGCACCGACTCGCCCGTAAGCCTGTATGCAGCCACAAAGAAATCGAACGAACTCATGGCCCATACCTACAGCGCCATATACAAACTGCCCACCACCGGACTGAGGTTTTTCACCGTCTACGGCCCTTGGGGAAGACCCGACATGGCACCCTCGCTGTTCATGAAAGCAGTACTGGACGGACAACCCATAAAAGTGTTCAATCACGGCAATCTGAGCAGAGACTTCACATACGTGGACGATATCATAACCGGAGTGCTGAAGATAATGTCGCACATCCCCGCAGACGACATTCCATTCAAGATTTACAACATAGGCAACTCGGCTCCCGTCAAGCTCCTCGACTTCATCGATGCCATAGAAAAAGTATCGGGACACAAGGCCATAAAGCAAATGACCGACATGCAGCCCGGTGATGTATACTGCACATACGCCGATGTGACCAAGTTGCAGGAAGCGACAGGCTACAGACCCGCCATCCCAATAGAAGAAGGGATAAAAAGATTTTACGAATGGTTCGTTTCATTCTACCACCGGAAGTAAGCGGAGAGGCATGAAAAAGATCGGCTCGGTATCGGGCGAAGATGGCGTACATCCTGCCCCGACACCGAGCCGATCATGACCGATGACCGAGCCGATCCCCGGTGCGGTTGCCTTGCGGCATCAATCGCCTGCGAATTTCACCAAAGCCCGGCAAAGAAGTTCCGCCCCGTTTTTCTTCACCTCCACCGCATATTCGTTTTCTGAAGCGGCACACGGGTGGCGATAGAAATACAGCTCGTCGCCCGAACGCCCCTCGCTCTGATAGGCAATCTCAAAACGCCTCACCTCATGTCTGTCATGGAACTCCACAGGGAAAAGATCGAGGATGTGTTCTATGTATTTAATGCTGTTGAAATGCCCGTTTATGTCTATATCGCTGTATTTCGGCATACACACGCACTCAGGCTCCACCTGCTCTTTCAGCCGGAAACGTGTGGGTCCCTCTATGGGGCACGGCTCGTCCTTGCAGATATAAGAAGTCAGTTTGTCTCCATACAAGGATATGAGATCCACAGGCTTGCGGCTGTCCATGTCTATCATGGCCCATACCGAACGCACATAGCCCATGACATTTCTGTCGGCATCATACACCGTATAATTTCTGTTGGTGAACAGACGGTAGACATCCTCCACCCACGTACTGATGTAGAACCGTTCGTTTTTCAATGGAAACCTGTTCATCTCAATAACGAGACGCGACAACACCCATGTGTAGTTTATCTCATTTATTCTCGACATGCCGAACCCTCGCGCAGCGGCATGAAGTCCGGCACAGTTCAACAAATGATTGCCCAAAATGCCGAGAGAAAGCCTGCCCTTGAAATCTGCGTGAAACAACTCCACAAACAGTTCATAAAGCCCCACTTTGTCCTTACCAGCTATATCATTCATAAGCATTAACAATTAATTATCATGAAACTTGTATTCTGTCCTGTAACCGTATATCATTATCACTATGAAACACAGCAACGGTATCACAAACGAACTGTGCACCGCCGGCATACCCAAAAACATCTCCCTGTCTATTATGGAAGCCTGAAGAGGCGGCATGACGGAACCGCCCAAGATGGACATGATAAGCCCGGCAGCCCCCAGCTTCGCATCATCTCCAAGCCCTTTGAGGGCTATGCCGTAAATGGTCGGAAACATGAGCGACATGCAGGCCGACACTCCCACCAGGCAATACAATCCCCTTATGTCTTGGAAAAATATGACACCCGCTATAAGCAACGCGCCGCCTATGGCAAGGGTCATGAGCAACTTGCCCGGAGATATGAACCGCAAAAAGAAAGTACAGATGAAGCGGCTGACACAGAAAATGACCATTGCCACCATATTGTATTTCTGCGAAAGGATTTCCGCCTCAAGTTCGGGCATCCCCTGACCCACAAACAGCCTTGTCCCATATTGTATGATAAACGTCCACACCATGATCTGCACGCCCACATAGAAAAACTGCGTAATCACACCCTCACGGTAACGCCTTATCGAGACAAGCCGCCTCAAAGAAGCCCTGACATTAAGAGAAGCATGTTTCTCCTCTCCTGCTGAATCGGGCATACGGATGAAAAGCACCAAAAGCAGCAAAATGAATATGCCTATGCCTATCCCGGCATAAGGGCCGACGACCACGCTCAGGTCTTCCATCTTGACACGTTCAAACTCTTCGGGCGACAGCAAAGCCCTCGCCTGCGTATCGAGCGGATTGAGCTTGGCCTGAATAAACGTCATGGCACAATACATGCCCAGCAACGATCCCATAGGATTGAACGCCTGAGCCAGATTCAGACGCCGGGTAGCGGTGCTCTCATCGCCCATCGACAGGATATAAGGATTGGCCGTAGTTTCCAGAAACGACATGCCGCACGTCATTATGAAATAGGCAATGAGAAAAGGATAGTATATGCCCCACATGGCGGCAGGTATGAACAGCAACGCTCCCAACGCATAGAGCGAAAGTCCCACCACGATACCTCTTTTATAGGAATATTTCCTTATGAACAACGCCGCAGGAAAAGCCATGACAAAATATCCGCCGTAAAACGCCAACTGTACAAGCGCGCCGTCTGTAACGCTCATCCTGAAAATCTTGGAGAAGGCCTTGACCATAGGATTTGTAAGGTCGTGAGCAAATCCCCAAGCAAAAAACAACGATGTGACACATACGAAAGGCAATAACATCCCAGCAGGAATCAGTCTCTTTTTAATTTCCGTTTTTTCCATTTTTATCATTATATCATACAATTATTATTCTATAAAAGAAGAATTGAACAACTGCCAACCGAGTGTCAGTCCGAAATTCCAGTTCTTTGCCGGAGAACTGAAATAATTGGCATAAACGCTCACGGCCGCAAAAGGGAAAGTACATACCACAGACAGCTGCCCCATATATTCCAGTCTGGAAAAAGCATCTCCATAAACAGCCTTGTTCATATTGCCGCGCTCTATGGGGAATATAGGCAAAAAGCCGTATACCTCGCCCCTGACCTGAAACATATTGTTGATTTCATATATCGGGCGAAGTCCGCATGCCACATACTGGTTGGCCCTGAAATACTCATTGTAAGTATATCTGCACAACTCGTTAGGAGCAAATTCTCCCGCTTCAAGCATCGTGGCGGTATAGTTCTCCGAGAAATTTCTGGACGAATAATATCCCTCCACATAACTGCCGAGTGTAAATCTCGGACGCAGTTTGAAATAGGTCTCGTTCTTGTAAGAGATCTGCAACCATGCGCTCTTTTCCTTATATTCAGGGTCGTCTATTTCTTTGAGAAACGGTTTGAAACGCTCGTTGCCGAGTATGACCTGAGCAATGAGCGACTCTCGATAGCCGGATGTGGCAAACTGTTTCTTGTTGAGCGTATTGCCGCCGAAATACAAAGAGCCTCCATAGAGGAAATATACGCTTTTGTCCATTTCTCTCTTGTCTATATCGACTATATTCGACTGATAATACTGATTCACATGCTGCGCCACCCCGACTCCGACTTCAGCTTTCTTGTTGGACAGGAAAGGAAGAGCCACCTTCACTTTGGCAAACCGCTCCTCTTTCTTTGTAAACGACGGAGAGTCTTTCAGGGAAAACAGTTTGTCTTTTCTGAAATAATCGAATGAAGACAGCCCGGCAATAAATTTGATGGAAATGGGCAACTTGGTGGTAAGGTCAAGGCGTCCGGATAATTGCAGGTTATTGTACACTTTGCCCAACTGCCCGTCAAAGATTATCTCTTTAGAATAATAATTCAAGTCTCTGTAACTCACACCGAAATATATCTGGTTGGAGGTAGATGATGACACGCTTCCGCCTATCTTGACAGAAAGAGGCGCTTCCACTTTCACTTTCAGCCGCAGATCATATACTCCTTCGTCAGGATTGTATACCGCCTGTGGAATAATCTCTGAAATGGAACTGCCTGAAAGCAGACGGAAATAACTCCTCACAAAATCGTCATAAGAGAAAGTCTCGTCTTCATTCTTGCTGATTTCATTTCTTATGTAACGGCTTTGCTGGGCATTGACGCCCTCTATGTATATCTTTTTGAAGCGCAATTCGGGCAGACGGCTCTTATACATGTCTCGTTTCAGATTCAAGACATCTTCCGACATGCGCCTGTCTACTTTCATCTTGATGCTGTCCATCAACGACATGGTCCTGTCATAACCTATCTTTACAAGACGATCTATCTTGTCAAAGTCCATCAGGTTTATATCATTGTATTTGAACGTCATCAATATGCCAACAGAGTCTGGCAAAGAATAATCCGTCTTTTGCATTATCATGTTTTCCACCTGCCCTATCATATCATTCTCATCCGGCCTTGCCGGATTAGAAGCCACAACACTGCCTATGATGACATCAGGTTTGAACGTTTCCATCATCACATCGGCAGGAAAATTGTTGTAAATGCCGCCATCGTACACAAGCACACTGTCCAGCTCTATCGGTTTAAACATGAATGGGAAAGTCATCGATGCCCTGACGGCATTGCCCAAATCGCCATTGCCAAGTACCAGCTCCCTTTTATGATACACATCTGATGCCACGCACCTGAAAGGAACGAACAATTCGTCGAAATCGCCTTTGCACTGGGCCGTAGCTTCGGCATACAGTTTCATGAAAGCTATATTCATCTGTATGGGGTTGACCACGCTGGTCGGGATGAATTGCGTCTTAACCGAAGCAGAATCCTTAAAAGACAGGTTGATATTGAAGAAATCGGGAGTAGGTTCATGATTTCTCAGATAAAAGACATATTTGTCTTCTATCTGCCCGCTGTACCACCTTTTAAAATCGTCCGAACGGATGAGCTGTTCCATATCATCCGGACTATAGCCCATGGCATAAAGAGAACCTACTATGGCTCCCATCGAAGTGCCTGTAATATAATCGATGGGTATGTTGTTTTCCTCCAAAGCCCGTATTATGCCTATATGCGTCAGTCCTTTTGCTCCGCCGCCGCTGAGCACAAGCCCCACCCTTTGCGGAAAAACATCCGCCGAAAAGAGGATAAGACCAAACAATATTGACAGCCACTTATGGGCAAACAGAGATTTCATGCATTCATCATTTCACACCGATAAATTCAGTCAAGGCTTCATAAGTATTTTCTTCGGCAGGCAGCAAAGGCAACCGCAAAACATTTTTTATCATCCCCTTGATTGAAAGCAAAGCCTTCACTCCGGCCGGATTTCCGTCTTTGAAAAGCAACCTGTTGATGGGTAGGAGCAAATGATGCGCCTTGACTGCTTTATCCAAATCATTGTTCTGAAGTGCGGAAACAAGAGTACGCATCAAAGCCGGACAAGCATTGGAAGCTACAGATATCACACCATTGCCGCCAAGCGACATTATAGAGAAAGTCAATGCATCATCTCCTGAGAGTACGCTGAAGTTTTTCGGCCTGTCCATTATCAGGGAATCTATCTGCGAAAGATTGCCGGAAGCCTCTTTTATGCCTATGATATTCTCAAAGTCATTGAACAGGTCATGAACCGTAGACGGAGATATGTTGACACCTGTACGACCGGGAATATTGTATATTATAATCGGCAAATCCGTGCTATTGCACACGCATTCGAAATGCTTATAAATGCCTTTCTGCGTAGGCTTGTTGTAATATGGGACTACTGAAAGAAAACCATCGACATCATATTTCGAATACTTTTCTATATCGGTCATCAAATGTGCCGTATCATTGCTACTGCAACCCAACAACACAGGCACACGCTTGCCTATACGATCGAGTGCAAACGAGATTATCTCCTCTTTCTCTTTGTCGCGCAACACCGGCGTCTCAGCCGTAGTGCCGAGCAGACATAAAAAATCAACATATTCCAACTGGACATCTATCAGCCTGCCCAAAGACTCGAAATCTACATTTCCATTATCAAGAAAAGGCGTAACGAGCGCTGTTCCCAAACCTTGAAATTTATTATTATCCATAAGCTTATTTTCTAAATACGGAATCACTCTCCGAGCATATCCAAAAACTCTTCCTCATTTATGATTTTCACGCCAAGCGCATTGGCTTTCTCCAATTTGCTCGGCCCCATGTTGTCTCCGGCCAAAACGAAAGAAGTCTTCGAAGATATGCTCCCGGCATTTTTGCCTCCGTTATCTTCTATCATCTTTTTATATTCATCGCGCGAATGTTTTTTGAACACTCCGCTTATCACTATTGTTTTCCCTTTAAGTTTGTCAGATGCTTTTTTCGTATCAACATCCATTTTCATCTGAAGCCCTGCATTGCGCAACCTATCTATCAGGTTGACATTGCGCATGTCATGAAAGAATGAGACCACGCTCTGCGCTATCCTCTCTCCTATATCGTCCACACTGACCAAATCCTGCAAACCGGCAGCAGCCAACAAATCTATAGATGGAAAAGCACGGGCCAGCTTCTTGGCCACAGTCTCGCCAACGAACCTTATGCCTATGGCAAATATGACCCTGTCATAAGGCACGGACTTAGAATCATCTATGCTCTTTATGACTCTTGCCGCACTTCTTTCTGCGAAACGTTCCAACCCGGCTATTTCATCAGCTTTCAGGCTATACAAATCGGCTACATCATTTATCAATCCGTTCTCATAAAACAGATCTATCGTCTCAGGCCCAAGACCATCTATATTCATAGCTTTGCGGCTTATGAAATGCTCGATGCGCCCTTTAATCTGGGGCGGGCATTCCATATAGTTAGGACAATAATAAGCCACTTCGTTGTCATATCTCACAAGTTTGGCTCCGCAAACCGGACATGTCTCTATGAATTCTACCTTACGACTTCCGGGCAGACGTTTTTCCATATCGACTGAAACTATCTTGGGAATAATCTCCCCGCCTTTCTCCACATAAACAGTATCCCCGTAATGCAGGTCGAGCGAAGTCATAAAATCATTGTTATGGAGCGTTGCGCGACGGACTATCGTGCCGGCCAGTTTCACAGGTTCAAGATTGGCCACAGGAGTGACAGTCCCCATACGCCCCACCTGAAAATCCACACTCACGAGACGGGTACTCTCACGCTCCGCCTGAAACTTATAGGCAATGGCCCAACGCGGGAATTTCGATGTATGCCCAAGTTCGTTTTGCTGTCTCGTGGAATTGACCTTCAAAACTATTCCGTCTGTAGCAACAGGCAAGTTCTTGCGTTCCTTGTCCCAATAGTCTATATATTCTTTTATTTCGTCTACGGATTTGCACTTTCTTATCGCATCAGATATCTTGAATCCCCATTTACGCGCTTCCTGCAAATTTTCGTAATGCCCATCATGCGGCAAATCATCTCCCAGCATATAATAAAGATATGCATCAAGGCCTCTTGATGCCACCTCTGCCGAATTCTGCAACTTCAATGTACCTGAAGCTGCATTGCGCGGATTGGCAAACAACGGTTCTTCCAACGCTTCACGTTCGGCGTTGAGTTTTTCAAAGACTTCCCATGGCATAAGCACCTCACCACGCATTTCAAAACGTTGCGGATAATTTCCTTTCACTTTCAACGGTATAGTCCTTATGGTCTTCACATTGTCGGTAACGTCATCTCCCTTGACACCATCGCCGCGCGTCACGGCACGGAGCAAATTCCCGTTTTCATATATTACGGATATGGAAGTGCCATCGAACTTCAATTCGCAACAGATTTCAAAATCTTCATCGAGCGACTTCGATACTCTGCCATAAAACTCTTCAACTTCAGAAATGGAATAAGTGTTGCCTAAAGAGAGCATCGGATATTCATGCTCTACCTGAACAAAATCTTTGTTTATATCGCTCCCCACCCTCATGGTCGGAGAATTCGGATCATAACAGTCGGGATGTTCGCTTTCAAGCTGCTGCAACCTGTGCATAAGCATATCGAAGTCTTTGTCGGATATTTCCGGCAAATTGAGGACATAATATTTATAATTATGAAGGTCAAGTTCAGCTCTCAACGATTCAATTTCTTCTTTATAACCCATAAACAAAGTTTTTTAGTACATACACCTCACACCTTGCATGAAAGCAAGACAAAAATACGCAAATATTCTTACCCTGCAATGTCATCACATCTTTTTCAGACAGCTTTGGGGCAAACTGTCATTTCGATTTCTTCCTTGCCTTTGAGTATATGGCAGATATCGCTATCAGCGAAACTCCCATGACCATAAACGCTATGTCGGATATTTCCAACGGTATAGCTTCATTCATCAAATCATTTGCCGAATCGTCTTCGGGCAACTCCTCATCATTGCCGGATGAACCGAACATGAAATCACTGCTGAAATCGTCGTAATGCTGGGCAAAAGTCTCCACTGAAAAAGACAATGCCAGCAACAATGCTACAAGTTTACTTTTCATAACAGAACTTTTATTTTATATCCCCTTTCCGTCTGCAACAAATATACACCGGGCCTACCTGTTTCTACCACATCTTCCTCAGAGACATTTCCATCAAATACAACCATGCCCGAAGCGTCATAAACTTTCACACGCCCCGTATATCCGCGTAAAGAAAAGCGATAATCATCGTAAATCAGAACCATCAAATCAGCATCTGCACAATGTTCTCCCACACCAAGCACCTTGCCTATTTCTATAGCCACAGGCGCACGTCCCGGAGCCTGAGTCTTATGACCGATGAAAGAATCCAACGGCTTGACTATGGAATCGCCTGACGAACGAACAAACTTGCTGCCATCGAACAAATAATAAATAGACGCATCGCACAATTCCTTTGCAGGCACACCATAAGTGTAAGGATTTCCCACATGCACAAAATCATATTCAGGACAAACCTGCCGTTCCACTTGCTCATTCAGCATTTGAGATTTATCGGAAAACACATATATGGTATGATCCTTGTACGCGCTGATTGTGGCAGGCACTTTAAATACATACCCCTGTCCTCTTTCAAATTCGTCCACATTGACAAAGCTGGCACTGTTGTCCGTATCATTCACTTCATATTGCTGCAAGTAGAAATCATAGCCCGCGCGCAGATAAATGCCCTCACCCTCGCTGTTGTACGCTCCGACCAAAAACGGTTTGAACGGCAAAGACAATGTACGCCACTTGTCAGTCTCATATTTCAGCACATAACAAATTTCTCCAAGCACACTATGAGTTCCGGTTATGCATCCCCCATCTTCCACTCTTATATTGCCTTTGAAATCTTCCGTCAGTTCATAAGTCTCTCCTCTCTTCACAAGCAAGTCCTCCCCCTCTGTGGTAAAAGAATGGTAACCTATATCAGTAGCGACATCTCCGGACACCCCTTGCACGGCATAGACATATTCAGTATTCGGTGCGAGGTTTTCAAACCGGTAAGTTTCTCCATCGACCTTGACAGGATATCCTTCCGCCTCAACATAGCTGTATATACCGCTACGGACGCATATGTCGTCTAAAAGCAAATACTTATTACTACTATTTTCCATAGAAATAATCAAATCAAGACGCCTTTTATTAGTAGTATATTCTAGCTCATACTCATTCCAACCACCTAAATAATCAGCTGTATTTATCAACACAGGTAAACTATCATATTCAGTAAACAATTCATTATCAAAATAGACCTTTATCTTATCACAAGCATTTGTACCATCTTTCGCAGCTTTAAATGAGACTTTTAGCTTAACATCTCTGCCTGAAACATTGTTCAATTCCAAAGGAATTACCACACTTATCTTATCAGAATGTGTATTATCATGCAAATAAAAATAATTTTGCGTTCCAACGTAAACCCCTGTAGCCGGATAAGTTTCTGCCCCTTTCAAATCTCCTTC
>DVIH01000128.1 GCA_018711405.1 Candidatus Avibacteroides excrementipullorum | reverse complement strand
CCCACAAGGTTGAAAATGCGGAAGTAGCTCAGTTGATAGAGCATTAGCCTTCCAAGCTGAGGGTCGCGGGTTTGAGTCCCGTCTTCCGCTCTTGTTCAGAGAAGATTTTATCATGAAGTCTTCTCTTTTTTATTATTAAAGGTTATAGCGTATGGACTTGGGGCAAATGCTTGCATGGTTTCTCGACCATTTGAATTATTGGACGGTGACCTTGCTCATGATTATGGAAAACTCTGTGTTTCCTCTTCCGGCGGAGTTGATAGTGACTCCTGCGGCATATAAGGCGGCTCAGGGAGAAATGAATATCATTGCCCTTATATTGCTGACCACATCCGGTTCACTCATTGGAGCAATAATCAATTATTACCTAGCAATGCTCGTAGGCAGGCCTGCCATATACAGGTTTGTCGACAGCCGTTTGGGGAGGGCTTGCTTCCTCAGCAGGAAAAAGATGGAATATGTGGAGAACCTGTTTTTGAAACATGGCAATGTCTCTACATTTATCGGCCGACTGTTGCCTATGGGTCGTCAGCTGATTTCCATTCCGGCAGGGCTGGCACGGATGAATATCAGAAGTTTTGCATTCTATACTTTTTTCGGTTCTGCCATCTGGAACAGTTTCCTTATGTCCATCGGATATGTTTTGGCCGGTGTGCTGCCGGAAGACAGGCTTGTGGCAGAGATTAACAGATACAGCACTTTGGGCGGAAGCGTGTTTTTATGTCTTGTCGCTGCGTATCTGTTGTGGAGGGTATTGAAAAGCAGACGCAGGCAAAGGGTGTAAGTGTGCATCCTTTGTCTGCGTCTGTCTGCGTCTGTAGTTTGGCTGTCCGTAGAGTTTTTTCAGTTATTTGTTTTTCATCTCTTTCCAGTAGATGTCCAGGAGATTGCGTGCCGCTGCAAATGAAGTCACTTTTCCTTGCAGGACATTGTCTTCGTTTTGTTTCATCATTGATTCTATGATGGGATTGTGATAGAAGCTGTCGTGCAGATGTTCGTTGATGGTCTCGTACATCCAGTATCTGGCCTGTTCGTTTCTGTTGTGATAGAAGTAGCCGTTGTGTTTCACGAAGTCTATATATTCAAATATCATATCCCAGATGGGTTTCACTCCGATGTTGTAGAATCCCGAATATGTCATGACTCTCGGCAGCCATCCCGATTCCGGTGCCGGGAACAGGTGCAAAGCGTTTTTGAACTGTGTGGCAGCCAGTTTCGCTTTCTCTATGTTGCTTCCGTCCGCTTTGTTTATGATTATGGCATCGGCCATTTCCATTATGCCTCTTTTTATGCCTTGCAGTTCATCGCCTGTGCCGGCGAGCTGTATGAGCAGGAAAAAGTCTACCATAGAGTGTACTGCTGTTTCGCTTTGTCCCACGCCTACTGTTTCCACGAAGATTTTGTCATAGCCTGCGGCTTCGCACAGCACTATAGTTTCTCTTGTTTTCCTTGCCACTCCTCCCAGCGAGCCGGCCGATGGGCTGGGGCGTATGAATGCGTCGGGATGTTGGCTGAGTTTTTCCATGCGGGTCTTGTCGCCGAGAATGCTGCCTTTGGAGCGTTCGCTGCTCGGGTCGATGGCGAGGACGGCCAGCTTGCCTCCCTTTTCTTGCAGGACATGCAGTCCGAATACGTCTATGGATGTGCTTTTGCCTGCTCCCGGCACTCCGCTTATGCCTATCCTGACGGAGTTGCCCGAGTGGGGCAGACATTTTTCTATGACTTCCTGCGCTATTATCTGGTGGTCGGGGTTGGTGCTTTCTATGAGTGTTACGGCCTGGCTCAGTATGGTCACGTTGCCTTTCAGTATGCCGTCCACGTATTCGTCTACCGACATTATTCTCCGTTTTTTCCTATGCGTCATGTACGGGTTGACTGAAGCCGGATGTTCCACTCCGTCGTTCACTGTCAGTCCTTTGTATTCATTGCTGTTTTCCGGATGTTCCATATAGTAAGTATATAATCGTTTTACTTGTTATTTTCTTATCACCTTGATTTGTGTCTTGGGGTTCTTCGGGTCGTTTGTGATCAGCAGTATCTTCGGGTCATGGTTTTTGGTGAGGTGTTTCGGATATACTGTCACTTTCAGGGTCGTTTCCTTGCCGGGTGCAATGGTGCGGTTTTTCAGATTGACTGTCACGGCGTAGTTGAACACTTGCAGGCTCTCTATTTCGAGTGGCGAACGGCCTTCGTTTCTGATTTTGAATTTATGCGTGTATTTCTTTTTGCCTTCTTCGTATGGCGGACGCCATTGGGTCTCAGACAGAGCGATTGCCGGAGCGTTTTCGTTTTCTGCGGTGACGTTGGGGATGACAAAGGCCGAGAAGTCGAATTGCGTGTCATCGCATATCTTGTCGCCCATGAACCTTGCCAGATAGATGTTTCTTTGCGTCAGCCCCATGTCGGTAAGTTTGGAGGCATCGAGTGTCACGGTCACTTTCGATATTTCTTTCCGACCAATCGTTTCGGGTTCGGCCTTGTAGGAGAGGCATTCAGGCAGCAGCATCAGCACGGGCGTGTATGGCTCTTCTCCCAAGTTGACCACGTAGAATGAAGTCTCGTATGTTTCGCCGGTGTGTACGTTGTCGAATATTAGTTCGTTGTTGTCGGCCCTTATGTCGCCCATGTCTATGGGGTACAGTCTTTCGTAGTCGGCATTCTCTTTTGAAACTTCTCCTATGAGGTCATAGTCGAATATGTACGGCTCTGCATTGCAGTAGATCGAAACCGTCTTGTAGAAATGCCCCATGGTCTTGGCATCGTAAGTCACCGCAACAGAGGTTTGTTTTCCGGGTTGCACCGGTGTGTCGTCCCATGCTGCGACGGCGCAGCCGCACGATGTAGTCACCTTGTTTATGACGAGCGGCTCGTCTCCCGTGTTCGTCACCTTTATATGTGCTGTGGCGGGGATGTTGTAGGGGATTATGCCGAAGTCGTACTCCGCCTCTTCAAATTCGAGCGTGGCCTGAGATTTGAGCTGTACGGTAGTGAAAAAGGCCAGTATGGCCAGCAGACTGTTTATTATTCTCATTTTCGTATCAAAATATTATCCATGACAAAGGTAAACATTTATGTGTGTTCCCGAAAATATAATATATTGTTTTCTTCTTTTCCGGAGGTCTTTTGCATCTCTTTCCGGCATCCGTTCGATGCCCGCCCGGGATGTGCGCCATCTTTGTCCGACACCGAGCCGATCCCGGGCGAAGATGGCGTACATCCCGGGTGAAGATGGCGCACATCCCTGAGACACGCTCCGGCAATGCTGTATTGGCATGTCTGTAATGCGGCAAGAAGTTTTTTTATTTGGATTTTATCTATAATTTTGCCGTGAAATATGTTATGAGATATATTCATGTCGGATACGTTCAAGACCATAAAATCGGTTTCGGAGGCTGTTTATACGGAAAAGAGGAGCAAATTCATAGCTATGGCTTTCCCCGTAAGCACTGTGGACGAAATCAAGGAGACGCTTCTGGCCTGTCAGAAGAAATATTATGACGCGAGGCACGTGTGCTATGCGTATATGCTTGGAGCGGAGCGCGAAGTGTTCAGGGCAAACGACAACGGAGAGCCTTCAGGCACTGCCGGACGGCCAATATTGGGGCAAATCAACTCGAAAGAGCTGACCGATGTCCTTGTGGTGGTGGTGAGATATTTCGGCGGCATAAAGCTCGGCACCGGCGGGCTGATAGTGGCTTACAAGACGGCTGCGGCTGCGGCGTTGGACAATGCCGAAGTCATAGAAAAGACGGTGGACTGCCGCGTCTCGTTCAGCCTGGAGTATCCGTTTCTCAACGATGTCATGCGCATAGTGAAAAGCGAGAATGCCAGGATAGTAGGCCAGTATTACGACACGGACTATTACATGACGCTGGAGATCGGGAAAGCGCACATGGATATGTTGAAAGACAAATTGTCGAAAGTGGAAACATTAAAGATAACAGATAATGAGGATTAGCATGAAAAGACTGTTCCCGCTGGCGCTTTGCGCTCTTGTGGCGTGGGGCTGCGGGCCGGGCAAGAAAAGTACGGTGGAAGATCTCAGAGAACTAGTGTCGCACGTGACCGGCAAGGCTCTGACCGATGAAGAATGGGCGGAGGCCGAATCGGAATACGCCGGAATAAAGGAAGACATAAAGGAACTGAACGAAGATGACGCCTTTTCGGAGGCAGACATGCAGGAGATACACATTCTCGAAGGCACATTCTTGGGAGCGCGCCTCAAGCACGAAGCCGGCAAACTGAAGCGGAAAGCCGATGCCGAGTGAAAGCGGGAGCGGCAGGCCGCTCCATTTTCCGCTAAAAAAAGTCCACGTTTGCTATTCCGTTAAATAAATTTTTATACTTTTGCACTGTCAAATTATGACAGCCTACATTTTCTTTTGTAAATACACAAGAAATAAATCATATAAAATAAATTCAAGGTTTTTTGCAGGCGTTGTTATGTGCTGCTCACGCATGTGATTTTCACGCTTTTGCGGAAACAAGGAATACAACAAATCTATATTTTATGTATACAATTGTCCAATTGAATAAAATGGATGATACAGAATTGATGTCTGTAGCCAAAGAACTGAATATTGAAAACGCCTCAGTAGACGACAGGGCCGGATTGATATATGAGATACTGGACAAGCAGGCCATAGTGGGTTCTGCAAACAGTAAAAAACAATCGGGCGAAACGTCAGCAAAAAAAGGCCGGTCGAGGATAACTGTCAAGAAAGAAGCCAACAAGGTCTATACGGCCAGCAAAGGCACAGCCGAGAAAATACCGGAAGGACTTGCCGACGTGAAGACCGTGATAGTGCCGGCACAGGAAAAACCGGCACCGACGGAAGAAGAACCGGCTGCGCAGACAAACGACAGCAGCAAGCCACAGGAAGAGCCACAGGCAAACAATAAAAAGAAACGCGGCAGACCTGCCAAGTCGGATAAAAACAAAAAGGAAAAAGAGGCTCAGGCGGAAAGCGTGCAGCAGCCATCGCAGAAAAGCAACAGCAAGGAAGAAGCCAAAAACGAACTGGACGAGATAATAGGCGGCGAAGACGATTTCATCCCCATAGAAGACCTGGCTGTGGATAATGAAAATATCCCTGAAGAACTGTTGGGCAAGTTCAACACGCCGAAACCGGAGCCGGAAGATGTCCCGCAACCGGCGGAAGCTGCACAGAAGCAGGAAGACAATAATAAAAACCAGGCGAACGCAAAACAGCAGGAGCAGCAGGAAAAAGCATATTCGTTTGAGGGAATACTGACCGGTACCGGAGTGCTCGAGATAATGCCTGACGGATATGGATTCCTGCGTTCGTCCGACTATAATTACCTTTCTTCACCCGATGACATTTATGTGTCCCAGTCGCAGATAAAACTGTTCGGACTCAAGACCGGCGACGTGGTGGAAGGCGGCATCCGTCCTCCGAAAGAAGGCGAGAAATATTTCCCTTTGGTGAAAGTCATAAAGATAAACGGACGCGACCCTTCCATAGTGCGCGACAGGGAACCGTTCGACCATCTCACTCCGCTGTTCCCCGATGAGAAATTCAATCTGTGCAAAGGATTTGACGACAATATATCCGTGCGCGTAGTCGATATGTTCGCGCCCATAGGAAAAGGCCAGAGGGGGCTCATAGTGGCACAGCCGAAAACGGGTAAGACCATCTTGCTCAAAGACATAGCCAATGCCATCGCAGCCAACCACCCGGAAGTCTACATGATAATGCTACTTATAGACGAACGTCCGGAGGAAGTGACCGATATGGCAAGGAGCGTGAATGCCGAAGTCATAGCATCCACGTTTGACGAACCGGCTGAAAGACACGTCAAGATAGCCGGCATAGTGTTGGAGAAAGCCAAAAGGCTTGTGGAGTGCGGGCATGACGTGGTTATCTTCCTTGACTCCATAACGAGGCTTGCCCGTGCGTACAACACGGTGTCGCCGGCTTCGGGAAAAGTGCTGTCGGGAGGAGTTGACGCCAATGCGTTGCACAAACCCAAAAGGTTTTTCGGCGCAGCCAGGAACATTGAAGGCGGAGGCTCGCTCACCATACTTGCTACGGCCTTGATCGACACCGGCTCGAAGATGGACGAGGTTATCTTTGAAGAGTTCAAAGGCACAGGAAACATGGAGTTGCAGCTTGACAGGACGCTTTCCAACAAGCGCATATTCCCGGCAGTCAACATCATTGCCTCAAGCACACGCCGCGATGATCTCCTGCTCGACAAAACCACTCTCGACCGCATGTGGATATTGAGGAAATATCTTGCCGATATGACCCCTATGGAAGCGATGGATTTTGTCAAGTCCAAGTTGGAAAACACCAAAGACAATGAAGAGTTCCTCATGAGCATGAATTCATGAAAAGCATAGTCTGTATTTGAACGATATGTGCGTAGAAGGCGGTACCGGTGCAAGTGCCGCCTTCGCTCGTTTTGAGTATGTCTGCAATATTGCTTGCGTTTGATTAATAAGTTCCTGAAAATATTGTATTTTTGCACCTGCATACTAATAATTGAAAATATTCTGACATGAAGAAATTCATAATAGCCCTTTGGATACTCCTTTTCTTGGGCATGGCTGCCGCAGTGGCGGCCTTTTATGCCATATCCAAAGGCTGGATAGGCTACATGCCGCCGGTGGAAGAGTTGGAAAACCCCACATACAGATTCGCTTCGGAGATATTGTCTACCGACATGGACCGCAACACCGGAAAGCAGACGCACGAAGTGCTCGGCACATGGTCTCTTGAGAAAGGCAACAGGGTGTATGTGGGCTATAACGAACTTTCGGCCAATCTGGTGAACGCCCTCATCGCTACCGAAGACGTGCGTTTCGTCAATCACTCGGGCATAGACTTCAAGGCATTGTTCAGAGCCATAGTGAAGAGGGGCATACTGATGCAGAAAAACGCCGGAGGCGGAAGCACCATCACCCAGCAGCTTGCCAAGCAGCTCTATTCGCCCACATCGAGGAGCGTGCTTGAACGTCTGTTCCAGAAGCCGATAGAGTGGGTCATAGCCGTGAAACTTGAAAGGTATTATACTAAGGAGGAGATTCTGACCATGTATCTGAACAAGTTTGATTTCCTCAACAATGCGGTCGGCATAAAGACGGCAGCCTATACGTATTTCGGCAAACTGCCTTCCACTCTGACTACCGAAGAGGCTGCCACTCTGGTGGGAATGTGCAAAAACCCTTCTTATTACAATCCGCGCCGCTTCAACGAGAGATCGAGGGAGCGCCGCAATGTGGTGCTTTCGCAGATGGCCAAATACGGATATATATCGCAGGCGGAATGTGATTCCCTACAGGCATTGCCGTTGGAACTGGAATACCACCATGTGGATCATAAAGCCGGACTCGCCACATATTTCCGTGAATACCTGCGCCGAATAATGACGGCCGGAAAGCCGGAACGCTCCGACTATGCCAGCTGGCAGGGGCAGATGTTTTACGAAGATTCGCTTGCTTGGGAAAACGACCCGCTTTACGGATGGTGCAAGAAGAACAAGAAGAAAGATGGCAGCAATTACAACATCTACACCGATGGCCTGAAGATATACACCACCATAGATTCGCGTATGCAGCAGTATGCTGAAGAGGCGGTGACGCAACACCTGAAAGAAACGTTGCAGCCCAATTTCTTCAAGGAAAAGAAAGGACGAAGCTATGCGCCGTTTTCAAATATGCTCACCGATGAGCAGGTGGACAACATCATGCGCCGTGCCATGAAGCAGAGCGAGAGATATCGCGTGATGAAGAAAAACGGATGCTCGGAAGCGGAGATAGACGAGGCTTTCAATACGCCGCACGAGATGTCTGTCTTCTCGTGGGACGGAGAGATTGACACGGTGATGACACCTCTCGACTCCCTGCGCTATTACAAATATTTCCTGCGTGCAGGATTCATGTCGATGGACCCATTCAACGGCTATGTCAAGGCATACGTAGGCGGTCCCGATTATCATTATTTCCAATATGACATGGCTATGGTCGGCAGGAGGCAGGTGGGGTCCACCATTAAGCCTTATCTGTACACCCTTGCGATGGAAAACAACTATTCGCCTTGCGATGAAGTGAGGAATGTGCCTCTCACCATCATAACCGAGACCGGTGAGGCATGGTCGCCGCGAAACGCATCGAAGAAGCGCATAGGCGAGATGGTGACGCTGGAGTGGGGGCTTGCCAATTCCAACAACTGGATTTCGGCGTACCTCATGAGCAAGCTCAACCCCAATGCTCTGGTCAGACTGCTGCACACGCTCGGCATCAAGAATCAGGAGATACAGGCCACTCCGTCATTGTGTCTCGGACCGTGCGAGATTTCTGTAGGCGAAATGGTCAGCGCATATACTGCGTTTGCCAATAAGGGGATGCACGTGGAGCCGTTGTTCGTAACGAAGATAACGACCAATGACGGGGAAGTCATCTCCACTTTCGGTCCGAGAATAAACGAGGCCATCAGCGAGGACAGCGCATACAAGATGATAGTGATGCTCAGAGCCGTCATCAATTCGGGTACAGGCATCAGAGTGCGTGCCAAGTATGGGGTCAAGGCCGACATGGGCGGCAAGACCGGTACTTCCAACCGCAATTCCGACGGATGGTTCATGGGTTTCACGCCATCGCTCGTGTCGGGCTGCTGGGTTGGCGGCGAGGAGCGCGACATACACTTCGACACCATGTTCTACGGGCAGGGAGCGAGCATGGCGCTTCCCATCTGGGCGTTATATATGAACAAGGTATATGCCGATGAAAGTCTGGGTTACTCCCAAGACGAGGTGTTTGACCTGCCGGAAGACCTCGATCCGTGTGCGGAACCGTTTTCGGACGAGCCTGTGAGCGAAGAAGAAATGTTTGACTTTGTCTTTGAATAACAATCATGAACGTGACCATCAACGAAACGTGGAAAGAACAGCTCGGCGCGGAGTTTGACAAACCTTATTTCGCCTCGCTTGTGGCATTCGTCAAGTCGGAGTATAAAAACAGCACCATATATCCTCCGGGCAAGCTGATATTCAATGCGTTCAACCTGTGTCCGTTTGACAAGGTGAAAGTGGTGATTCTCGGTCAGGACCCATATCATGAGCCGGGACAGGCACACGGTTTGTGCTTCTCGGTCATGGACAACGTGCCGTTTCCGCCATCGCTCCAAAACATCTTCACCGAGATTGCAAACGACCTGCACAAACCTGTTCCCGCTTCGGGCAATCTGACACGCTGGGCAGAGCAAGGTGTGCTGTTGCTCAATGCCACGCTCACCGTGCGCGCACATCTGGCAGGCTCGCATCAGAACAAAGGTTGGGAGACTTTTACCGATGATGTCATAAAGTTGCTCTCCGACAGGAAAGAGCACCTTGTCTTCATCCTGTGGGGAGGCTATGCCAAGAGGAAAGCCGCTCTCATCGATTCTTCCAGACATCTGGTGCTGACTTCAGCCCACCCGTCGCCGCTGTCAGCCTATCGCGGCTTCTTTGGTAACGGTCATTTCAGCAAGACCAACGAATATCTTGCCGCACACGGCATGACTCCCATAGACTGGTAGAAAATACGGCTGCTTTTCAGCTCTTTACGACATGTTCCGGAGATCGGCTCGATCTCCGGCGGGGATGGCGTACATCCCGGACAATGATCAAGCCGATCCCCTGCGAAGATGGCGTACATCTTCATCGGTTATCGGCTCGGTCTCGGGAGAGGTATGTCTATACCCTTGTCTGTTATATCAGAGGTTAAGTTTTTGTCAGTTGTTCATGAGCAGTTCGCGATATTTGGGCAGCGGCCAGATTTCATCGTCCACTTCCATTTCGAGATGGTCTATGTGGTCGCGTATCTTCTCCAGATATGGATTTACTTCGTTTTCATATTCGCGTGCCTTGTCCAGCGGCGATGCCATGCGGTTTGCTTTCTTGCGTGCTTCTATCATATCGCGCACGAGGATTTTGATGGCTGTAACCCTTTTTGATATGTCTTTCACCAGATCTATCCTGTCTTGTGCAATGGTTCGGAACTCTTCTGTCGGGAAGATGGCTTGCAGTCCTCTGAGGTTTTCGAGCAGTCTGTTCTGGTAGAGCACTGCCGTAGGCACTATGTGATTTATGGCCAGGTCGCCCAATACTCGGCTTTCTATCTGTACTTTTTTTGTATATTTTTCCAGTTCCACATCTATGCGGCTTTCCAGTTCTGACATGGTGAATATCTTTTCTCCGAGCAGGACTTTCTGCGACTGCCCGCTTTTGTATTTCAGCAGGGCTTCGGTCACTTTCGGTATGTTGGTCAGTCCTCTTTTCTCTGCTTCCATGTTCCAGTTTTCGGAATAGCCGTCACCCTCGAAACGTATGTTGCGCGACTGTTGTATCAGTTTTTTTATCACTTTAAAGATGGCTTCGTCTTTGCTGATGCCTTGTGTGCACAAGTCATCGACCTGACTTTTGAAGTCGTTCAGCTGTTCGGCCATAGCTGCATTGATTACGGTCATGGCCGCTCCGCAGTTGGCCGATGAGCCTACCGCCCTGAATTCAAACCTGTTTCCGGTGAAAGCGAAAGGCGATGTGCGGTTGCGGTCGGTATTGTCGAGCAGTATTTCCGGAATCCTGCCTATGCCGAGTTTCAGAGCTTTCTTTTCTTCGGGTGTCATCTTGGCGTTGCCGATGTTTTCTTCCAGCCTGTTGAGGGTTTCGTTGAGGTGTTTGCCCAAGAAAATGGAGAAGATGGCCGGCGGGGCTTCGTGTGCTCCGAGACGGTGGCTGTTGCCTGCGCTTACGATGGACGCGCGCAGCAAATCCTGGTTTTTGTAGACCATCATCAGCACGTTGACTATGAAAGTGAGAAACAGCATGTTGCCTTCCGGAGTTTTGGCGGGGGCGAACAGGTTAATGCCTGTGTTGGTGCTGAGCGACCAGTTGTTGTGTTTGCCCGAACCGTTGACGCCGGCAAAGGGCTTCTCGTGCAACAGTACTTCAAAGTTGTGTTTGTGTGCCGTTCTTTTCATCAGGTCCATGAGCAGCAGGTTGTGGTCATTGGCCAGATTGGCTTCCTCGAAATACGGTGCAAGTTCAAACTGGTTCGGTGCCACTTCGTTGTGGAACGTTTTGGCCGGGATGCCGAGTTTGTGGCATTCTATTTCGAGTTCTTTCATGAAATATTTCACTCTCGGCGGTATGGAGCCGAAATAATGGTCGTTGAGTTGCTGGTCTTTGGCTGATGAATGCCCCATGAGCGTCCTGCCGGTGAGACACAGGTCGGGACGTGCGTCAAACAGAGCCTTATCGACCAGGAAGTATTCCTGTTCCCAGCCCAGATTGGCCGCGACTTTGGTGACGTTTTTGTCAAAAAGGTTGCATACCCTTGTGGCTGCCTTGTCTACTGCGGCCAATGCGCGGAGCAGCGGCGTCTTGTAGTCGAGGGCTTCTCCCGTATAGGCTATGAATATGGTGGGTATGCAGAGCGTGTCGCCCACGATGAATGCCGGTGACGAGACATCCCATGCAGTGTAGCCTCTTGCCTCGAATGTGTTTCTGATGCCACCGTTGGGAAATGATGATGCATCGGGTTCCTGCTGGATGAGGAGTTTCCCCGAGAATTTCTCTATGACGTTCCCATCGCTTGTGGTGTTGATGAAGCTTTCATGCTTTTCGGCTGTGCCATCGGTCAGAGGCTGGAACCAATGAGTATAGTTGGTGGCACCGTGTGCCTTTGCCCAGTTTTTCATGCCTTCCGCTACTTGGTCGGCAATTTTCACGTTTATCGGAGTGCCTTTCTCTATGGCATTGACTACAGCTTCGAATGCTTCATCGGGAAGGTATTCCTGCATTTTTTTCTTGTTGAATACATATACTCCATAGTAGTCGGAGAGTTTTTCTTCGGGTGTCTCTACGTTTACCGGTTTCCTGTCGGCCAATTTCTGTAGAGCGAAAAAGCGCATTTTTGACATATTTGTTTCTGTGTTTATGTTTGTATGCGCAAAGGTATTAATAATTTCCGGATGATGTCGGACAGGAACGGGGAACATATTGGATATTTTATCATAAAATGTGCTTTTTTCAATAAGGTTGTCCATTAAAAAACTTGTCTGTTTTTCTTTTCGTAGCGTTTGGCCATATTTCCTTTCCAATATGTAAGGTAGCGCATGATGATCGGCCTAATGATATTTTGTGTACATTTGCGAAATGAAAAGATTGTCACTGATTTGATATGGAAGTTAAAGACATAGATAAGAAATATAAGGAAATATCCGCTGCGGTTTCTGCGGGAAATCTGGGTGATGCGGTCATGGAACTGAAGCCTTTGTGCGAGGCGAGCGGCGATTGGGATTTGAAAAGCCGGCTGTATGAGATAGAGACCTCATACCGCTATATGAAGGAATATATGCGGCAGGGAGTGAAAGATGCGGGACGGACTGCGTTGTACGAGACGTTGCTTTGCAAGGCAGCCGTGTTGAATGACTTGCTGCGTGTGGCGCTGTCCAAAGCGGTGTCTCCGCGTCTGTTTTTCGACAAGATGCGTTGTTATGAGAAGACACCATTCAGAAGTTGGGACGAACTGGCCGAAGAGGTTGCCGGCCTGCAAAAAGACATAGCCATGTGCAACCTGATGAACAATGCCGAAGAAAAGTTGAAACTGTGCAAAAGATTTTCGGAGGTTTACAAGGAGATATTCTACAAGACTTGGCTGAATTGCCGGTGGGATAATGGGGATGCGGAGGCGATAAGGACAGTCTTCTCTGAAAAACGGTTGCCTGTCAATGTGTTGTCGGCCATGACATCGGCTGTTATGTTGTCCCTGATGGAGTGTTTTGACCTGAGGAAGATAATGTTCATCCTTGACCTGTGTCTGTGTGGTGAACCTATGATAAGGGCAAGGGCTGTGTTGGCATTGCTGGTAGCGGCCTACAGGCATGGATATGTTTTGAAGTTCTGCCGCGAGTTCAACAGCAGGATGTCGTTGCTGAAAGATGACTTGGAACTGAAAAAGAACGTGAACGAGGTTGCAGTGCAGTATCTGAGGGGGCTTGAGACGATGAAGATTAACAAGAAGATGAACGAAGAGATAATACCTGAGATACTGAAAGCGCATAAGGATCTCGGCGGCACACGCTTCAAAGACATAAGCATCATTAGCGAAGAAACGTTGAACGAACTGAATCCAGACTGGCAGAAAAAACTGGAAAACAGCGGCTTCGAGAAAAGAATGAGAGAGATGAGCGACTTGCAGAACGAAGGGGCTGATGTATATATGGGGGCATTTTCACAACTCAAGTCGTTTCCGTTTTTCTATGATATGGCCAATTGGTTCTATCCGTTCGATGAAGACTGCTACGAGATAGTCGGTTGTCTGGGCGGGATGAAAGGCTCGATGCTCGGCGTGATAGTCAGATCGCCGTTTTTCTGCAATTCTGACAAATATTCCATGTGCTTCATGATGTCTCAGGTGCCGCAGCAGCAAAGAGAACTGATGATGAGGCAGTTTGACGGGCAAGATGAGGCTGTGCGGATGCTCAGGGACGAATATGAGAACTTTGAAAGCAGGAATTGCAGCAATCAGTATATACAGGATTTGTACAGGTTCTTCAAGTTGTTTTCACGTAAACGCGAGTTTGACGATATCTTCCGGTGGGGCATAGCCATGTTGAAGACCGAATGCCTGTCTTCCCTTTTCGAGTGGGAGACAGGATGCCTTAACATTGCAGATTTCCTGTTCAAAAACGGTCATTTCGGCGATGCCTGTCAGTATTATGCAGGGAGCGGGATGACCGAAAAAGCCGAAGTGGTGCAGAAGATGGGATTTTGCAGGCAGAAACTCAATGATTTTTCGGAAGCCAAAAGGCTTTACGAGAAAGCCGATCTGATAGAACCCGACAATGCCTGGACCATGAAACATCTGGCCATGTGCTGCATTGTGGACAACGACATTGATGCAGCGATAGACATTTACAGGAAACTTGAGGCGCGCTACGAAAATGACTGGAACATTATATTCCAACTGGGCAAATGCTTCCTGCGCAAGGAAGCTTACGTCGATGCCATGAAATGCTTTTACAAGTCAGACTATCTGAAGCCCGGCCATGCTCCCGTGCAGCGCACTATGGCGTGGACTTTATTCTGCATGGGAAAACCGGATGAAGCCTTGCCGCTCTATGAAAAGATAAAGCCGGAAGACAGGACGCAAAACGACTATATCAACATGGGGCATGTGCTGTGGATATGCGGCAATGTGGAGAAAGCTGTGGAAGCATATAAAAAAGGTGTGGCACTGTCGGACAAAAGCTTATTCGCAACGATTATGGATGAAGACGGCACCCTGTTGCACGGGCATGGCCTGGACAAGGCTGATATTGCCATAATGAAAGATATGGTATTGAATGACTGAATGTTATGCGTTGGTGACATGCGGCTTGCGATAGTCGCTCCGGCAGCTTCAGTAGGGGTGCGCCAAGGATGTACGCCATCTTCACCGAGTATGTGCGCCATCTTCGCCCGGGATGGCGTACATCTTTGCCTGGGATCGAGCCGATCTTTTTCGGGGTATTTCAAGGCTTCGGCTGATGCCAGGCTACATGGCCGCGCAACTGTTGGCGGAAGAAGCCGTGCGCAACATTGGAAGCCGGTCGCCTGCGGAATCTCCTATTTAGAATTTATATAAATAATCACCCCTCAGGCCGGGCGGGGCAAGCCGGGCAAACTCATGGGTATTCAATAGGTTTTCAGCGAAGTAGGGCTGCCGTCAGACATGGACGCTGCCGTTTTGAAGCAATGCAATATGCTTGGTTGTTAGGTGTTTACGCCCGAATGATTTCATGAACAAACCTCCGTAAGTATAACTGCCTAATCCCTAACCGCTTATACTTTTTAGCTAAAAAGCAAATAAAAAATGCATTTGTTTTTATTGTTTTTAATTGTGACTTTTGCATAAAGTTCAGAACGAAAAGAGAGATAGATGAGCGATAATTTATGCGTGAAAATATGGAATGATTGTCTTGCCTTCATAAAGGACAACATAAAGCCGGAGCAATACGAAGCCTTGTTTGCTCCCATCGTGCCGTTGTCCCTCGAAGGGGAGATGCTTGTGCTCGGCGTGCCGAGCCATGCTGTGGTGGAATATATAGAAGCCCACTTCCTTGATTTGCTGCGCATAACTCTCGAAAAGTTCATAGGCAAGGATGCCGATTTGTCATATAAGGTGCAGGTAGACCGTACCAACAATATAGATATGGAGATAGCCGGCACCAGAAAGAGTACGGATCTGCCGGTGGGAAACCTTGATGCCGACAGACGCCAGGTGCCCGACATGACGGGAACTGTGGCATCGCGCGATTTCGACCCGCACCTCAAGCCGGAATATAATTTTGATACTTTCATAGAAGGAGAGAGCAACAAACTCTGCCGCGTGGCAGGCATGGCAGTGGCCGAGCATCCGGCAAAGGCGTTCAACCCGCTGTTCGTGTACGGACATTCCGGAGTAGGCAAGACCCACCTCATAAACGCCATAGGCCTGCGCCTGCGTGAGATGTATCCTCAGAAGAAAGTGCTGTATGTGTCAGCGCATCTGTTTCAGACGCAATACTCCACTGCGGTGCGACAGAATAAGGTGAACGACTTCATCGGATTCTACCAAGACATAGACGCTCTTATCATAGACGATGTGCAGGAGTTTGCCAACTGGAAAGGGACGCAAAATGCATTTTTCCACATATTCAACCATTTGCAGCAGAGCGGCAAGCAAATCATAATGACTTGCGACCGTTCGCCTGCCGAACTTCAGGGGTTGGAGGAAAGGCTTATCACACGTTTCAAATGGGGGCTTACGGCAGAGCTTGAGAGACCTAACGTGGAACTGAGGAGGAACATACTTTTTAACAAGATAAAACTCGACGGGCTGAAATTCCCGTCTGAAGTGGTGGATTACATAGCATGCAATGTGAGTGACAGCATCAGGGAACTGGAAGGCATAGTCACATCCATCATTGCAAGGTCTATCACGCTGAACAAGACTATAGACGTGACCCTCGCATCGAACGTGATAAAGACCACAGTCAAGGCTGTGAACAATGAAATCTCTATAGACGACATAGTGAGAGACGTGTGCGAGTTTTATAAAGTCTCGGTCAACCTGCTCCATTCAGGTTCGCGCAAAAGGGAGATAGTCAAACCGAGACAGGTGGCGATGTACCTTGCCAAGAAATATACAGACCTGTCGTTGTCGAAAATAGGTCTTATCGTGGCCAACCGAAACTATTCCACTGTCATACACTCTGAGAAAGCTGTAAAGGAGCAGTTGGAAGTGGACAAGAGCTTCAAGGCCGAACTTGAAACTTTGGAAAGCATGTTCAAAAACAAATAAGCAGGCATTCTCTCTTTTTATACTCTCAACATAGGTTGTGGATATTCATTGCGGCTGTCCGTTGCAACGATAGGGATATGGAGGCGTGGTCGGATCTCCCTGTCATGCTTCGTCTATCTCCGCCAGTTCCAGCCAGCGCAAGGTTTTGGCTTCTATTTCTCCGCCTACCGTAACTAGTCTTTTCGATTTTGCCGTCAGTTCCTCTACAGGCAGAGTGCCTGAGCAGAGGTCGTTTTCGAGTGATGCCTTTTCTGTTTCCAGGTCGGATATTTCCTTTTCGAGAGATTCGTATTCCCTGCGTTCGGCGAATGTCAGTTTGCGTTTGGTTTCCGTTTTGATCTTCGTGTTTTTGTTTTTGGCCTGAGCCTTTTCCTCTTTTTTCCTGTCTTTTTCGTCTTCCTGGCATTTCAGCCGGTAGTCGGTGTAGTTGCCCGGAAAGTCTTTTATGACCCCGTTGCCTTGAAAGACAAACAGGTGGTCTACTATCTTGTCCATGAAGTAGCGGTCGTGCGACACCACTATGAGGCAACCTTTGAATGATTGCAGATAGTTTTCGAGCACCCGCAGGGTCATTATGTCGAGGTCGTTGGTCGGTTCGTCGAGGATGAGGAAGTTGGGGTTGCGCATCAGTACGGTGCAGAGGTACAGGCGGCGGCGTTCTCCACCGCTGAGCTTGTATATGTAGTCGTGCTGCCTTGACGGTGCAAAGAGGAAATATTGCAGAAATTGCGAGGCTGTCATGTGCCGGCCGTTGCCCGTGTCGATGGTCTCGGCAATGTTTGTCACGGCGTCTATCACTTTCATCTTGTCATCGAAAGCCATTCCCTCCTGCGAATAGTATCCGAACCTTACGGTCTCGCCTATGTCGAGCCTGCCGCTGTCGGCCTGTTCTTTTCCGGTGAGTATTTTGATGAATGTGGATTTGCCCGTGCCGTTTTTACCCACGATGCCCAGTTTCTCATATCGTGAGAATGTGTAGGAGAAGCGGTCGAGTATCTTCAGCCGGCCGAAACTTTTGCAGAGGTTTTCCGCTTCGAATATCTTCGAGCCGATGTATGTGGAGTTGTCTTTCAGTTTGAGTTCCGCCTCAGACATGGTTTTCTTTGCAGTCTTTTCGAGTTCGTAGAATGCTTCTTCGCGGTAGCGTGCCTTGTGTCCTCTGGCCTGCGGCATGCGTCTCATCCACTCCAGTTCCTTGCGGTAGAGGTTGCGTGCCTTTTCTATTTCGGCTGTTTCCGCATCTATGCGTTCCTGTCTTTTCTCCAGATAGTAGTCGTATCCGCCTTTGTACTGGTACATGGTCTTGCCGTCTATCTCGTATATGTCGGTGCACACGCTGTTTATGAGATATCGGTCGTGAGTGACCATGAGGAGCGTCAGTTTAGAGTCTTTCAGATAGTTTTCCAGCCATTCGGTCATTTCTATGTCAAGATGGTTGGTCGGCTCATCGAGTATGAGGAACTCCGGTTTGTTGATCAGCGCATTGGCCAGTGCAATGCGTTTTATCTGTCCGCCTGAAAGTTCTCTGATCGACTGGTTGTGGTTGGTTATGTTGAGGCGTGTCAGGATTTCCTTGATGTTGCGCTCATATTCCCATGCTTTCTGCGCGTCCATCTCGTTGAGGATGCCGTCCAGGCCGGGATTGCCTTCTGTTTCGAGGCATTCCTCGTAGCGTCTGATGAGTGCGGCCATCCGTGTACTGTTTTTGAAACATGCTTCCAGCACTGTCATGTCTTCGCCGTAGGCCGGGTATTGCGGCAGGTAGGCCATGTTCACGTCTTTGCGGAACGTTATCTTTCCGCTGTCGCACCCTTCTTCGCGTGAGAGCATTTTCAGCAAGGTGGTTTTGCCGTTCCCGTTTTTCGCTATCAGTCCCACGCGCTGTCCTTCGGATATGCTGAATGTTATGTCGCGGAACAGGATCAGGTCTCCGAAAGATTTCGTCAGATTCTCAACTTGCAGTAGTGGAGTCATTGTCATGTCATGTTTTAGTCAGTAATGCGTTTGCAAAGTTAAGCGTTTTGCACAATGTCGGCAAATCGTTTCCCTTGCCTTTAGCGTGGTTCTTGCAGTCCCGGCGGGATGTGCGCCATCTTCGCCCGGGATGGCGCACATCTTCGGTCGGCATGTACGCCATCTTGCCCGATGATCGAGCCGATCCCGGGAGCCGGTCGGCAGGGCTGTAAGTGTATTATCGTTTTGATGTTGTTTATATATGGGAAAAGTGTTATTTTTGCTTTCAAATAGCGAAAAAATATGATACAGTCAATGACCGGCTACGGGAAATCCGTAGCAGAACTACCAAACAAGAAGGTGCATGTGGAAATCAAGTCGCTGAACAGCAAGTCGCTTGATCTGACCACGAGGATAGCTCCCGTGTATCGTGAAAAAGAGATGGAGATAAGGGGCGAAATATCGAAAAAGCTGGAACGGGGGAAAGTCGATTTCGCCTTATGGATAGATAAGTCGGTGTCGGTTTCAGGCATGATCAACCCTGTGGTGTTTGAAAACTATCACAGGCAGATAAAGGAAATATCGGACAGCATGGGCATACCCGTGCCGCAAGACTGGTTTCAGACCATATTGAGGATATCCGATGTCTTCACCATGCCGGAGGCGGAGGAGCTTTCGGGCGAGGAATGGGAGGCGGTGTCTGCGGCCATCAATGAGTCGATAGACCACCTCATAGCTTTCAGAAAGCAGGAAGGCGATGCTTTGGAGAAGAAATTCAGAGAGAAGATAAGCAACATACAGGAACTGCTCTACCGGGTGGAGCCATACGAGAAAGAACGTGTGGAGAAGATAAAGTCGAGAATCATAGAGTCGCTCGAAAAAGAGCTGAAAGTGGATTATGACAAGAATCGTTTCGAGCAGGAACTGATATATTACATAGAGAAACTCGACATAAGCGAGGAGAAACAACGTCTGCAAAACCATCTGGACTATTTCCTGCAAACGCTCGACAACGGACACGGGCAGGGCAAGAAGCTCGGGTTCATAGCTCAGGAAATGGGACGCGAGATAAACACGATGGGAAGCAAGTCGAACAACGCTGAAATGCAGAACATAGTGGTGAGGATGAAAGACGAGCTGGAACAGATAAAAGAACAAGTGCTTAACGTGATGTGACACCATGAAAGAAGGCAAGGCCATAATATTTTCCGCCCCCTCAGGCTCCGGAAAATCTACCATCATAAATTATCTGTTGCGGCAGAACCTCAATCTGCACTTCTCCATATCTGCCACGAGCCGCGCCCCGAGAGGCACGGAGAAAGACGGAGTGGAATATTTCTTCATGTCGCCCGAAGACTTCAGGAGGAAGATAGACAACGGCGAGTTCCTCGAATACGAGGAAGTATATAAGGACAAGTTTTACGGCACACTGAAAGCACAGGTAGAAAGTATGCTGGCAAAAGGCGACAATGTCATATTCGATGTGGACGTGGTGGGCGGATGCAACATCAAGCATTATTTCGGCAGCCGCGCCTTGTCGGTGTTCATACAGCCGCCTTCGGTAGATGAATTGAGGAGGAGGCTTGTGCAGAGAGCCACCGATGCCCCCGAAGTCATCGAAAGCCGGCTGGCAAAGGCGCGGTTTGAATTGGGTTATGCCGACAGGTTTGATGTGGTTATAATAAACGATGACTTGGAAAAGGCCGAAGCGGAAGCGTTGGAAAAGATAAAATCGTTTTTGGGATAAGCCTGCGGACGGATAGGAAAAGCGGCTGAATCGTAAAAGATTTCATCAACGATTCAGCCGCTATGTTTTGTCCGTCATCCGCCGTCAACATGCATTTGACTTGTGCGAAGACTGGAAGCGCCCGGTGAGATACTTGCGCACAGGCTCATCGTAGCACTTCAGGCAGATGTAGGCAAGGACGATATTGCCCACGAACAAGCCCGCAGCCACATGCCATGTCTGGCCGAAAGTAAGCCCGTTGTCCCACACCCAAGAATAGAACAGGTACATGGATGGGTAGTGCACCACATAGACGGGATAGGATATGTCGCCCATGAATTTGCATATGGCCGATGATTTCTTGTCGGTGGTCTGCCCCGATGCTCCGAGATATACTATCAGGGGGAAGAATACGATGATGCACAGCGAGTCGTATATGCCGTTCATCCACAGCGAATCTTCATTGCCCAGATGAGGCACCGACAGCAAAGCCACTATCAGTGCGCTGCAAATCCAGAAAGCCCCTCTTATCTTGACCGGTTTGAATACCCGCGACATGAGCAGCCCCATAGAGAAAGAGAACAATACGCGCAGAAAGCCTCCCGGCAGGTTATAGTCGGCCAAAGTCCAACCCACTCCCAGATGTCCGTAGCCCGACAGATTGAACAAGGCGAAAGAAGCCAGCCCTATGCCCGATGCCACGACCAGCGCGGTAAGGGCTTTTGTGGACAGCTTGTGTATGAACAGGGCGTAGAGTATGTTGCCGATGTATTCGAAAAACAGCGACCAGTTGGGACCGTTGAGTGGATACATCTCTCCGTTTCCACGAATCTCAGGCCCGGAACCCGGTATGGCAGGAAGCAGAAACAGATTGAGCAGCATGGCTATCATGACCATAGACAATGACACATGAGAGCCGTCCCATTTCTCGCTGCCTTGCAGAAAGAACGCTGTCGCTCCGAGCAACACTCCCAGTATCACCATAGGATGCAGGCGTATGATTCTTCTCTTGAAGAAATCTTTTATTCCCATATTCCTTTTCCAGCGGTCGTCGTATGCGTATCCCACCACGAAACCAGACAGGATGAAAAAGAAATCTACAGCCAGATAGCCGTGATTGAACCTTTGGTCGAGCGGGCTTGTGGCGAACGCTTCAAACACATGATACCAGATGACCATGAGGGCTGCCACCCCGCGCAGTCCGTCCAGAATCTCGTAATGGGGTTTGCTTGTGGAAAAAGGGTTTGATATTTTTGCAGACATAGTTTTTGCTTTTTTTATTTCGGATGCAAAATTAGCATAAAGGCAGGAGCGAAAATTTGTCCTGCATCAAATAAATGCCTTAAAAATATCTTTTATTTGTCTGCCCTGAGCCTGCTCAGAGTAGATATGGTGATGCCCAGATATGATGCGATGTATCCCAAGTTGACCCGTTTGCAGACTTCGGGAAATTGTTTTCTGAATTCCTCATACCGTTCCTTTGCCGGTAAAGTCAGCCGCTCTTTATGGCTTCGATGCAACCGTCGGTATTCATTCTGATGGATTATCCTGCCCCAGTTGCACAATTCCAGGTTTGTCTCGAAGAGCCTGTTCAGGTCGGAATGTGCTATGGCGTATGCTTCCGTCTCTTCGAGTGTTTCTACAAACTCTTCGCTCGGTTTGTTGTAATACAGTTCGTCCATGCTGAACACGATGCTCCCTTCCCATGCAAATGAAGTGGTGATTTCCTTGCCGTCTGCCAGCCAGTAGGAACGTGTGATGCCTTTTTCAATGAAGTAGGCATATCTCGTATATATGTTTTCTTTTATGAGCAGGTGTCTTTTGGGGAAACGGTGCGGTACCAGACAGCTTTCCAACTCGCGTATGGTTTCGTCGGAGATGGGGCAAAGACTTTTCATTTTGCGTATTACATTGTACATCATGTTTGCAGTCTGATTGTAGTAACTGGCGGTTGCAGCCGGTGGCGTTTCTGCCACACAAATATACTTCTTTTCTCCGACATGCCCATGTGCAGGACTTATTTTGGCTTCTTCATTTCTCATGACATCGCGGGCTGAAGGTAAAAAAACGTGCGGCAGATGGGGAAAATCAATTAATGTTGTACTTTTGTAGGCATATTACCATAAATATATTCAGCATTATGAAGAAAATCCTATCAAGTATTTGTGCAGGGACTGTCGCAGCCACGATGCTCATGTCGTGCGCCGGAAGTCCTGACGGAGCAAAGAGTTACAATGAAGGCATAAACATCATACCTATGCCTCAGGACATGGTCGTGAACGAAGGCGGCTTTTCGCTTTCGCGCAATACCGTCATCGGCGCTGCGGAGCCTGACGTGAAAAGCGTGGCGGAATATTTCGCAGGGAAGATATCAGGCGCCACAGGATATGACATCAAGGTGGCAGACGAAGGCGACATCTCGCTCGAAATAGATACAACTTTGGAGACTGGCAGCGAGGGGTACACTCTCGATGTGACTTCCGATAAGGTATTGGTCAAGGCAAAGACGGCACAAGGCGTGTTCTACGGCATGCAGAGTTTCATGCAGCTGCTCCCGGCTGAGATAGAAAACGGAGAGAAAGCTGGCAATATGTCTTGGACGGCACAGGCAGTGAGCATAAAAGACGAACCGAGATTCAGCTACAGGGGTGTATTGCTGGATGCTTGCCGGCACTTTATAAGCGTGGAGGATATCAAGAAACAGATAGATGTGCTGGCCATGTTCAAGATCAACAGGCTGCACTGGCATCTGACCGATGATCAAGGCTGGAGGATAGAGATAAAGAAATATCCGAAACTGACCGAGATAGGCTCCAAGAGGATAGAGGGAGAAGGATATGAATACGGAGGCTATTACACTCAGGAGCAGATAAAGGATGTGGTGAAATATGCTGCCGACCGTTTCATTACGATTGTGCCGGAGATAGAGCTGCCGGGACATGAGATGGCAGCCATTGCCGCATATCCGGAGCTGTCGTGCAAGGGAGAGCAGGGCACGCCGCGCATCATCTGGGGAGTGGAAGACATCGTGATGTGCGCAGGCAAGGAAGAGCCGTTTGAATTTATGGCCAATGTCATAGAAGAGGTTGCCGCTCTGTTTCCCGGCGAATACTTCCATATAGGCGGTGACGAATGCCCCAAGACAAGCTGGAAAAACTGTCCTCTCTGCCAGAAGCGGATAAGAGAAGAAGGGCTTGTGGCTGACGGAAAGCATACGGCCGAAGAAAAATTGCAGAGCTATTTTGTAAAGAGGATGGAGAAAGTGGTGGAAAGATGCGGCAAGAAGATGATAGGTTGGGATGAGATACTCGAAGGAGGACTTGCACCGAGCGCCACAGTCATGTCGTGGCGCGGCGAGGAAGGCGGCATAGAGTCGGCTCTCATGGGGCATGACGTGATTATGACTCCCGGTTCGGAAGGCCTGTATATAGACTACTATCAGGGCGATCCGAAGATAGAACCTGTGGCAATCTGCTGCCTGTCTACACTTGAAACGGTGTATGACTACAATCCTGTGCCCGACACGCTGGTGCAGCTCGGCAAAGACAAGCACATACTCGGCGTGCAGGTCAACCTTTGGGCCGAATATCTTTATTCTACGGCAATACGCGAATACAGGATGTATCCCCGTGCGCTTGCTTTGGCCGAAATAGCATGGACCAATGTCGACAGGAAAGACTACAATGACTTTGAACGCAGGATAAACAATGCATACGTACGCCTCGATGCGCACGGCATCAACTATCACATCCCGCAACCGGAGCAGCCGGAAGGTTCGTGCAACTTTGTTGCCTTCACCGACAGCACCACACTGACTTTCCGCAACACGCGAAACCTGAAAATGGTCTATACACTTGACGGCTCCGAGCCTACAGCGGCTTCGGCTGAATATGCGGGACCTCTGCATTTCGACAAAACATGTGTGCTGAAGATAGCCACAGCACTGCCATCAGGAAAACTCAGTCCTGTGAGAACCATAAAAGTGGAAAAGCAGGAATTGGCTGCTGCAAAGCAGGTGGAAGGTCTGAAACCGGGTCTGAAGATGAGCATCACCTACGGCACCTATCTGAATGTGGACGAACTGGCTAAGTCGGGCAACAAACCGTCAGCGTCGCCTGTGGCCAAAGAACTCAGAGAGCTTGGCTCTTATGAGAAGTCGAGCGAGTCGATGAGAGGAGTGAAGCAGTACGCAGCCATAGCCGAAGGCTATGTCAATATCCCCGAAGACGGAGTGTATTATTTGTCATCCGAGCTTGAGGAGGTATGGATAGACGGCAAACTGCTCATAAACAACAGGGGAGAGGTGAAGAAGTTCTCGCGCACCGATACATCAGTGGCGCTTGCTGCCGGACTGCACGAAGTGAAAGCGGTATTTCTCGGACATATCATTGGCGGCTGGCCGTCGAACTGGTCGGAGACTGCCATACGTCTGAGAAAGGCGGACGCGCCTGAATTCTCCAAAGTCACGGGCGACATGCTGTTTCACAACTGATTGATACTTTGCCGATAAATGAATCGGCGGCGGGAGAGGCTTCACCGGAAAGCGGAGCCTCTCCCGCTGTTTTTTATCATGTGTGCGGCATGGTTTTTCATGCCATCCGGGGATCGGCTCGGTATCGGGTCGGTATGTGCGCCATCCCGGGCAAAGATGGCGTACATACCGGGCGGAGATGGCGCACATCTCCGCCGATGATGTATTGTGCCTTTTCGGGGGCAGCAAAATGAGAGCCGGCCGGTCTGTTATGCAGACACGGTCGGCTCTGTGCAAGATGTTTTGGAGGTTTTGTATATGTTATTTTATGTCGCTTATCTTACATATCTTGATGAACGAGGCTCCTCTGAGGTGTCCGAAGCTGCCACCGATGATGAGTATCTGGTCATCTGACGAGAAACCTGCGTTGAGCAGCATGTCGGGCAATGATTTCATGAACTCATCGTGCGAGTCGGGCAGGGTGGAGTATTTAGGGATTATGCCGTATGACAGAGCCAGTTCGCGCATTACGTTTTTCTTGTAGCATACTGCATATACCGGGAGCCATGCCCTGAATGCGGCTATGTATCTGGCCGTGCGTCCCGACCAAGTGTCCATCACTATGGCTTTTATGGGCAGCTGGTTGGTGATTTTGACGGCTGCGCGGGCTATTGCGGCTGTATTTTCGTTTTCTATTTTCACGAGGTTGCGGTTGTAGTCGGGCGGTGTCACCGATTCGTTGGCTTCGGCTACTTTGGTCATGACCTGTACTGCTTCCAGAGGATATTCGCCGTATGCGGTCTCTCCGCTCAGCATTATGGCGTCTGTGCCGCTGAACACGGCGTTTGCTATGTCGCTAACCTCTGCGCGTGTGGGGCGCGGATGTTCTATCATGGTGTGCAGCATCTGCGTGGCGATTATTACCGGTTTTTTGCGCTCTACGCATTTGTTGACTATGTATCTTTGGATTTTCGGTATCTTTTCGGCTTCTATCTCTATTGCGAGGTCTCCTCTTGCCACCATGATGCCGTACACGTTGTCCAGGATTTCATCGATGTTGTCCACTCCCTCCTGGTTTTCTATTTTCGCTATTATCTTGATGTCGCTGTCGTGTGCTTTGAGTATGTCTTTTATTTCCTGCACATCTTTTTTGTTGCGCACGAAAGAGTGGGCTATGAAGTCGAGTTTGTTTTCTATGGCAAATTCTATGAAAGAGCGGTCTTTGTCGCTCAGCGATGCGAGTTTTATGGATACTCCCGGCACGTTTATGCTCTTTCTGTTTTTTATCAGTCCGGGATTGGATGCCACGAGTTCGAGCAGGTTGTCTTTCTTCGACATTACTATCAGCTCTATGTCGCCATCGTCTATCAGCACTCTTGAGCCTACCGGTATGTCTCTCACGAACTCATCGTATGACACGTGTATGATTTTCTCTCCGCAGATTTTGGGCGAACCGGTCATTAATACTATGTCGCCTTTTTTTACTTCCAGCGGATTTTCTATGTCGGTGGTTCTTATTTCGGGTCCTTTGGTGTCTATCAGCAATGCGATGTTTTCTGATACTTTCCTCACGTTTTCTATTACTTTTAGCGTGTCTGGAAATGTCTGGTGGGCTGTGTTCAGCCTGACAACGTTCATCCCTGCGTCATAAAGGCTTTTCAGGAAGTCTACATCGCAACGTTTGTCTGAAATGGTAGCAACAATCTTTGTCCTTTTCATATTCACTTAATTATATGTATGATTAAAATCTGTTTTTCCGGTGTGAACTGGTGCGGATTTTTGTAAATCTTGTGCAAAGATATGGTTTTTAAGCCATAAATCATAGGTGCGTGGGCAAGAGTTTGCTCATGTCGCGGGTTTTCATCTTTTTCTGTTGGCTCTCCTTTTTCTGATTTCGGCTTTTTTCTTGGCCGAATCGGAACCGTGCGTGCCTGTGATGTATTTCTTTTTCTTTGCTTTTGTCTTTACTTTTGTGCTGTTTGTGTCAGTGTCTCTTTCGGCTTTCGGCTTGAATACTATTCCGTGCAGTATGGCTTTTTCTATTTCTTCTTTCATGATGGGCTGATGTTCATTTCAATTTTATCTGTTCGTTGACCGATGCTGTGTGTATGGTCTGGAATATCTTTTTTATGAAGTCCTTGTCGAGCGACAGGTTTTCTGCCTGTGCCATCCTTTTTTTCAGTATTTCATTGTAGCGGTCTTGTTGCAGGACGCTCATGTTGTTGTGCTTCTTGAATGCTCCTATCTCTTTAGCCAGTTGCATCCTTTTGGCGAGCAGTTCCACCAATGCTTCATCGCATTCGTCTATTTGCGTGCGCAGGCTGTTGATGTCTTTGTCCACTGTTTTGCTGTTTTTCTCTGTTATATGGCTTATGATATATTTCAGTTCGTCCGGTGTTATCTGTTGTCCGGCATCGCTCCATGCTTCGTCAGGATTGATATGCGACTCTATGATAAGCCCGTTGAACCGCAGTTCCATAGCCTGTATGCAAAGGTCGGCCACCAGTTCCCTTTTTCCGCCTATGTGGCTCGGGTCGCATATCATGGTGAGTTGCGGCATCTGCATTTTCAGTTCTATGGGTATTTCCCAGTATGGTGTGTTGCGATACAAGTGTCTGTTGTAAGACGTGAATCCGCGATGTATCGCTCCCAAGCGTTTTATGCCTGCATTGTACAGGCGTTCTATGGCTCCGGTCCATAGGGCGATGTCGGGACTTATGGGGTTTTTGACCAGCACCGGAATGTCGTGTCCGGCGAGCGAGTCGGCTATTTCCTGCACTGCAAACGGATTGGATGTGGTTCTGGCTCCTATCCAGATGAAGTCGAGTCCGTAGTCTAAGGCTTGTCGCACGTGTTGTGGTGTGGCTACTTCTGTGGAGACGAGCATGCCTGTCTGCTGCTTTACTTTTTGCAGCCATTTCAGGCCTTCGGTCCCTATGCCTTCGAAGCAGCCGGGTTTGGTTCTCGGTTTCCATATCCCCGCGCGGAACAGGCGTATGCCGTTTTCGGCAAGGCGGCAGGCTGTGTCGAGTGTTTGTCTTTCGGTTTCAGCACTGCACGGGCCTGCTATTATAAACGGTTGGTTGCCGAGTATGTCTTTGTTGAATATGGGCTGGAGTTCCATTGCCGCCTTTTATGTTATTTGAATATGCCTATGATGTTGTCGAATTCGGTTTTCTTTTCTTTGTCTGTAAGGTCGTTTGCTTTTTCCTTTTCAGCGTCTGACAGTTCTTTGCACTTTGCCATGTCTTCTTCGCTTCCTTTTTCATCGCCGAGTTTTGATTTGGCTTCGGCTCTTGCCTTGTACAGGTCTGCTTCGGCCGGATTGATGTCTATGGCTTCATCGAGCACGTCTTTTGCTGCCTCTGCCTTGCCTTCTTCCGTCAGTATTCTGGCTTTGCCCAAGTATGCTTCGCTGTTGTAGGGATTGAGGAGTATCATCTTGTCGAACATTTCTACAGCTTCTTCTTTCCTGCCTTCAGCCGAATATATTTCAGCCGTTAGCTTAATGGCAGGCTCGTTGTTTTCATCCAGTTGCATCACGCGCTCCGCATCGGTCAGTGCGTTTCTGCTGTCTCCCTGTTTGAGATATGTTCTGGCTCTGAATATTAAGGCATCTATGAAATCTTCTTTTATTGCTATGGCTTTGGATGCATCTCTTATGGCTTCTTCATACTTGCCGCTTTCGGCTTCGGCTGATGCCAGAAAGCATAGCAGTTCGGCATTGTTGCTGTTTGTTTGCAAGGCTTTCAGTATGTAGTCTTCCGCTTTTTCAGGCATGTTGTTTCTGAGCATGACTTGTGCCGCCATTTCATAGGGTGTGATGATGTCCGGTTCGCATTTCATCATTCTTTCTATGGCATTTATCGCATCGTTGTCCATGCCGTTGGCTATGTATAGGTTTGCAAGGTAGAACAGGGTTTCGTATTCTTCTTTTATTTCCAAAGCTTTGAGGAAACATTGTTCCGCATATTTGTTCTTTCCCATTCTTTGTGCTCTGACTCCGTCAAATTTGAACATGTCGAAATTCTTGTCTTTTTCCGCCTGTTCTTTGTCTTTCTTGTTTGAAAAAAGATTGCTTATGAAACTCATCTGATTATGTGTTGTTACTGATATTTGGTTACAAAAATAGGGAAACTCGCCCAAATACGGATGGATTTGCGGAAATAATGTGGCCGTTTGTCTTGCGGCATATCGGAAAAGGCATAAAGAAAGCGGGAGACCATCTTTACCAAAAAGACCGCCTCCCCAGAATAGAAGTATGAATGAAAAAACAAGAAATGAATTATGAAATATGAATTTATATGGATATGTCGTCAATGAAACTGTTGAACTGTTGCTTGTAACTTTCCCCTATTGGGATGTAATCTTTTCCGAAGACTATGCGTCCTCTGTCAATGATTCTGATTTTGTTTTTATTGACTATGTATGATCTGTGCACGCGCATGAAATCGGCCTCGGGCAATATGTCTTCCATGTTTTTCAGGCTTGTCAACGATATTATGGGCTTGTTGTCGTTTTCGATGTGTATTTTCACATAGTCTTTCAGACCTTCTATATATAGTATGGAGCTGAACTCCACTTTTATGAGTTTATAGTTGGTCTTGACGAATATGAAATCTTTGGCGGCATCGGTCTTGCCCCCGAAATCGTTGAACCATTGCAGTGCTTTGGTGGCCGATTGCAGGAAGTCGGTGTATGATATGGGTTTGAGCAGATAGTCGAGCGCATTGACTTTGTAGCCGTCTATGGCATATTGGTCGAATGCTGTGGTGAATATTATTCTGGTATTGGGGTCTACTGTTTTTGAAAACTCCAATCCGTTCAGCTCAGGCATCTGTATGTCTACGAAGATAAGGTTGATATCTTTGTCCTGCAATGCTTCTGTGGCTTTTACTGCGCTGGAATATTTCCCGACCAGGTTCAGAAAAGGCGTCTTTCTGACGTAACTTTCCATGAGGTCGAGCGCGAGAGGCTCATCGTCTATTATTATGGTGTTCAGTATCATGCTTTGATTGTTAGTGTTGAGACATACGTGTTTTTTTCTTTATCGACTTTGTGAACCCATTTGTATCTGTCTTTATATAATAGTTCCAGTCTCTTTTTTACCTGTTCCAATCCTATTCCGCTTCCGCTTTTGTCTTTATCGCTTTTTGGGTAATTGGTATTCTCCGTGTGGCATGTCACATAGCCGTTGTCTTCTGACAGTTCTATTTTTATGAAACTGTCTTCAGTGGGCGAGATGCCGTGCTTGAAAGAGTTCTCGATGAACGATATGAATATGAGCGGCGCTATCTGAGTGCGGTTGTCCTTGTCAATGTCAATCTCTGTTTGCAGCTTCACATTGTCAGCCAGTCTTATTTTCATCAGCTCGATGTAGTTTTTGATGAATTCCGCTTCTTTTCCCAATGAGACTGTGGTTTGCTGGTTGTCATACAGCACGTATCTCAGCAGGCGGCTCAACTCCTGCACGGCCTGTTGTGCCTTGTCGGTGTTGAAAGCTATCAGTGCATAGATGTTGTTCAGCGTGTTGAGCAGGAAGTGAGGGTTTATCTGTGCACGCAGGTTTTTCAGTTCGGCTTCGGTCTTGCTTTTTTCAGCCTCCCGCCTTGCGCTTTCGGTCTGTATCCATTTTTTGCTCATCCTTATGGCAACGCTCACGCAAATCACCATTATCATGGTCGAGGCATCGCGTATGGTGAATATCCATTTCGGCGGACCTTTCTTCAATGGTCTTGTGAATCCTTTTTCCAACATAAGGTTTATGTTGAACTCTTGCCACAGGTGTGTGCCGAAGAGCATTATCAGTAGCAGTGCCATATTTATCAGAATGTATTGCCCGGTCTTATTCCTGAATATGAGCTTGGGTATCAATACAAGGTAGTTGATGTAGAATATTGCGATGAAAGCGAGCTGCATTACAGTCATTTCCTTAGCGTGGTGCAGCATTCTCTCGCTGTATCCCTCTTTGTTGAATATCAGGAAGGGGAATGCCAGCACGATACTGCATATAATAATATGTATCAGTATCTCTATGAGCTGTATTTTCGATTTCTGCAATTTTGTCATCTTATGGCAAAGATAGTGATTTTGACTTTATTCGTATCTTATGGCTTCTATCGGATCGAGGTTGGCTGCTTTTTTTGCAGGATACCAGCCGAAGAATATTCCTGTCACGGTGCATACTCCGAATGACAGTATTATGCTCCATGGTTGTATGAATACAGGCCAGTGTGCTATCTCTTTTACTGCGAGGCTTGCTCCGCATCCCAATATCACGCCCATAAGTCCTCCGGTGATGCTTATGAGTATGGACTCTATGAGAAACTGTGAGAGAATGTCTATGCCTCTTGCTCCCACGCTCATGCGCAGTCCGATTTCCTTTGTGCGTTCGGTGACGCTCACATACATGATGTTCATTATGCCTATGCCTCCCACTATCAGCGATATGCTTGCTATGCAGGCCAGCAGGGTGGTCATCATGTCGGTTGTGGTGTTGAGCATGTTGCTTAGTTCCTGCTGGCTTCTGATGGTGAAGTCGTCTTCTTCCGTTTCGGTCAGTTTGTGGGTACGTCTCAGTATCTTTGTTATTTCCTCTGTGGCGTTGTCGGTCATGGCTTCTGTCAGGGCTGAAGCGAATATGCCTTGCAGGTGCTGCACTGCGAGCAGACGTTTCATTACTGTGGAGTAGGGGGCAAGAACTATGTCGTCCTGGTCCATGCCCATGGAGTTGTAACCTTTTGACTTCAATACGCCTATGACTCTGAACGGCACTTTGTTGAATCGAATGATCTTTCCTATAGGGTCTTCTCCGTTAGGGAAAAGGTTGTCCACTATGGTTTTTCCTATTACGCATACTTTTGCTGACGACTGTATGTCTGCTTCCGTAAACATTTCTCCGTATTCCACCGAGAGCTGCCTTATTTCCAGATATTCAGTTCCTACTCCGTTGAAAGATGAAGGATAGTTGTTGTTGCCGGCTATGAGCTGCCCTGAAGACGATACGTTGGGGCTTATGGCCGATACGAACATGCATTCGTTTTTCAATGTTTCGTAGTCGGTGAGTTTCAAGGTCTGCATTTCCGAAGGGTCGCGTCTCATGCCTCCACGCATGTCTCCTCCCGGATGTATCATTATCATGTTGGAACCCATTTCCGATATCTGTTTCTGTATGCTGACTTTGGAGCCTTGTCCTATGGCTATCATGGTTATGACCGACGCCACACCTATGATGATGCCGAGCATTGTCAGAAAGGCTCTCATTTTGTTGTTTATCAAGGCACGGAATGCTATTTTGGTCAGATTCGTAAAATTCATGTCTCTTATGCTTTTTAGTCGTTGTCTGTTTCGGGCAAAGATGCCAGTACCGTTGCTGCCGACATGATGTTGCCGTTGGCCTTGTCTTCTATGACATGGCCGTCGCGCAGTCTTATGTTGCGGCTGCTGTATTGGGATATTTCCGGGTTGTGCGTGACGAATATTATGGTTCGTCCCTCTGCATGCAGTTTCTGGAATAGTACGAGGATTTCATATGAGGTCCTTGTGTCGAGGTTTCCGGTGGCTTCATCGGCCAGTATGACCGAGGGGTTGTTGACCAGTGCACGCGCTATGGCCACACGCTGCATTTGTCCTCCCGACATCTGGTTGGACTTGTGGTCGAGCCTGTCGCCCAGCCCCACTGCTATCAGTGCTTTTACGGCTCTTTCTTTCCTTTCCGATGCGCTCACTTCGTTGTTGTACATCAGCGGCAGTTCCACGTTTTCCACTGCCGTAGTCTTGGGCAGTAGGTTGTAATTCTGAAACACAAATCCTATCTTCCTGTTTCTCAATACGGCTCTTTGCGGACGGCTCATGCTCTTGACCGGTACTCCGTCGAGCAGGTATTCGCCCGAAGTGGGTGTGTCGAGGCAGCCGAGAATGTTGAGCAGTGTGGATTTGCCCGAGCCGGAAGTACCCATTATGGTTACAAACTCTCCTTCTGCGATGGAGAAAGATATGTTTCTTAACGCATGTATGGTCTCTTCGCCTACGATAAAGTTTCTTCTTATATTTATAAGTTCTATAACTTTTTTCATCTTCGGAGTGTCCTTTTATTTCTTTTTGTTTCTGTCGGGCGGTCCGGGCATAAACGGACTTCTTTCCGCATCTGCTCCCGATACGGGCATGTCGCCTGCGCTCAGCACGGCTTCGCTTACTATTTCGTCTCCTTCGTTCATTCCGCTGGTTATTTCAGTCCTAACACCGTTGCTTATGCCTATCTCTACGGGATGGGCTGTGAATGTATCGCCCGACTTTGTCCACAGCTTGTGTTCTGAGTTGCAGTCTTTCACTATGGCTTCATCGGAAATGAGCGGCGGCTCGGGGGTGAATCTCAATGCTCTTGCGGGTACGCTGAGCACGTCTCTTTTGTCGAGCGTGTAGATTGTGATGTTTGCCGTGAGGCGCGGTTTCAGCTTCAGATCCGGATTGTGTGCCGAGATGACGACTTCATATGTTATCACGCTTTCGGTGGTAGATGCCGATGCGGCTGAAGATGAACTGCCTGTACTGCCCAGGCGTATCTGTGTGACATAGCCTTCGAATGTGTCTTGCGGATATGCATCTACCGTGAATGACACTCTCTGTCCTTCTTTCACGCCTCCTATGTCGGCTTCGTCCACATCGGCCACGACTTGCATCTGTGTCAGGTCGGCAGCTATGGTGAACAGGGTAGGAGTCTCAAATCCTGCTGCCACTGTCTGCCCTTCCTCCACTGCGCGGTCTATGACTATGCCGTCTATGGGCGATGTGATGGTGGCGTATGAGAGGTTGCGTCTGGCTTTGGCAAGTGTGGCTTTGCTGCTGTCGAAGTTGCTTTTGGCTTTCTGGTAGTTGTAAAGCGAGGTCTCGTATTCGGTGTCGCTTATCATTTTCTTCTTGTGCAGTATCTCATTTCGTTTGTAGTTCTTTTCCTGATACTCATATTCGGCTTTGTTGCCATCGTATGCAGCCTGTGCCGAAGCGAGTTCGCTTTCGAGTGTCACTTTGTCCATCTCGGCTATGAGTTGTCCTTGCTTCACTATGGAGTTGTAGTCCACATATATCTTGTCTATGATGCCCGACACTTGTGTTCCGACTTCCACTTCGGTGACGGGTTCCACAGTTCCGGTCGCTGTTACTGAACTTGATATGTCTCCTTTTTCTACCTTTGCCGTGTTGAAGGAGATGGTTTGTTTTTGTTTCTTGCCTGCATTGAACCATGCTATGACCGCAGCCAGCATGATTATGGCAAGAACTGACAGGATGATTTTTTTCTTTTTCATATTCCGGTATGTTTGTTTTTCTGTTAGAATGTTATTGTTCCGTCTTTATAGAAATTGAGCAGGATGATGTTCATCAGCGACATGTATTTGGATTGCAGCATTTCCTGCTGTGCGTTGAGCAGGTTGCTTTTCTCGGTGAGCAGTTCCACCGTGTTTTTCATGCCCAGATTGAACTGTTCGCTCACCAGGTCATAGCTTGTCTGTGTGCTGCTTACCTTGTCTTCGGCTGCTTCATATTGCATTTGCGAGTTTTTGGCATCGAGCCATAGTCCCTCTATGGTCTTGTACAGTTCTTTTTGCTGGTTGGTCAGTTGCAGCATGCTGTTTTGTTTTTGCAGCTTGGCTTTCTGTACGTTGCTTTTTGTCTGCCTGTTGTTGAATATGGGTATGCTCAAGGTGAGTCCTATGGAGTTGTTCCAGTTGGTTTTCATCTGTTCGGCAAACGTGAAGTCACTGCCGTTTGTGTGGTTCGTGCCTATGCCTGCGCTCAGGCTCAGGGTAGGTATGTAGTCTGCTTTGGCAATGCTTATGGCCAGGTCAGACTGTTGCAGGTCGAGTTGTCCGGCTTTTATTTCGGGACGGAGTGCCAATGCGGAATTGTAGATTTCGTTTTTGTCGGGCAGCGGCACGAGTATGTCACTGTCGTTTATATCCGGCGTTTCCACATCGAAAGTCTCATTGCCGTTGAGCTCGATGAGCTGTTTGAGTTGCAGCTTGTAGTTTTCCAGGTTCGACTGTGAAGACACCAGCAGATATTTGTTGTTGCTCACCTGAGCTTGCAGTTGTGCATAGTCGGCTTTCGATATGCTTCCTGCGTTCAGCAGTTCTTCGCCGCGCCTGCATTCTTCGGTGCTTACTTCGAGAGTGGAGCGGTTGATGTTCACTGCTTCGTTTGCATACAGTATTTGTATGTACAGTTGTATGATGTTTTCTATTATGGCGTTTTTGCTTTGTTCCACAGTCAGTTCGGCAGTTTCTCTGGCGGTCTGCTGTTGTTTCAGCGTGTTGATTCTTTTGCTGCCGTTGTATATGATCCATGAAGCGTCTATGCCGTAGCTGCCGTTGTAGTTTGTCTTGGCTGTGCTGCTTGTTATCTGGTCTCCGTCGATGATGGTGTTGGTGTCGCTGAACGGGTTGTTCACTATCCTTTGTCCTATCGATGCGTTGAGGCTGGGCAGGAATGCTGCTTTGGCTGTCTTTTCGTCAATGCCTGCGCTTTCGGCGTTTATCATGTCCATCTTGATGTCTATGTTTTGCTCCAAAGCATGGTATATGCACCTTTGCAGTGTCCATGTGTCGGCACTGCCCGATGGTATGCTGTCTGTCCGGAGGTCGCCGGCGTTCCACGCCGATGCACTCATGCATGCGCCTGTGCATAGCGCCAGCAGGATTAGTCTTTTGGGATTCATCATTTGTCTATGTCATTTATGTGTTACCGCCTCAAAGATATTTCCTATTTATATTATAGTGAAATGAAATAGACTATCGGCGGTTTTATGCCGTTGTATGGTCTGTTTTTTTCGATGAAAAAAGTCCGGCGGGGGCTTTGCCCGGGATGTGCGCCATCTTTGTCCGAGACCGAGCCGATCATGACTGAAGATGGCGTACATCCCGGGCGAAGATGGTGCACATCTTCGTCCGGGACATTTTTGCGTGTGGTTTGTCATGCCCGGAGGCTCTGTGTGGGTATCCGTCGGGTCGTGTCTACAGCTTTCTGTATTCGTTGGGGGTGTATCCCACGTTTTTCTTGAACACTCTGTTGAAATGCTGGGAGTATTGGAAGCCCAATTCCTCCGATATCTGGTTGACGGTCTTTCCGGTGCCGAGCAGCATCTCTTTTGCCGTGTCTATGATTTTGTTTTGTATGTATTCCTGAGCTGTCTTGCCTGTGGATTTCTTTATCAGATCGCCGAAATAGTTGGGCGACAGATAAACTCTCTCGGCAAAGTATTTCACGCTCGGCAGCCCGTCGGTCTGTACTTTCCCGCTCTGGAAATAGTCGTCGAGCAAGGTCTCAAACCTTGTCAGCACGTCTTTGTTGGCATCTTCGCGTGTGGTGAACTGGCGGTTGTAGAAGCGCATGCAGTAGTCCAGCAGCAGTTGTATGTTTCTTGCGATGAGCCGTTTGCTCAGTTTGTCTATGGGGTGGATGAGCTCCATCTTTATTTTTGCCAGGCAGTCTGTTATGATGCCTCTCTCGTCTTCGGAGAGGTGCAATGCTTCGTTGGAACTGTATGAAAAGAAAGAATACGATTTGATTTCCTGCCCCAGCGATGTGCCTTTGATGAGGTCGGGGTGGAACAGCAGGCCTTGAGCTTTCGGCCTTACGTCTTTTGCCGTCTCAAATTCGGCCACCTGTCCGGGAGCGAAACTCACAATCGTGCCGTCCTGATAGTCGTAGGTCTGTTTGCCGTATCTGATGTCTCCACATCTGGTGTCTTTCAGATATAGCGCGTACACGCCGTAATTGAGGGTGAAATGTGTGGGAAACTTTGTCGCTTCCGAAAGGTCTATGACGTTTACCAGCGGATGCAGCGTTTCCAGTCCGAACAGTTTGTTGTACACGTCCACCGTGTCGAGTCTTATTATATCTTTATCCATGACTTTTGAATATTTAGGGCGAAACAAAAGTAATGAATTTTCCTTGCTCCCGTGCCGTGCGCCGTCATGAATATGTAAATATGGTAGGAGATTCCGTAAAAATGTTTGTGCTGCCCTGTCGGTTTGCTTTTGTGGCGTGATGTTGAGGTAAGAGCCGGTTGGCAAGTTCTGTAATAACGTTACAAATGTCGGTAATATATTTACATTCCGTCCGGCTTGCGCCTTTTACTTTTGTACTGTCAAAAACAAAAACAAATTGAAGCGTATGAAGAAACTGTTATTCTTATTATTGGTTGTAACAATGACTAACACTCAAAGTATTATGGCACAGGAAAAGATTACACAGACTGCCGGACACGTGCAGTTGGGCGAGTTTGCTCCCAAGTTTGCGGAGCTGAATGATGATGTACTTTTTGGCGAGGTTTGGAATCGTCCGGGATTAAGCCCGCACGACCGCAGCATGATTACCGTTGCCACCTTGATAGGCAAGGGCATCATAGACTCCTCGCTGGTTCATCATTTGCAGTTCGCCAGGCAAAACGGGGTGACGCGCACCGAGATTTCGGAAATGCTGACCCATATAGCTTTCTATGCCGGCTGGCCTAATGCATGGGGTGCATTCCGTCTGGCAAAGGACGTATGGGCAGACGATGTGGCAGGCGACAGCGGCAAGGACGCTTTCCAGCGGGAGATGATATTCCCGATAGGAGAGCCTAATGCTGCTTACGCCAAGTATTTTACAGGCAACAGCTATCTTGCGCCTGTGTCAACGGAGCAGATATCGTTCAACAATGTGACTTTCGAGCCTCGTTGCCGCAACAACTGGCACATACATCATGCCACTAAAGGCGGAGGCCAGATGCTGGTGTGCGTGGGCGGACGCGGATGGTATCAGGAAGAAGGAAAGCCGGCTGTGCAGATGTTGCCCGGCGATGTCATCCACATTCCGGCCAACGTGAAGCATTGGCATGGAGCTGCCGCCGACAGCTGGTTTGCTCATCTTGCTTTCGAGATTCCGGGTGAGAATGCTTCCAATGAGTGGCTCGAACCTGTGACTGACGAGGAGTATGACAAACTCGGCAGATGATGCCTTTCATTTCCCGGCGGGCGGTAATTGAGAAGAAAGGAAAAGGGAATGCAGAAGATAGATACGATAGCAGAGTGCAATCATTATTTCTCGAAGACGACTTCACATCCGCTGGTGTGCATTACGGATCTTGCCGATGTGGAATGCCACGATTTGTTGCAGATGGAGTTTTACTCCGTGTTGCTCGACGGGAAACCGTGCGGCAACTGTTCCGGATGGAAAGAATGCGATTTCTCTGACGGTATGCTGACGTTCATAGCTCCGGGACAGATGTTGAATATGGATTTCTGGTGCGGCAGCAGGAGACGTGGGTGCCTGCTGTTGTGCTTCCACCGCACTTTGATTCATGACACACAGTTGGAGAGGCATTTTGCCGATTATTCTTTCTTCAATTACCGCCGCAATGAGGCCTTGCACCTGTCTTGCCGCGAGAAAAGCATTATAAAGTCGTGCATGGACGGCATATCCGAAGAACTGGGGTGGTGTGTGGACGAATACAGCAGGACGATATTGGTCAACCGCATCGAGTTGCTGCTCAATTACAGCCGCCGCTTTTACAAGCGGCAGTTCATCACCCGGCACGAGGAAAACAAACGCATACTGGCGCAGACGGAAGAGGTTCTCGACAATTATTTCCTGTCGGGACAAGTCTTGCAGAGAGGTATGCCCGCAGCCGGATATTTCGCCCGCATGCACGGCCTTTCCGAGAGCTATTTTGAAGACCTGCTGCGGCACGAGACCGGAAAGAGTACGGAGGAGTATGTGCGCTTGCGCCGGTTTGCCATAGCTTGCGAACTGTTGAGGCGGACAGATAAAAGCATAGGCGACATTGCGCGCGAATTGGGTTATGCGTCTTCCCATCGTTTCTGCTTCATGTTCAAGAAGATGAGCGGATGCACTCCCGGCAGTTACAGAATGCCCAACTGACTACTGAAAACGGATTATAATAAAATTACAGAGCAAAGTTACTACAAAAAAGTGAAATGCGGAAAGATATAGTGATAGAATTGAGTTACAAGGGTTTTGGTTGAAGTGGCGATAATCCGTGAAGCCA
>DVIH01000127.1 GCA_018711405.1 Candidatus Avibacteroides excrementipullorum | reverse complement strand
TGTGTGTTATTGATATCCTGTAATCAGGCAGTTATTAGTGTACTGCAATTTTTTGAACATGCTCATTTATGCGAACAATATAAATGCCGGCAGGCAAGACAAATGTGTCGTATCCAGGCTGTTGTAGCCTGTTTATTATAGTTTGTCCATCAGTTGTATGTATGCTTAGCTGTCCTGGCTGTGTAAGGGTGATTTTTATCATACCTTTGCCTCCTTTTATAGAATTATCAGTATGGTATAATGTGTCAACGGACTTTTTAACTGTTACGCTGATAGGTTCCGAATAATAGGATTCTCCTGAAGGATATACTGCTGTTACTTTGTATTCATATCCGGCTTCAGTCGTCACCGTGTCATCATATTTTGTCTCTTTAACAGGGGATGTTGTCAGTAAGTTTCCATTTCGATAAATATTATACCCTATGACAGTTTCATTGGTTGGCGTTCCAGATATAGGTTTGTATGATATGTCATCGAGCATAAGTCCTAAACCGCCCAATGTGGTGTGGTGTATGGCAAAGAAACGGGCTTCTTCTGGCAGACGGTATTTGTAACGGATCCATTTGTCTTGAACAGTCTTTGTATCAAGCAACATGAAGTCTTCTGGCGAATCTGATGTTGTGGAATACATAAACTCTATGGTGGCAAGTTCATAACCTATTGTTACCGATTTGGCGTAGAATGACACTTCGCTTGCGCCTGCCACTGCGGTTGAAATCAGCCAATCGTCATTGGCAGCCAGTCTGTCCTGATTGTACATGCCTAAAAGATACTGGTTGCCGGAATATGTTCCCCATGTGGATTCATATATGTCCATGTTTATACCGGCCTCAATCGGGTTGAATACTTGGAATGCCATAGGTTCTTCCAAGTGGTCATACAGTCCGGTATTGGTTGACATGCCTGTATTCTCCCCATCTCCGTCTACTGTTGTCCATTCCCCTATGTTGTCTATGATGAACGGAGAATAGGATTCCATATCATCTGTTACTACAGGATAATTGGCATAGTTTTCAGCTGCAGTCCAAGTGAGGTGGACATTGAGATCTTCCGTTGTGGCTTCCAGACCTTTTACTGTTGGGAATACAGGTTTTTCTACTTTTACGGTTATTTCATTTGACATATCGTTTGCAGGTTTTTCATCGTTGTCACATACTACTCGGGCTGAGTAAATGACAGATTTTCCCGTTTCGTCAAGTGTTTCTTCACATTCGAATGTATGTACAGCCGATTCCCCTGCTGCCAGTGCGGCCAAATCTTCCAGCACCTGCGACTGCTCTCCGTTGCGCAATAGTTCTATGGAATATGTGTCTATGTCTTTTGCTCCGCAGTTTTCTACCGTAATAGTGACAGTGAGAGCCTTGCCTGGCTCTGTCCAGGCATCGGATGTGGCCGATACAATCCTCATGTCGCAGCAGTCATCATATAATGATACGCAATCTACATGGATGTTATGGCCTTGTGCCGAAATTCCTTTCAATGCAAACTGCAGCCATTTACATCCTGAGAAATCGGCTAAAGAAACTGTATGCTTCTGCCAACCGCTTGCCGATGGTGTACCTAGGGGGACTGGTTCGCCTGCTTCTTTCCATTCGTTGCCGTTTGCCGATGCTTCTATTTGCAATTTGTCTTGGTCTGAGATGTCATCGGTGTGGAATATGTAGAACGAAACCGTGGGATGCAGCAGACCTGATATGTTGAATATGGGAGAAAGGAAACGTTCGGTCTCTCCTTCGGGCGCTACGGCTGATCTGAATATGAGCAGCCCTGCGTCATCGTCATAAGCATAAGTCTGTGGACTGTAGCCGTAGGTCATTGCTGTCCAATATTTTTCCAGGTTCGTGCCTATGTTTTCAGAGTACCATGGATATGTGTCAGTCGTGGCCATCATGAAAGATTCTGTCATTGGAGCGTTGTATGGTTCGCCTGCTATGACGAATGCCGTGGTGTCTCTTATGCCTTCTACTTGTCCGTTGACAGCATAGACTTCATATTGTGCCAGTACTTGCTGCGTGTTTTCGAAAGTTATGCTTCTGTCCGTGAATTCAAGTTGTGCGGAGCCTTTCGATACGCATACTCCATCGTTTCTTATTATGGTATATGTCAGTGATTCCTTTTCCAAATAACCATTGTGTATGCCTTTTTGTGGCACCTGCCATGATAGCTTCGGATTGCCGTCTGCTGCTGTTACCTGCAGCATATTCACTGCGGCAGGCACGTCATGCCCTATGTATCCTGCGACATCTGTGGCCTCGCTTTGTCCGCCTTTGTTTCTGGCAATTATGGAATAGACATATTCTCCCGGGACTGTTACTTTATCACGAAATTCGTAATGTGATGCTTTCTCCGGATTGTCGAAAGTCTTTATCGGATTTCCTTTGTCGTTCCTGTATATTTCCACAGCATCAAGTGATGCGAGTGGGGTGCCGTTGATATCGGTTGAAGGGGTGATGAAAGATATGTCTGCATAGAGTGCGCCCTGTTTTCCCGGTTTTACAACCGTTTCGGTTACAGCGGCCGGAGCCGGCTCATCTGAAATTTCTTCTATTCGGATGTCATCCAAAAACAGATAATATGTGTACGGATCGCTTATCTCATGAAATCCTATGTGATAAAAGGATGTCTCAGTGACAGTAAAATTTAATTCGGTTTGTCTGAATTCACTGTTCCACATTACGACTATCGTGTCCAATACTTGTGTGTGATTTTCAGGCTTTATATCTTTGCCTGCTGTGACAGCAATTTTTTCATACATGGACATGTATTTACCTTGAGTGGTGAACGAGACCTTATATTCTTTACCTTCTTCCATATAGAAAGATGGGGTAAACAGCCAATCATCGCCAGGATTGACCTCGCTACGGTCATAACGTGCCAACTTCAACTGGTTATCATAAGTCCATGTCTTGCCGTCTTTGTTGGCATCAGTCACTGTAAACCGCTCCATAGCATTTGGATTATCGAACGATTCGACAAAAGGCAAAGTCTCTTGCGCGTAGAAATGTTGTGTTATGCAAAGACTGCCAATCAAAATTAATGATAACTTTTTCATACGCATGTTTTTTTGATAATATGATGTCGCAAATATTCAATTAGATTACAAAAAGACATAATTTTATATGGGGACAATATAGGGACAAAATTAAATTTTCGTAATTTTGTTGTATGAAGATATGTGTTTTTTTTACATTGTTAACTTTTGTCTTAGTAAAAGACATTTGTGCGGAAACAGATACACTGCGGGTACATCTGTTGAAAATGCACAAGGAATATCAGGGGAAAAGAGATTTCTTTAATGATTATCTGCTTTTAAATAGGGCATCGGAACATTATGAAAAGACAAAAGAGATGGATTATTTAGCTGACACATATAATAAATTGGGTAATTTGTTTGATAATCTTGGAGAACCGGAACTTGCTCTTAAAAATTTCCGGTTGGCAGAAAACTGTTACGAAAAGTGTGGAGACAGCATATCTACTACAAAAATCAAATTAAATATGGCTAATTGTCTTTTTTCGAAAGGGGAAGAGCATGAGGCCTTTACTTTATTAAAGGCTTTGGAAATTTCTGCTGTAGCGCGGCAGGATACGGCCTACTATGCAAGTGTTTTGTTCTCGTTGCTAAGGTCTTTTTTGAACAACAATGATACAGCTTCTTATTATCAATATGTAGAGGTGTTAAATGGGTTACCATTAAGTGATCCTATGCTTGAATATAAACGTGCTACGCATCGGGCTTTTTCTTATTATCTGAAAGAGGATTATGATATGTCTGTAAAATTATATCACAAAGCATTGACAGAAGCGGTCAATAATAACGATCCGGTTGCAGCCAATTGTATGTTGGGCTTGGTGTATAATTTTACTGATATGCAACGTTATGATAGCGCGGCTGTATATTGGAGCAGATATTATGCATTCAAAGATTCTTTAGACAATATGTCGCATACTTCACAGATAAGGCAATTGGAGTCTTTGAATACAATCAAGAACTATGAAGTTCAACTTCATCAGGAGCATGAGAAAAGGGTGTTGTTACAGCAAATCATGTTCCTTGCATTTGCTTTGATTACTTTATTGGTAGCAGGGGCTGTTATGGTCATGAAAACGAGGAGGCAAAAGGAACGTGTTGAGAGAGATTTGGAAGAATCGAAAAGCCGGGAACTTTCTGCAATGCTGGAAAATGAACAGTTGCAGAATGAAGCGCGGAAGATGGAACTTGAAAATCAGAGTCGGCGTTTATGTCTCAACCTGATGGTGCTTGAAGAAAAAATCAATGTTTTGAAATCCATACAAAGGCAAATAGTAGATGCAAATGGTGATGGAAAAGTGTCAGTTGATATCGCCAAAACAATAGAGACCCAGATAAAATATCATTTACAGGATACTTCAAATTGGAATGCTTTCAAGGAATCTTTTGCAAAGATACATCCTGCTTTTATTAAAAATCTGAAAAGCATGTATCCAAATTTGAGCGAACATGAATTGAGATTTTGCGCTTTTACGTGTTCTGGTCTTGACAGCAAGCAGATTGCTTTTATTCTTAATATACAGGTGGAATCTGTCAGGAAGATACGACAACGTTTGCGTAAGAAATTGGGATTGCAGCCTTCTGAATCTTTGGAAGGGCTTCTTAGAACATTTATCGATGATTTATAGGAATTTATACTATGTCGGTTGCGAGCTTTGCATGGCTGTTTCGCCTTGCAGAAAGATAATCCCGATCCTTGCCAGGGATGTGCGCCATCTTGGGTGAGGATCGAGCCGATACCGTCGGAAGATGGCGCACATCTCTGCCCGGTATCGGCTCGGTCTTTTTGCGGGGGTGGGTGAGTCCCGCTATTTGCTTGATTTGGCGGATGCTTTCTTCCGCTTGGGGACTGTGCCTTTTTCTTCTTGCGCGGCTATGATCTGCATACATTCTTCGTGTGTCAGTTCTGCCGGCACGGAGTCTTTGGGCAGCTTGTAGTTTTTCTTTTTGTAGGCTATGTACGGGCCGTAGCGTCCGTTGAGTATTTCCAGTTCCGGGTCTTCGGCGAATGTCTTTATTGACTTTTTCGCATCGGCTTCGCGTTTGGCGTTGATGAGTGCCACTGCATCGTCGAGCGATATTTCGAGCGGATCCATGTCCTTTGGGATGGAGATGAACTTGTCTGCGAAGCGTATGTAGGGGCCGAAACGTCCTGTGCCTACCGATATGGTCTTGTCTTCGTACTGTCCGACTGTTCTGGGCAGTTTGAACAGGTCGAGTGCTTCTTCCAGTGTGAGCGATTCGAGTGATTGTCCTGCGCGGAGCTGTGCGAATTTTGGTTTTTCTGTCTCATCTGCGCTTCCTATCTGTACCACCGGGCCGAAGCGTCCGATCTTGACCGAGACTTTTTTGCCTGTGCCCGGTTCTTCGCCGAGTATGCGTTCGCCTACCTTGTGGTCGCTTTTCACTGACATGGCGCTTTCTACCGATGGGTGGAAGTGGTCGTAGAAGTCTCTCATGAGTGCCTTCCACTCTTTGTGTCCTTCCGCTACTTCATCGAACTGCTTTTCCACATCGGCTGTGAAGTTGTAGCTTAGTATTTCGGGGAAATATTCGGTCAGGAAGTCATTTACCACGATGCCTACGTCGGTAGGTATCAACTTGCCTTTTTCCGATCCGGATGTCTCTGTCTTTTCTTCGGAACGGATGCCTTTGTCATCAAGCTTGATTACTTTGTATTTTCTTTCTTCGCCCGGCTTGTCTCCTTTGGTCACGTATTCCCTTTGCTGTATGGTCTGTATGGTAGGCGCGTAGGTGGACGGGCGTCCTATGCCGAGTTCTTCAAGCCGTTTCACGAGGCTTGCTTCGGTATAGCGCGGCGGGTGCTGGGTGAAGCGTTGCGTGGCTGTGACTTCTTTCCTGGCGAGGCTTTCTCCTTGTTTGAGCGGGGGCAGTACCGTTTCATCGCGGTCGTTGTCGCGGTCGTCATCGTGTGATTCCTGATATACTTTGAGGAATCCGTTGAACATGATTACTTCGCCTGTTGCCTGAAAACGGTACGGGTGTCCGGCTATGGATATGTCTGCTACTGTTTTTTCTATTTCCGCATCTGCCATTTGCGATGCTATGGTTCTTTTCCATATCAGGGCATAGAGCTTTTTCTCCTGAGCTGTGCCGTCTATGGTTTGTGCGTTCATGTATGTGGGGCGTATGGCTTCGTGTGCTTCCTGTGCTCCTTTGGTCTTGGTCTGGAAGTGTCTTGTCTTGGCATATTTCTCTCCCATGAGGCTGATGATTTCGGCACGGCTTGTGTTGATGGCCAGGTCGGAAAGGTTTACAGAGTCGGTTCTCATGTAGGTTATCTTTCCGTCTTCATACAGGCTTTGGGCTATGCGCATGGTTTGCGCCACGGTGAATCCCAGTTTCCTTGCGGCTTCCTGTTGCAGGGTGGATGTGGTAAACGGTGGTGCCGGTATCTTGCGCAGCGGTTTGCGTGAAATAGCTTCTATGGTGAACGCGGTGCCTTTTATGCTTTCTATGAAGTCGGCTGCTTCTTTTTCGTTTTTGAAACGGTGGTCAAGCTCGGCTTTTATCTCGTGTGTCTTGCCGTTGTCTTCTTTAATGAATATGGCGGTGACTTTGAACGACGGTTCGCTGCGGAATGCTGCAATTTCTCTCTCTCTTTCCACTATGAGCCTTACCGCCACCGACTGTACCCTGCCTGCCGACAGTGCCGGCTTTACTTTTTTCCAAAGCACGGGCGAGAGTTCAAATCCCACGATACGGTCGAGCATGCGTCGTGCCTGTTGCGCATTGACCAGATTGATGTCTATGTTTCGCGGGTTTTCTACGGCATGTTTTATGGCATCTTTGGTTATTTCGTGGAAGACAATCCTCTTCGTATGCTCCGGCTTCAGCCCCAATACTTCATACAAGTGCCATGAGATGGCTTCTCCTTCGCGGTCTTCATCGGATGCCAGCCATACGGTGTCTGCCTTGTCGGCTTCTTTTTTCAGTTCGGCCACGAGTTTTTTCTTTTCAGCGGGTATCTCGTATTCGGGTGTGAAATCATGCTGTACGTCTATGCTGAATTTCTTTTTTTTCAGGTCTCTGATGTGTCCGTAACTCGATAGCACTTTGTAGTCTTTTCCAAGAAACTTTTCTATCGTTTTCGCTTTTGCGGGAGATTCTACAATGACAAGGTTTTTCTCCATATCGAAATTATTGTTTATCAAATGTTACAACAAAACCCGTCTTTGGGTTAATTGCCTGCAAATGTATGAAAAACTTTTATTTGTGCGGCAAGCGGGAGTTGATTAAAAATCGTCAGTACAGTTAATTTGCGGGATTTTCACGTGCGGGGCTGTGTGGCGGATATTCTTCTGTCATATTGCCTGATGAGTCTCACGTACCATGTCAGTTGCAGGAAGATAAAGACGAAGCTCATCCATGAATAAACGGATATGGCCGTGTGTATGTCGCCTGATGATATTCCGATGACAAGTCCGGCAAGGCGTCCGGCAAACAGGAGCATCTCTGACAGCATGAGTCCTTTCTGGCGTTGGAACACATCGGGGATGAAGTCGAGGGAAGCTCCGAATACGGATATGAGAAGCCATGGATACATGTCTTTGATATATGTGGAGCATTCTGCCCATTCGCTTCCGAGTATTATGCTTGTCAGCCAGTCAAGGCAGATGTAGATGGCGGCAAATGCGATTGCCATGCCGGCCGATGATTTGACGAGGAGCTTTCTCATGCTTTTCCACATCTGTATCTTCCGGTTTTTCATCTCCGAATATTTTTTGAACAGCACCTGGTTGGAGGCGAGCGACAGTATGTTGAGAGGTCTGAATGCAAGTGTTATTGCCATGCTTATGAATCCTATTTCCTCCATGTTGAAATATACCGACAGTATAAGGACAGGCAGGTTGGTGGCTATCATATTGACCACAGTCCTTGCCAAAGAGTATTTGGGATAGTTGGCGTATTTGGTCGCTGCGGTCTTTATGGCTTTTTTGTCTGTGCCGATGATGCCGCGCAGCACGTGTCTTTGCGAGATTGCACATGCTATGCCCGACAGGTGGCTTGCCACGTTGGACAGAATCAGTCCGGTAACTTTCATGGACAGGAGTCCTGCCGCTATTTTGAATACTCCGTTGGATATGATTTGGATGAAGTTGTATCGTGCCGTGAGGTTGAACCGTTTGTGATAGTTGAACCAGCCTGTCAATGCGGCGGCCAGTGCCAGTATGAACGAGTAGAGAGGCAGGTAAAATTTGTAGTTGCTTATGGCGTCGTAGTTTTTGAGCAGGTGGAGCAGTTCGTTTCCTGCCAGTAGCAGCAGTATGGTTATGAGCAGGTGGAGCGATATGTTGATGAACAGGCACAAGGAGAATATCGACGCGGCTTCCTTGCGGTTTCCTGCCTGGACTATGGCGTATTCGTATTTCCCGTTCCCGAGCATGGCGAGTATTCCGCCCAGCGTGAGGAAGAGAGTGAGGATTCCGAGTTCTTCGGGCGCATACAGCCTTGCTATGAAAGGCACGAGCATGAATGCCGTGACTTGGGCTACGATATTTGCGGAAATCAGTTTTATCCCGTTTTTCAGATATTCATTCATTGCGCGTCATTTGTCGAGCCAGAGTTCGGGATTGAGTTTTGCCTTTTCATTTCTCAGTTGGAAATGCAGTATGGTGGCATTGCCGTTTTCCTTGTCAGTGTATATGGTGCCGAGTTGTTGTCCGGTCTTGACTTTGTCTCCTTTGTTGACTGATACTGCCGACAGTTTGTAATACACCGATATGTATTTGCCGTGCCTGATGATTATGCCTTTCAGCCCCATGTGTTCGAAGATGGCCGATACTTCGCCGTTGAATATCGCTTTGGCTTTTGCTCCCGGTTTGCCTTGTATGTCTATGCCTTTGTTGTCGAGTTTCACGCCTTTCAGCCCGGTCACATTGTACTGGCCGTAATGACTTACGATGAGGTATGAGCCTGTAATGGGCACCGGCAGTATGCCTTTGTTTTTCTCAAAGTCGCCGGACAATGCCATGTCTGCTTTAGCCGCGTTGTAGGCAGGTATTTTTTCTGCTTTTTCTTTTTTGCCGGCATTTTCTTTTTTTGCGGCTTCTCTTGCCTTGCGTGCTTCTTCTTCCGCGCGTTTTTTCGCCTTTTCTATTTCAATTTGTATGAGGCGGTCTATCTTGTTGTTGAGGCTTGAAGCCTCTTTCTGCTTTTTGCGGATTATTTTTTGCAGCTGTTTTTGTTTCTTTTTCAACCCGTTGATTATGGATTGCTGGTCTTTTTCCTGTTGTTCCAGTTTTTCTTTTTCAGCTTCTCTTTCCGACAGGAGTTTTGTCTTTTCTTCTTTCACGCTGACAAGTTCCTGCTTCTTCTTTTTGGTCTCGTCTTGCTTTCTTATAATCTTTTTGCCTTGTATCTCCTGATATGTGGCATATTCGTTGAGATATCTCATCCTCCGGTACATTTGTGCCAGATTGTCGGCAGAGAAGATGAATAGCAGTTTGTCCTGTATCTTGTTCTTTTTACGGATTTGCTTGACCGATGTCTTGTATTTCTCCTTCGTGTCTTTCAGTTCTTTTTCGAGTTGCCGCAGTTGTTTTTCCACGATGGTTATTTCTTTGTCTACGGCTGTTATGTCTTTGTTGAGTTTGTTGATGTATTTTTTCCTTTCCTCTATCTGCGCGCTTATTACAGCGAGTTGGCTCATCTGGTTTTCGGCGTTTTTCTTCGTGGTGTTGAGCAGCGACTTGTTTTCTTCGATTTGTCCATACAGTTGTTCTCTTTGCTTTTCGAGTTCCTTGATGGTCTTGTTGGTCTGTGCGGCAAGCGTGAGCGGCAGCAGCAACATGCACAGCAGTGCGGCAACTATATGTTTCATCGTTTTACGCATGTCGGGTTCAGAATGAGGGGATCAGTTTGTTTATGTCATTGATGCTGGCTTTCTCGTATCTGTCGGATAGTTCTATTTTTTCTATTTCCCCTGTGGAGTTGGCTATCCTGCTGATGTCCATGTTGAGATAGAATTTCTGCGGGTGGCTTTCTATCTCTACTTTTATGCTTGTGGGGAACTGTCTGTTTTCCTGTTTGCTGTATTTGTTATAGTGCCATTTCATCTTTTTTCCCTCTCTTGCGGCCACTTCCGTCTGTGCTATCTGTCTGCTTGCGGCGATGGTGGTGAAATCGAGCCTGTATGTCTTTCCGCTCAAGGCTATGACAATGTTTCCCGATTCGTCTTTCGATGTGAGAAGATGTCTTATGTTGCCTTTGTTGAGGTGCTTTTCGCCGGGAATGAACAGGTGGCCGGTCATGAGGGCCTGTATGGAGTAATAGTTCAGCTCTATGCCGCACATGTTTTTTATGTCTTCATTGCTGAACGTGAGATATTTCTTGTGCCATTTGTCTACGAGCAACAGGCCGTTGTGGTCTATTTCCATTCTTGCCACTTCTATCCCGAGAATGGGCAGGACTACCGATATGCTTATGAACTTGTCTTTCTTTATTTTCACATTGCAGTTGGCCGATATGGATTGCGTGTTTGCCGATGCGGTCAGTTTCATCTTGTATGAGAGGAGGTCGAAGCCGCAGCAGTTCTGCATGACCGATTCTATGTATTTCTGTCCGTTTTCATATTCGGTGTTTGTCCTGACTTCCTGTTTGCTTGTGCGGCAGGAGACGGCCAGAGCAGCTATTATGACGACTATGAATAAAGATATGTTTCTTAGCATGATTCCTGTTCTTTGGTTAGTCTTATTGTCTTATGTATTTTTTTCGTTTTATTTTTTTCTGCAATGTTTTGTTGTCGGAGTCTTGCTCGGCGGCTTGTCTCCAGTATTCGAGTGCCTGTTCCTTGTCGTTGTTCATTATGTATATGTCGCCGGCGTGTTCCAGCACATCGCTTGTCTTGCAGCTTTCATCGAGCATGGCTTTGTCTATGTATTCTTTTGCCAGTCCGTAGTTTTTTTGCAGGAAGAGAATCCATGCATAGGTGTCGGCGTATGTGCCGTTGTCGGGATTGGCGTCAACGGCTTTTTTCGCCATGTCGGCGGCTCTCTCCAGTTCTGTCTCTTTGAGCGAAAGGAAGTATGCGTAATTGTTGAGCACAAGGTAATTGTCGGAGTCATATTCCAGTGCGAGGTCGTAGTTCTCAAACGCTTTCCCGTCATCTCCTTTCTGGTGATACAGGTCGCCGAGCATGCCGAGCAGTTCGGATATGGCTTCTGTCCTTATGTCGCTTGTGAAAGTGCTTTTGGCTTTCTCGCATGTGGCTATCGCTTCATCTATGCGTTCCTGCTGGTAGTATGATATGCCGAGATAGAAATAGAACTGGAACATGTCCGGATGCAGCCTCACTCCGTCTTCGCACAGCCTTGTGATGTTGGCGGCATCGTTGCGTTGTGCGTAGAGCGATATGAGTTGCAGGCGTGCAGGTGTTTGTTGCGGGTCTATCTCGAGTGCTTTTTCCATGACGGGCATTGCTTCGGCTGCTTTGTCTATTTGCAGCAGGAAAGATGCGTAGAGCATGTATATCATGGCATCGTCTTCTCTTTCGTCTGCTCCGAGCGCCAGGTCAAACCGGTATATCATCTTCAGCGTGTCTTTGTCGGCCTGCCAGTCGGGGAAGAAACTTTTCATCATTTCGCTTTTGAATGCGGTGCTGATTTTGCTGTTGGTCAAGATGGAGTCGCATTCGCGGTTGTAGAGTTCTGTCTGTCCGGCATGTTTGTGGTAGAGCGCAATGTTGTAGAGCGCCACTTCGTTGTCGGGGTCGCTTTGCAGCACTTCGCGGTATATTTTCACGGCTTCTTCTTCGTCAGTGTCCATGAGGATGTTGCCGAGCAGTATGCGGTAGTCTGTTTCTTCCGGATAGAGTTCTGCCAGTTTCCTTATCTCATCGGCTGCTTTGCCTGGCTGTTGCAGATAGATGTATGCTTTGGCTTTCTCTATGCTTGTCTCGGGGCTTGTTCCTCTTTTTTCCTCCAGAGTGTCAAGTGTCTCTATCACTTTGTCGAAACGGTTGGTCTGTTCGTAGAGTGCTATCAGTGTCATCTGTGCCTCTATTTTTTCGGGAAAGAGCCTTGCTATGTTTTCCATTTCTCTGATGGCGTTTTCCGTGTCTCTCGATGCCATGTGGAATTTTGCCAGGTTCATCCTGAGCCAGAAGTCATCGGGTGCGCATTCCACTGCTTTTTTCATGGCGTGGAGAGCCTTGTCGTTTTCCTTTATATAGATGTATAGGAAACTGAGCTCGTTCCACACGGCTGCCGATGTGCTGTCTATGTGCAGGCAGTAGTCGAATAGGTGGTATGCTGCCGACAGTTCGTTTTTCTGTTTCTGTCTTTCGGCTTCGAGGAAGCAGTAGTCGAACAGTTGCCTTTGCTGCGGTGTCAGTTGCGCATGTGCGGCTTGCGGCTGCTCTGCTTGTCCCGGCTGTTGGGCGTGCAATGCGGCCTGTGGCAAGATGGCGGCGCAGATGAAGGCCAGTAGCAGGAGTGTATGTCTCATCATGTCTTTCATTTTGTGCCGGTGTGTCCGAATCCTCCTGCTCCCCTGTCGGTGCTGTCCAGCGCATCGGCTTCTTCCCATGTGGTGTGTTCGTGGCGTGCAATGACCATTTGCGCTATCCTGTCGCCGTCTTTCACGGTGAATATTTCGTTCGACAGGTTTATCATGATTACTCCTATCTCTCCTCTGTAATCGGCGTCTATGGTGCCCGGAGTGTTGAGCAGCGTGATGCCGCTTTTCAGGGCCAGTCCGCTTCTTGGCCTGATTTGCGCTTCATATCCTTCCGGCAGGGCTATGTACAGCCCGGTGGGGATGAGTTTGCGTTGCAGCGGTTCCAGCTTGATGTCGCAGTCTAAGTTGGCTCTCAGGTCCATTCCTGCCGACAGCGGGGTGGCGTAGCTCGGCAACTGATGTTTTGATTTGTTTATTATTTTGATTTTCATTCTTTTTGTTTTTGTATGCAGTTTCCCTAATGAAAAGCAAAAATAAGGATTTATGTCGTTATTATCCCACAATGGAATGCTTTTTTTGCATTTGTCATGCAAAACGGCGGGTAGAATGGGGTGTGCGGCAGATGTTTGCGTGTGCCTGTCTCTTATCTTTTCGGGGTGCTTGAGGCATCGGCTCGGTGTCGTTCGGGGATCGAGCCGATCATTGCCCGGTATCGGCTCGGTATCGGGCGAAGATGGCGCACATCCCGGGAGGTGACCGAGCCGATCTTCAGACGGGTTGTTTTTCGGAGAATTGGGGACGGTCTGACTTGAGTCTTTTCAGTATGGGGATGGTGAGCGGCAGGGCGAGCAGGAATGAGAGCAGGTCGGCTCCGGCCTGGCACATTTCCACGCCCGTCAGCCCCATATATTGGGGCAGGATGATGATGAGCGGTATGAAGAACAGGCCTTGTCTGGCCGATGCCAGGATTGTGGCGCGTACCGACTTGCGTATGGTCTGCAACATCATGTTGCTCATGATGATGAACGCTCCGAGCGGGAATGTGACGAGCTGCCAGCGCAATGCGCTCACGCCCACCGATGTCACGGCCGGATCTCCTTCGCGGAATGCTTCGATTATCGGTTCGGAACAGATGAAGCCGACAATCGAGACTGCGAGCATGAACAGGAAGCTGCCTTTCACGCAAAACCAGAAGCCTTTCCTGACGCGCGAGTTAAGTCCTGCACCGTAGTTGAACCCGCATACCGGCTGGAAGCCTTGTCCGAATCCTATGACTACCGCGCTTATGAAGAAGCATACGCGCCCCACTATCGACATGCCGGCTATGGCGGCATCGCCGTATGCTCCTGCCGCCACGTTCATCAGTGCGGTGGCGGTGCATCCCAGCCCTTGCCTGAAGAGCGACGGCGCTCCTCCGCCCGTTATTTCCTTGAGATAGGAGAGGCGCGGGGTGAAGTTGCGCGCGCGGATCTTGATGTTGGAACCGCGACTGTCCATGTAGAGCAACAGCAGAAAGCTGCATATCTGGCTTATGACAGTGGCTATGGCTGCGCCTTTCACACCCATGTGGAATATGAATATCAGGATGGGTGCCAGGATGATGTTGAGTATGGCACCGGTGGTGATGCCCACCATGGCATAGACGGCGTTGCCCTGGAAACGCATCTGGTTGTTGAGTACCAGCGAAGCTGTCATGAACGGTGCGCCGAGCAGTATGATGCCCATATATTGTTCCGTGTAGGGCAGTATGGTGGGAGTGGAGCCGAGCATGATGCAGAGGGGGCGCAGAAATATCAGCCCTATGGTGGCGAACAGCACACCGGCAATCAGTGCCGAGAAAAATCCTGTGGCGGCCATTTTCTCGGCGGCCTTGTAGTCTTTTGCCCCGAGATGCCGCGATATGTAGTTGCCTGAGCCGTGTCCGAAAAAGAATCCCATGGCCTGTATCATGGCCATCACCGAAAACGTGATGCCTACGGCGGCGGTGGACTGCGTGTCGAGCTTGCCCACGAAATAGGTATCGGCCATGTTGTAGAAAGATGTCACGAGCATGCTTATTATGGTGGGGACCGACAGCTCCATTATGAGCTTCGGCACCTTTTCGGTCGTCATGTAAGTGAATTTGTCTACTTTGGCTTTTACCATTGCTGCATGAGTTTCGGGCATTCCCGGTTGCAAAGATACTTATAAATTCTCTTACTGTTGCCCTGACTGCTGTAAAACGGCGGCATTGCCTTACGTCCCGGTCGTCTTCCGCCCGTTGTCCCGTCAGATGAAGTTAAGCCTTTCCTGTAGTTTCTTCAGGTAACCCCGCGAGATGAGCAGGTCGGTTCTCATGTCGAAAGGCGGGTACAGACTGCACAGTTTTCCGTGAATGCTCGACAGGTATGCTATGTTGATTATCATCGATTGGCTTATCTGTACGAAAGAGCGTGAGTAGTTCAGTATGTCTTCCGCCGATGTGCCTCTTTTCAGGCTGAGCACGTTGCCGTCGTTGAGGTAGACGTTCCACAGTTTGCGCATGTTGTTGTGTTCGAATATGCCTATGTCGTCCGTACTCACTTTTCTGTATCCGGTCACGGTACTTATCAGAAAGTTGTGTTCCCTCTGGCATTCGGGTGCCTTTGCCGGTTCGGCATGTGTGTCCGCATCGCCTGCATGTCTTATGAATCGTTCCAGGATGCCGTGCAGCTCGTCGGCGTCGAATGGTTTCAGCAGGAAGTCGAATGCCGCTTCCCGCATGGCGCTCAGTATGTATTTCTCGTATGAGGAGTAGAATATTACTTTCATGTCCCACAATATGCGGTCGTGGATGGTGTTGAGCAGTTCCAGTCCTTTCATGTCGGGCAGTTCCACGTCCAGGAACAGCAGGTCGGGCTGCTCGGCAAACAAGGTCTTCTCTCCCGCAGCGGCATTGTTGTTTTTGCCGACTATTTCAAATTGGGGATATTTTGACAGCGATTTGGCCAGTTCGTCTATGGCAATTTCATCATCGTCTATGATTTGAACTTTAAATGTCTTCATAAAAAACAAAAATTCTTTGCTAAGATAATATTTGTCTGCGAACCGTACAAATTTAGTCTCGACCGTATTATAACCAATGGCTGTTATTTTTATGTCAATCGGGCGAAAAACACTACTATCGCGTATGCTTGTCTTCTGTTATGATATGTGATAATTGTATGACTTGGGGATGGAGATGACCACGCGCGTCCCCTCCGAGCCTGTGTTTTCAGGGTTGTCGGCCGATATGGAAAACCTTATTTTGTTTTTGTTCTTTATGTTGAGGAGTTCTATGGTCTGGTATATGACTTTCAGTCCTTTTCCTGTACCCGATGACATGAGGCGCGGCTTATAGCCTGTCCCGTTGTTTCTTACGGTGATGACCGTATCGTTTTCTTTGTCTTCGATGTCGATGGCCAGCATCTTTTTGCCTTCTGTGCCACGCAGTCCGTGTTTTATGGCGTTTTCCACCGGAATCTGTATTATCATCGAGGGTATTTGTGTCGTTGTCGTGTCTATGCTTTCCGGGCAGTTTATCTCAAAACGGAAATCTGCTCCCCACGTGTTGCATTCGAGCGAGACGTATGTGGTCACGAAGTCCAGTTCTTCAGCGAGGTTTACTGTGGTCTGGCTGCTTACCTCAAGGCTCCTTCTGAGCAGTTTCACCAGACTCATCATGTCGTTGCGGTGGGGATCGTCTTCGCTGTATTTCGACATGTAGCGGTTGATGACGTTGAAAGTGAAGTGCGGCGAGATGCAGTTTCTCACGTTTTCCATCCTCAGACGGTTGATGTTTTCCATGTGTTTGGCTATCATCTTTTCCTTTTGTTTTTTCATAATGACAATGGCCGAGCCTCCTATGCATGTCACGGTTATGACCATGAGTACGCAGAGCCATATATACAGGCGCATCCTTTCGATGTTTCCGTTTTGTATCCTGATGAAGTTTCTTTGCCCGAGCAGCAGTGTGTCTTGCTGGTATTGCAGTGTCATGTTGGCAATGCTGGTCTGTACCGCTATGTTTCTCAGCGAATCGTCTTTTCCGGCAATGTGGTGTTCCATGCGGTATGCCTTGTCAAACAGTCCTGCTTCCGCATAATAGTCTCTCATGTATCTTTCCCGTATGGTCTTGAGGTCTTCCGGCCCTTCGTTTAGCGTCCGTTCCATTTTTCTTATCATTCTTGCGGCTTTCTGCATGTCTTTCTCTTTCGAGCATAAGGCGAATTTCAGGGTGGACAGGTGGTAGCGGTATATTTCGTTGCCCGAAGAGGAGAAATACGGGCTTATCTCATCAAGGCATACTTTGGCCGAGTCGAACATGGAAAGCAGTATGTATATCTCGCACATGTTCATGCGTGCTATATACATGTTGGACGCGAGGGCTTTGTCGGCCTTTGTCATGGAGTCGGCTTTCGCGAAGAAAGGCAGTGCTTTGGCATATTCTTTTTTGTTGTAATACAGGTTGCCGAAACTGTTCAGGAGAAAAAGTTTGTCTATGTTGTCCATAGAGTCGTATCCGTTTATGCTTAGTTTCAGATATTTCTCCGCCTGGTCATAGTCGTGCGATTGCAGGTATGTCTGTGCCAATCCTCCCGATATGGTGTACGGGTTTATGGGTTGTCCGAGCGAATCGTTGAGCATCATAGCCTCCCGGTAGTGGAATACGCTTCGCGGATAGTTGCCGATGCGGTAATACGTCTCTCCCACTGCCAGCAGTATCCTTATGCGGTATTCTTTTTGTGAGAACCCGTAGGCTTTCCTCAGATATACAAGGGCCGAGTCGGCTTTCCGCAGGATGGAATACATTGCGCCTTGAGTGTAGAACATGTTTTCCATCATTTTCCTGTAAACGGAGTCTTTTTCATAGATTTGTCTGTGGCTTTCGGCGAAACGGTTTATCAGGCCTCCGTAGTATGTCACCGAATCGTATTGCCGCAATATGGCGCATGGCTTGAGGTAGTATGACATCAGGTAATGATATGTCAGGCTGTCGTCAGTGCTTTTCATCATGCTGTCGAGCATGGCTTTTGCCGCCACAGGGTCTTCGTAAAGCGAGTCTGCGGACAGAGATTCCCGCCGGTTTTCCGTCATGGCGTCTTTTGTCCGGTTGCCGGAACAGGAAAACGTAATGGCCATGTGGCAGAGCATCGCCAGTATCAGGAGCGTCCTTGCCGTCCTGCCTGTGTGGTATGTGTGGCGCAGGTGCATCATTTTTCCGACAGGCGCTTTGTAATGATTGTTATGTCGAGCAGCTGCGTTGCGGCAAACAGTATCGCTCCGGTGATGAGTGCGGGATATATGTTGCCCCACGCGCTTCCGGCAGGGGAGGACAACAGCTGTTGCATCTCGTGCATATACCATGCGCGGAAGACAGGCACGGCGATTGAGGCAAGCAAGGCGGCCGAAAGGTTGAGCTTAAGGCTCAGGGCTGCATAGTAACTTGAAATCTGTACAGGCCTGTATCCTATCAGCCGCAGGCTTTCTATGGTCTTCTTGTTTTTCTCTATCATTATATATATGCTCAGCGTCAGCAGGAAAGTCGATATGGCGCAGATGAGGAGCCCGGTGGCTCCTACGCAAAGCGATGCAGTCTTCAGAAAGGACATGGCACGCCCGCCGTCATTGCCGGTTGTAGCTATGTCGTGGCTTTCCAGGTACTCCATGAAACGCTTGTCGCCTGGATTGTCCGTCTCTACTATTACTCGCGAAGGCTGCCTCTGCCTGCCGGGTGCGTATGTCTTGTTGGCATAATCCATGAAACTTTCCGGCACGAGTATGGTGTTGAGCCTTTCAGACAGTCCGGCTATGTAACCGGAATATTTGTCGTTCTTTCCGTTGCCCGATATGGTGATTTCTATGGCTATCATGGAGAGTAGCCTTTCTGACAGCATGGGCATGTCTTTTGACTTGGCGAATCCGAAGTTATACAGATCGAGATAGTCTTTGGGCAATACTATGGGGACCGATTTGCTTCCTTCCTTGTAATGCCATCGTGTCTTGTCGATGTCGACGAACTCATCGGGGACGGATTCAAAGAACATGTCGGTGGAAAGCCTTGCTCCCGAATTGCCCAAAGCCACAGCCGCACTCACCTCGTATAGTGACGGTGTGAAGGTGCCGAATCTTTCCACTCCGTTGAACTCGCTGAGCGTCTCTGTCTCCTCCTGTGTGAAGAAACTCTCTTCTCCGTGCAATGACGTTATGTGTTTGGACAATATCAGGTAGGTGTCCTTTATGATGGACTCGTCTCCTTTCAGCAGCGGTCTGGCATCGAAGAAAAACTGTACGCTTGCCATGACTATGAACAGGCCTGCCAGGTTGGCGACCAGAAAACCTATGGTTTGCGGTGTGCTGATGTGTGCCGAGAGCAGTTTGCTGATAAGTTTCATAGTCTGAATGTTTTGTCGTACTTCATTTCGGGATGCCGTCCTATGGAAGTGGTTATGATGCCGGCGACGCTTCGGCGCGCTTCGGCCATGAGCAGTTCCGTCATTGTTTTTGCTCCGTCATCGTCTATGTGGCTTATCGGCTCGTCGAGGATGAAGAAGTCGGCGGGCTGGCACAGCATCCGGATGAAAGCCACTCTTTGCTGCTGGCCGAACGACAGGAGTCCGGCGCGTTTGTCTGCCTTGTCTGCCAGTCCGAGCGTCTCAAACAGCGTGTCTATCTCTTTTCCGGTCTTGCAGCCTGTGAGGTCGTTCTTGAGCAGTACGTTCTCTCTGGCTGTGAGCGGAGCGAACAGGCGCAGTTCCTGAAACAGGTATGCGAGGCTTGTCCGCCTCGTTTCCGTCCATTCGGCAGGCGACAGGGAGCGTATGTCCTTCCCGTCGAAAGCTATTGTCCCGGAGTAGTCGCATCTGTATCCGTAGATGTAGCTGCACAGAGACGACTTCCCTGTGCCGGAAGCCGCCTCTATGAGATATGACAATCCTTTCTCAAAGGTTATGTCTTTGTTCCAGATGTCCGACTGCACATCAGTGCCTTTGAATGCATCGGGCAATATCCGGCCTGTCGTTATGCGTTCCATCCCTTGTATGTCAGGATAGCTGTCCTATGCCAAGCTCGAAGAGCTGTTTCAGCAGGTTCGAGTTGTCTTTGGTGTAGATTACCAGTTCCCCGCTTTCCGGGTCTTTGTTTGCTACCTCTATGTAATCTAGGTTGTTCAGCAATTGGATTACTGCCGGCTCTGCATATTGCAGGTAGTTTTGTACGAGCGGTATGGACATGATGTTGGCTGCGTTTATCATGCCGTAGGCATACGAGTTTTTGGCCTTGTCGTAATATCTGCTGTCGGCCAATGATTCGTCTTTGGCTTTCAGTCCGTCTCTGTTGTCTGGCGAGAGGCTGGCGTAGAACGTGTTTCCGTCCATGCCGTAATAGAATGAGATAAGTCCCTCTATGTTTGCCGAGTATCTGCCTTCCTCCAGCTTGGTTCCGTTCAGTTTTATTGTGAGGTATTTCACGATGTCATCGTTTTTCACATTGGCGCATATCAGTATTTCGGGTACTGCTATCATGGAGTTGACGCCTATCGCGATGTCTCCGTCTATGGAGCTGAGCAGGCTGAACGCTTCCCTCACATCTCTGTCCGCATCAAGTTCCTGTTCCAACCCCGGCATCGACTTGAGGTATTCTGTCAGTTTCTCTCCATTGGTGTTTGTGACAAATGCCATGAGGGCGTTTTTGTCTAAATACTTGAAAAACTCCGTTCCTGCCTTGCCCGATATGCCGGTATATTTTCTGATGTATTCTTTGCTCGCTTCCGACTCTGCGTCATAACGGCATGACATGGTGGTCTTGCCGTTGTCAAACAGTATGGAGTATGCCATGTAGCAGTCGTCCACAGTGAAATCTTCGGGCAGCATTTGCGAATATTCCTGTCCGTATTCCAATATGGTTTCCAATGCAATGAGCATTCCCATGTCGGCCTTGCCTGCCTTGAATGCGGCGAACGATTTCAGCGCGTTGATGTTGTCTTGTTCCGGCATGGCCAGCAGGGCGTCCAGTTGCGCTGCGGCCTCTTTCTTGCTTTCGTCTATAAAAGCCAGGCAGAAATTGTCGTTGAAAGCCAATGCTGTCTCACCGTCAGGGCAAAGCCTTTTCATGCCGTCCTTTTCGGTTATCTCTGGACTGCCTGCAATTTGCGACAGTGTCGCGGCAAATTTGTCCATGTCGGTCAGTCCGAACACGATGCCGCCTTTGTCGCTTTCCTTGTCGGCTATGAATACGTATGCATCTTGTTTCATGTCAATGCCGAGCTGTTCGGGATTGCCCAGCAGGGCTTCGGCCATTTCTTTTTCCGTGCCGGTCAGTTGACCTATCTGCGATGCAATGAGCTTGTTCGACTTTGCATCGGTCTTTGCCATGATGCTGCCCATGTTTACTTTCATGACTATTGCGGCGTCTTTGGGGATGTAATCGGTGTAATCCTTACCTTGCTTGGAGCATGATGCCGCAGCTACAGCTATTATCAGCAGTGATAATGCGTTTCTGAAAAAAATCTTTACGTTTCTCATAATAAAAATATGTATTTGGTCTGTTAACAAAGTCTGTTTTGAATCCAATTGCAAATTTAACTGAAAAGATTCTGATTCTATCCTGTTTTCATCGAAAAAAAAGATGACGCCGACCCCCTCCCGGGATGTGCGCCATCCCGGGCGAAGATGGCGTACATCTTTGCCCGACACCGAGCCGATCCCGGGCGAAGATGGCGCACATCCCGGGCTGATGCCTGCCGTCGGGTCAGCAAAGCGGCATAAAAGTTCTGATTTACTGTGTATATAATGATTTATTCGTATCTTTGCACAAACAAATTTTATCGGATGAAGACATTTGAAGAGCTTGGAGTCTCTGAGGAGATACTGAAGGCTATTAAGGAATTGGGGTACGAACACCCCATGCCTGTGCAGGAAGAAGTGATTCCGTACCTGCTGGGCGACAATGACAATGATGTGGTGGCGCTTGCCCAGACGGGAACGGGCAAAACGGCGGCGTTCGGCATTCCTCTTCTGCAAGGGATAGACATTAGCCGGAAAGAGCCTCAGGCTCTCATACTGTGTCCCACGAGGGAACTGTGCCTGCAAATAGCCAACGATTTGAGAGATTATTCCAAATATATGGAAGATATGCAGGTGCTGCCGGTGTACGGAGGTACTTCCATAGAAAACCAGATAAGGAATTTCAAAAAAGGAGTGCATATCATAGTGGCCACGCCGGGACGTCTCATCGACCTACTCGAAAGGAAGGCCACGAAGCTCGACACCATAAGCAAGGTGGTGATGGACGAGGCAGACGAGATGCTCGACATGGGATTTACCGACAGCATCAACGCCATACTCGAACGTGTGCCGGAGGGCAGAAACACGCTGATGTTCTCGGCCACCATGTCGCCCGAAATATCAAAGATTGCGAAAAACTATCTGCGCAATGCCAAAGAGATAGTCATAGGCTACAAGAATTCGGGCGCGGAAAACGTGCATCACATATATTATATGGTGCATTCGCGCCACAAATATCTGGCCTTGAAACGCATTGCCGACTACTATCCCGACATATACGGCATAGTGTTTTGCCGCACGAGGCTCGAGACACAGGAGATTGCCGACAAACTCATCACCGATGGCTACAACGCCGATTCGCTGCATGGCGAACTGTCGCAGGCCCAGCGCGACCTGGTGATGCAGAAGTTCCGCCAAAGGAGATTGCAGATACTTGTGGCTACCGATGTGGCGGCCAGAGGGCTTGACGTGGACGACCTGACGCATGTCATAAACTATGGCTTCCCCGACGACATAGAGGTCTACACCCATCGCAGCGGACGTACCGGACGCGCTGGGAAGACCGGAACGTCTATCGCCATCATCAACATGAAGGAAAAAGGCAAGGTGCGCATGATAGAAAAGGTGATAGGCAAGAAATTTGAGGAAGGAAAACTGCCTACCGGACAGGAAATCTGCGAAAAACAGCTCATAAAGGTGATAGACGAGATAGAAGCCGTGCAGGTCAACGAAGAGGAGATAGCTTCGTTTCTGCCGGGCATATACCGCAAGCTCGACTGGCTCGACAAGGATGATCTTATAAAGAGAGTAGTGTCTCTTGAGTTCAACCGATTCCTCGACTATTACAGCAACGCCGAAGAGATAGAGACCATAAGCGGCAAGGGGGAACAGTCGGGGCGCGAAAAGAAAAAAGGCAAGAAAGGCGGCAGCCGCCGTGTGGCGGAAGAAGGTTTCGCACGTCTGTTCCTCAACATGGGAAGGACAGACGGCATGACACCGCCGAGAGTGATGGACATGCTCAACCACAACCTGCACCGGCGCATCGACATCGGGCGCATCGACATAATGCAGAATTTCTCTTTCTTTGAAGTGCCGGAAGAATATGCCGACAAGGTGATAAAGGCTCTCGGACGACTGACGGTGAACAAACGCAAAGTCACTGTGGAATACTCTGATGCGGAGGGAAAGGACGACGACGCACCGAAAAAACAGGGAGCAGACAGGAGAAAGAGCAAGGCGCGTGCGAAAGAAGATGTCCGCAAACATGACGACTTCAGGAAATTCTTCAGCGATGATGAGTTTTTTGACTTCGGCGATGACAGCGTTTGGGCGAAAAAGAGCAAGAAAAAGAAAAAACGCAAGTAGCATGAAGCCGGCGTGGACAAAGCCTGGCAAGTTGGAAAAACGACAGAAAAATGTAAGGTAAACTGCCTCAAAGACGGCAATCGGCAAAAATATTGGCTGCACATGTAAATTTTACGGTCGAAAATTTACATTTTAAAATATAATGATATATTTTTGCGGATATTTAGAGTACTGAGAATGTCGGAAAAACAGGACTTTTTGATTGATATAGACGAGATTTTGAGAGCTAAAGCTCCGGACAAGTATAAAAAGATTCCGCGTTTCGTCATATCCTATCTGAAGAAAATAGCGCACCAGGATGACTGCAACCGTTTTCTTTCTTCCGCACGAGGGAAAGAAGGGGTGGATTTCCTTTCTGGGGTACTCGATTTTCTTGAAGTGAAATTGAACATATCGGGACTGGAAAACCTGCCCGATGACGGTCTGTGTACTTTCGTCTCCAATCATCCGCTGGGCGGACTGGACGGAGTGGCGATAGGCTACATACTTGGCACCAAGTATGATGGCAGGATAAAATATCTGGTAAACGATTTGCTTATGAACCTCAAGGGGCTTGCGCCGCTGTGCATCCCGGTGAACAAGACGGGCGGCCAGGCACGCAGTTTCCCGAAAATGGTGGAAGCCGGATTCAATTCCGACAATCACCTGATAATGTTTCCGGCAGGTCTTTGCTCAAGGCGCGTGAAAGGCAGGATAGTCGACCTGGAATGGAAGAAAACCTTTGTCGTCAAAAGTGTGGAAACGCATAGAGACGTGGTGCCTATTCATTTCTACGGTCAGAACTCCAACTTTTTCTACAATCTTGCCAACCTGTGCAAGATGCTCGGCATAAAATTCAATGTGGCGATGCTCTATCTTGCAGACGAGATGTTCAAGAACAAAGGTAAAACTTTCGATGTCCATATCGGCAAACCCATCAAGTGGGAGACTTTCGATGCAGGCCGGAATCCATCGCAATGGGCCGAGTATGTGAAAGACATCGTTTATAAACTGTAACGTTAATATTAAGACAATGGAAGATATAATCCCTCCTGTAGATGTCGAACTGCTGAAGAAAGAACTGACCGAAGACAAAAGGTTGCGTTCGACCAATAAGAGCCATAACCATATATATATCACTACGGCAGCCGAGTCGCCCAACCTGATGAGGGAGATAGGGCGGTTGCGCGAGGAAGCATTCAGGGATGCAGGCGGCGGGACCGGACTTCCGCTCGACATAGACCAGTATGACACAATGCTGGAGCCGTGCAAGCAGCTGATAGTGTGGGACCCGGAAGCGGAGAAAATCATAGGAGGATACAGATACATACTCGGCTCGGATGTGAAGTTCGATGAGGAAGGGCAGCCGCTTCTGGCTACTTCTCACCTGTTTCATTTCTCGGAGAAGTTCATAAAGGAATATCTGCCCACCACCATAGAGCTGGGGCGTTCTTTCGTCACGCTGGAGTATCAGTCTACAAGGATGGGCACCAAGAGCATCTTTGCGCTCGACAACCTTTGGGACGGTCTCGGCGCATTGACAGTGCTGATGCCCGAAGTGAAATATTTCTTCGGAAAGGTGACCATGTATCCGAGTTACAACAGGGAGGGCAGGGATATGATTCTTTATTTCCTGAACAAGCATTTTGCAGACAAGGACAGTCTGATTGTCCCGAAAAACCCCATAGTGATAGAGTCTGACATAGACAAGTTCAGGAAAATATTGTGCGAGGATGCTTTCAAAGATGATTATAAGATTCTCAACAGGGAGATAAGGAATTTCGGATTGAAGATTCCGCCTCTGGTGAATGCATATATGGGGCTTTCGCCTACGATGAAAGTCTTTGGCAGCGGTGTCAACGATGAGTTCGGCGATGTGGAGGAGACCGGCATACTGATAGCTGTCAATGAGATTCTGGAGGAAAAGAAGATGAGGCATATAGAAAGTTTCATGCAAGAATATCAGGAGAACTACATGTCGGGCAAGAAAAAAATCTGATGCTTTCGGCAGTATATCTAATCCGTAATGCAGATTCCGCGACATGGCCTGTCGGCCGATGGCGGAATTTTTTATATTTGCAGCATAGTAAAATAGATGTCTTATGAGAAATGTTTTGTGTTTACTGTTAGTCTCGTTGTCTGTCATGCTGTGTGCAGGCTGCGACAAGGATGATAATGAAGGTATGGTCCCGGCGGAGGTTCTGGCGGAATTTGACAGCATGTTTCCTAAAGCCAAACATACGCATTGGGCTGACGAAGAGCTTTACTATAAGGTCTCTTTTGTGGTGGAACGCATTCCCAAGACAGCGTGGTTCAGGCCTTCGGGCGAATGGGCCATGACCGACACAGACCTGCCGGCTCAGAACCTGCCGCGCCCCATACATACCGACATTGCGGTGGGCGAGTTCAGCGGAAAGCGCATTGAAAAGATTCACAGTATAAATGTACCGGAGCGTGACGACCTGTTTATCATATTGATGGATGTGGGCAGGGATTCTTTGGCTGCACTTTATTATACACGTTCCGGCAACTTCTTTAAAAAGGAGTTTGTGAAAAACGATGTATCGGTACGTCCCGTTGATTTGCCGCAGTATGCATCAGAGACCGTTTCGGGATATGTGGGCTATGAGGTGATGAGTGTGGAACTTGAAAGCGGTGTTATGGAGGTTTGCCTGGTGTCCGATACGGATATGCTGTCTGTTATATTGGGATTTGAGAACCGTTCTTCAGATTCGTTGTACGGGCATCTGGTCTACAGCTGGCGGCAGTTGCTGCCCGAGAACTTCCCTGAGGGGCTTGACGCGGTTTTGGCTGAGCGCGGCTTTTCTTCAGACTCGGTAGTGCGCGTCTATGAAGTGTACAACTATGGTGAACTGTTTTTCAACGTAGTGGTGCGCGGCAATGACGGCAATACGTTTCTCAGGGTAGAACCGGCAGAGATTGCGGATGCTTCTGCCGCTGTCATGGCATAAAATGACGAAATATCTGACCTTATTGAATAATTTGCATTATCTTTGCAGGATGTCCGATATCCGTGCGGTGTGCCGTGCGGCGGTATTTGTATTTGATATTCAATTTTGATAAAACGATAAATATAATATTATGGCATTACAATGCGGAATCGTAGGGCTGCCCAATGTGGGAAAGTCTACTTTGTTTAACTGTTTGTCTAATGCAAAAGCGCAGGCTGCTAATTTCCCTTTTTGTACGATAGAGCCTAATGTGGGGGTCATAACCGTCCCCGATGACAGGCTTAACAAGCTGGCGGAACTGGTGCATCCGGGCAGGATAGTGCCCACTACGGTCGAGATAGTTGACATAGCCGGGCTTGTGAAAGGCGCAAGCAAAGGGGAGGGGCTTGGCAACAAGTTCCTTGCAAATATCAGGGAAACCGATGCCATAATACATGTATTGCGTTGTTTCGATGATGACAATGTGACCCATGTTGACGGCAGCGTGAATCCTGTGAGAGATAAAGAGATTATCGACTATGAGCTTCAGTTGAAAGATTTGGAGACCATAGAGTCGAGACTGCAGAAAGTCTACAAGCAGGCTCAGACCGGAGGCGACAAAGCGGCCAAGCAAACCTATGAGGTGCTGCTGAAATATAAAGAGGCTTTGGAGAAAGGACTTCCGGCAAGGAGCGTTGCTTTTGAAAGCAAGGAAGACCAGAAAATAGCAAAAGAATTGTTCCTCCTTACCACGAAGCCGGTGCTGTATGTGTGCAACGTGGATGAGAAGAGTGCGGTAAACGGCAATAAATATGTGGAGCAGGTCAAAGGAGCGGTGAAAAACGAGAATGCCGGACTTCTGATCGTGGCAGCGAAGATAGAATCAGAGATTGCCGAATTTGACAATTATGATGAGCGGCAGATGTTCTTGAATGAAATAGGTCTGGAAGAGTCTGGCGTGTCACGTCTCATCAAGTCAGCCTATGCTTTGCTCGATCTGCAGACCTACTTCACCGCAGGCGAAATGGAGGTCAAGGCTTGGACTTTCCGCAAAGGCTGGAAAGCTCCGCAATGTGCCGGAGTGATACATACCGATTTTGAGAAAGGATTTATCAGGGCGGAGGTGATAAAGTATGATGACTTCATAAAATACGGCTCGGAAGCCGCAGTCAGGGAGGCCGGAAAGATACATGTGGAGGGCAAGGATTATCTGCCGGAAGACGGAGATGTGATGCACTTCTTGTTTAACGTTTCTCACAAGTAATCATGGATCTGCTGTTTGTAAATTGGAATCCCGACCCTGTACTGTTCCGCATAGGCGGAGTGGCCATAAGATATTATAGCCTGTTTTTCGCTATCGGCATACTTGTAGCATGGCATATCATACACAAGGTGTACAGATTCAGGGGAATCCCCGAAAAGAAATTCGACCCGCTGCTCATCTATGGTTTCTTCGGCATTTTCATAGGTGCCCGATTGGGGCATTGCTTCTTTTATGAGCCGGCCTACTATTTCAGCCATCCGCTGGAGATAATACTCCCCTTTAAGGATACGCCGCAAGGCTGGAAGTTCATAGGCTATGAAGGGCTGGCAAGTCACGGAGGTACGATAGGACTGATTGTGGCTTTGTGGCTTTATGTGAGGAAAACCGGGCTTAACTTTGTGGATGTGCTCGACTTCATAGCCATAGCCACTCCTTTTGCCGGCGGTTGCATCCGCATGGGCAACCTTATGAACGGGGAGATAGTGGGAAAGATAACCGATGTGCCTTGGGCTTTTCTTTTTGCCGGTTATGAAGGGCCGCGCCATCCTGCGCAGCTTTATGAGGCGATAGCCTATTTCATCATGTTTGCAATCAATATGTGGCTTTATAAGAAGTATTACAAGACGGGGAAACTGCACAGAGGGTTCTTCTTCGGACTTACCATAGCCATGATATTCACTTTCCGCTTCTTCATAGAGTTTCTCAAGGAAGTGCAGGTGGATTTCGAGTCGGACATGGCATTGAACATGGGACAGTGGCTGAGCGTGCCTTTCGTCATTCTGGGTGTGGCATGCGCCATAGGCGGACGCTGGCTTGACACGCTGTCGGGGAAATTGGAATATAAGGAAAAGAAACTTAAATGAAATATATTATGAGCAATTTAGAAAACTTGTTGGCCGAAAAGCTTTTGAATATCAAAGCCATCAAACTGCAACCTGAAGAACCGTTCACATGGGCGTCGGGCTGGAAATCTCCTTTTTATTGTGACAACCGCAAGACTTTGTCTTATCCTGCGTTGAGAAGTTTCATCAAGATAGAACTTTCGCGTATTGTCCTTGAAAAGTTCGGCGAGTTCGATGCCATAGCGGGTGTTGCCACAGGCGCCATTGCACAAGGTGCGTTGGTAGCTGAGGAGTTGGGAGTGCCTTTCGTGTACGTACGTTCCAAACCGAAAGATCACGGATTGGAAAACCTCATAGAAGGGGAGTTGAGACCCGGCATGAAAGTGGTTGTCATTGAAGACCTCATATCTACCGGCGGCAGCAGCTTGAAAGCAGTGGAAGCCATCAGGCAGAGCGGCTCGGAAGTGGTGGGCATGGTGGCATGCTATACCTACGGTTTCGATGTGGCGGAGAAAGCATTTGAAGATGCGGGTGTGACGCTTTACACTCTGACCAATTATGAGGCTGTGCTCGAGACCGCGCTTAAGACGGGATACATTACGGAAAAAGACATACCCACGCTCAATGCCTGGAGGAAAGATCCGGCTCATTGGGGCATTTGAAAAACAATCAGACAAACGCAGTTAGACATGGATACTTTTGAAAGCAGCATAAAAACAGTACCATTTCCTCAGGAAAGGGTATACGCCAAACTTGCCGACCTGAATAATCTTGAGGGCGTGAAAGACAAGATTCCTGCGGAAAAAATCAAGGAGTTGTCATTTGATACCGACCATATAACATTCAAGATGGACCCGGTGGGCAGCATCACTTTGCGCATTGTCGACAGGGAACCCTGCAAGACCATTAAGTTCGAGGCCGACAAGTCGCCGGTGGCATCCAACCTGTGGGTGCAGATTGTCCCGCTGAATGAAAACGAATGCAAGATAAAGCTGACCATTAAGGCGGAACTGAATGTCTTCATACGCGGCATGGTGAAAGGCCATATCCAGAAAGGACTTGAGAAGATAGCCGAAGTGCTGGCAGTCCTGCCTTATTGATGATGAGGAGCGTTATGACGGGCAAATGTCTGAAAATACATTTCCGCATATTCTTCATTGCGGTGGCGATGATGCTGGCATCGTGCAGTGAAAGCTATAAGTCGAGCATTCCCGACATGAGTTTCAGCCCGGTGAGGATAAACATGCTCCAGGCCGGCTATTCAGTGTTGCGTTCTCCGGGATATTTCATCTCCATCGATGACCGGTACGGATACAGGGTGGGTTATGCCGGCCTCATCGTGGGGCAATCGTCATACGATATGGATTTTGAAGGCAACATGGTGTATTACGCATTCGACAGTGCATGTCCGGTGGAGGCCGATCCCAAAGTTTCGGTGACGATTTCAGAAGACCACTGCCATGCCCTGTGCCCGAGTTGCAAGACTGAATATGACTTGAACGGAGGCGGTTCGCCCGTCTCCGGAGAGGGAAAGGAGTTTTTGAAACGTTATAAGGTGGAGAGAGTCGGCGCAGACGTTATCGTCATCTATGGCGACTGACCTGTTTCATATCTTTTAACTTTGTAATAATGGAAAAGTTCCTACCTTTGCACTCACGTTGATGCGGAAATAGCTCAGTTGGTAGAGCACAACCTTGCCAAGGTTGGGGTCGCGAGTTCGAGTCTCGTTTTCCGCTCTTTTTTATTATAGGTCGCTCGAATGGTGGAATCGGTAGACACGAGGGACTTAAAATCCCTTGGCCAGTGATGGCTGTGCGGGTTCAAGTCCCGCTTCGAGTACGTAGAATCCTTGCTAAATCATTGGTTTAGTGAGGATTTTCCTTTTCTGGGTAGCCAAAGGGTAGCCAAAAACGACAACACCCTTATTTTAAAGCTTGATTATATGCAAAAGACGGGCAAAGTTCTAACTTCACCCGTCCCTTAATAAATAGCGTAAATACACTATTTTTGTTTTTGCATATTTTTATATTGTTCATCCAGAATATAGTCTGCTATTTCTATAAGCAAATCAGTTGGTACACATGACAAATCAAATTCATTATCTGTTTTATTTTCATCCTTAACTGTCATTTGCCTTATTTCCATTTCTGTTTTTTGTTTGGGTATGACATATTGCATTAGCTTTTCAAGCATTAACAAACGGTCTTTAGGCGATAATGCTTTCAAATCACGTTCCATTTGCCGCCTATTTTTGTCTATTACTTGGGAAATCCAATCTTTCACGTTTGCCGTTACTTTGTTGGGGGTACCTTTTGCCCTACCACCCAACCGCCCTTTACCGTCATTCTTTAATCTTGCCATATACTATAATAAACTACTTTAGTTTTACATTTGGTTACTAAATCAGTAACAGAATACAACTAAATATAGAGTGATTTTGTGATTATCGGTAATATTTCACCGCCTCACTCACTTTCTTATCAAGTTCCTGTATTGCCTCATTTGGCACGGTCAAACCATCCCTTATTTTGCAAG